>JBGQHM010000031.1:0-31514 GCA_041497995.1 Binatia bacterium | reverse complement strand
CGGCAGTCAGCTGTCAGCCGGACAATTCGACACCCCTTCCAGTCTTTCCGGTGTGCTCAGGCTGACAGCTGACGGCTGACAGCTGATAGCTATACTCGGTTGACAACCGCGCGCAGCATCGGCCAACTAGCGCTCGATGAGTGCACGGTTGGTCCTGGCTTCCGCCTCGCCGCGTCGGCGCGAGTTGCTGGCGCAACTGGGCGTGCCGTTCGACGTCGTGGTGAGCGATGTCCCCGAGACGGCCGAGGCAGGTGAATCCCCCGAAGAGTTCGCGCGCCGCGTGGCGCGCGAGAAGGCCGCCGAGGTCGCCTGCGGCTGTCCGGACGCGCTGGTGCTGGCAGCCGACACGCTCGTCGTCGCCGACGGTGTCATCCTCGGCAAGCCGCGCGACCGCGCCGACGCCCGCGGCATGCTGCAGTCGCTCTCGGGCCGCTCGCACGAAGTGCTCACCGCCGTCGTTCTGCGCCACCCACGAGGCACCATTGAAGAGCTACTGGTGCGCACTGCGGTCGATTTCCGGCCGCTCGCCGCACGTGAGATCGAGGACTACCTGGACAGCGACGAGCCGTACGACAAGGCGGGGGCCTACGCGGTCCAAGGCCTGGCCCAGCGCTTCGTCGTGCAGGTGCGTGGCTCGTACACCAACGTCGTCGGGTTGCCTGTCGATGAGGTGCGCGAGCTGTTGCGGCACCATCTCCCCGACGCGGCCACGGCGCTTCCGGGCTCATGATCGACGTTGCCGGGAACTGGCGGCGCGTCCACGACCACGCCGCCGCTGCCGCTGTTCGTGCCGGCCGCGCGCCACACGACGTGCGCATCGTCGCCGTCTCCAAAACCAAACGGGCCGAGCTGATCGAGCAAGCGATCGCCGCCGGCGCAACGGACATCGGTGAGAACTATGTCCAGGAAGCCGCGGAGAAGATGCGGCGCATCACCGCGCCAGTCACCTGGCACCTGATCGGCCACCTACAGCGCAACAAAGCGGCACGCGCCGTTGAGCTGTTCGACGTGATCCACACCCTCGACAGTGTGCCGCTCGCGGCTGCCCTGGCGCGCTGCGGCGAGGCGCGCGGCCAGCCGGTGCGGGTGCTGATTGAGGTCAACACCGGCGGCGAGCAGAGCAAGAACGGGATCGCGCCAACCGCAGTGGCCGGGTTGCTCGGCGCGCTGTCCGCGCAACGTTGGTTGCTGATCGACGGTTTGATGACCGTCCCGCCCCCGGCGGCGTCGGCAGAAGCGGTGCGCCCGCACTTCCGGGTGCTGCGCGAGCTGCGTGACCGCCTGCGCAGCAGCGCGGCAGCCAACGCGCCCTTGCGCGAGCTGTCGATGGGAATGACCGATGATTTCGTGGTAGCCATCGAAGAGGGCGCGACGATGGTGCGCGTCGGCCGAGCAATCTTTGGGGAACGTGAAGCGTGATTCGTGAAGCGTGAAGCGTCGTAGAACTCGCACTTGAGACTAGCTGGGGAGAGGCAATGAAAAGGAAACGTAGGATGGCGCGGCCGCGCATCAAGTCAGCGCAACCGGTGGTCGGTTTCGTCGGCGGCGGCAACATGGCGACCGCACTGGTCAAGGGCTTCCTCGCGGCCGGACTCTACCGCGCCGAGCAGATCTGCGTCAGTGACGTCGATGCGCCCAAGCTGGCGGCGCTACGGCGGCGCTATAAGGTGGTGACCACGCAGGACAACACCGCATTGGTGCGCGACGCGAAGGTCGTCATCATCGCCGTCAAGCCGCAGATCATCGACGCGGTGTTGGCGTCGATGCGGCCGAGCGTCACGCCGCAAAAGCTGTTCGTCTCGATCGCCGCGGGAGTCACGACGGCGCGGCTCGAAGCCGGCTTGGGCAAGGGGGCACGTGTACTGCGCGTGATGCCGAACACGCCGGCGCTGCTCGCCAAGGGCATGTCGGTGTTGGTGCGCGGCCGGTACGCCACGCCCGCCGACGAGCGTCTCGGGCTGCGGTTGCTGCGCGCTGTCGGCCAAGCCGTCGCGGTGCAGGACGAGCGTCTGCTCGACGCCGTGACCGGTCTCAGCGGCAGCGGCCCAGCGTACGTCTACCGCTTCGCCGAAGGCCTGATTGCGGGTGGCGTGGCGGCGGGGCTCACGGCGGCACTCGCCACGCAACTGACCTTTCAGACGTTGGTCGGTGCCGCGGCGATGCTGCAGGAAACCGGCGACACACCGGAAGCATTGCGCGCTGCAGTCACCTCGCCCGGCGGCACCACCCTCGCCGGCCTGAGTGACCTGGAGCGCCGCGGCTTCAAAGATGCCGTTGCTGCCGCAGTCGTGACGGCGACGCGCCGCTCGCAGGAGCTGGGGCGCGGCGCCTAGGGCCTGCGGTCAGCGTCATTTCTATGGCCCGCTCCCCGATGGGTCGCTGCGGGTTGCCAAGTCCGACAGGCCCCTAGCCTAGCCTGCGCGACAATGAAACGTGCCGCTCCCATCGTCGCCCTGGCTTTCGTCGCGGGCGTCGTTGCGGTCGCACCGGCCGCCGCGAAGCAGTGGACGCGCAGTTACATCAACTCTCTGCCGGACTCCGCGGGGCCGGGGCTTATGGGTGGGGTGCGTTACTCGACGCCGTCGAGGCCCGTCGTCTCCATGAAGTTGGCGCGCAGCACATCGCGCATCTTCTCGGCGGTGGCGACCTTCAGGTCGATGAAATACTGCGCGAAGCGCGACGGCGACTGCAGGGCAGTGCTGGCCGCGAGGCGCTCCTTCTTGTAAGCCGCTTTGGTCTGGTCCGTGGTCATCGTCGGGCAGGTCGGGCAGAAGCCATCCATCGCGTTGACGACCTGGCGCAACGCGAGGTTTACCTTTTCACCTTTCGGGGCAACGTAATCGACGACTGTGTAGGTACCACCGTCGTTGTCCCCTTGATGGGTTTCCCACACGAGAGCGCTGAAGTCGTCGACGTAGGCGGAGGGCGCCAAGGTCTTCACGTAATCGACGCTGGAGTCACCATCCATCAGGTCGCAGCCGAACTCGGCCCAGCGGGCTTCGTTGTTTGAAGTGGTGAGCCGATGTCCTTCCAACCACGCGTTCCTCGCTAACGCCCGACCGGCGTCACGTCGTGTCGTGAATGCCGCAGACGGCTCGCCGAGGCTGCGCACGCCGCGCAACTGCCAGCGCGTATGGTGGAGCGGTTCCCCGTCGGCGCTATCGGTACCCACCGCGCTCCACAGGTTGGTCAGAAAGGCCACGCCACCGCCAGCACCGCCAACGCCGCGCATGGTGCCTATCGAGTTCCCGCACCCATTCAGCAAGTACTGGCCCAGTGACGAAGCGATGCCTTCGACGAAGGCGGTGCCCATCTCTTGGTACTGGTCGAACCCGTGTCCCCAATCGTACTTTTTGCCGTCACTGCGCATGAGCGGATTGGCGAAGTTATAGTCGCTGCGGAAGGAACTGCCGGCCAGCGAGCCGTGGATCGAGTGGCCGAGCTCGTGCGACAGCGTGCCGGTGTCCGACAAGAGTCGGACGTTGCTTGGGTTGAGGTCGGTCGTCGGTTTGAGCAGGCTAATGCTTCCGGCGCCGCCGTATGCCCACGTGTCCGCGAACGCAATCACGTAGCTGCGCGGCAACCCGCTCGGGTGCGTGTCGATGAACATCTTCAGGTAGCGAGAGGAGTCTGACAGCTCGGTGCGCAGGTTGCGATGCAGCTGCACCATCGTGGCGTAGGCCGAGAGCAGGTTGCGCACGTAGTTGTAGCTGCCGCCGGCAGTGCCGGCGACCACCCGCGTGCCCAGCGCGAAGGGGCCGGTGTCAACCGTGACCTCAAAGCGCAGCGCCGGCATCGAGAACTTGTCGCCGCTGGTTGGGTCCGTATACGTGAGCCAATTGATCACATCGAGGGGCGTGAGGACGATGAACTTCGCGAACAGCGCCGCCATGTCCGTGTTCTTCCAGTAGCCGCGGATGTAACCCGCGTCGGCGCCGGTGCTGCCGGAGGCGCCGATCACCTGATACTGCAAGAAGGCAGTCACGATGACCCGATATTCATCGGGGGCGACCTCTGTCGGGGACGGGGGAGGGCACGTCAGCAGCGACGTACTGAAGGTGCCGTCGGCGTTGGTCTGCACCGAGGTGACATCGCAGGTATATAGCGGCACCCCACCAAAGTAGGCACGGTAGGACAGAACCAGGGTTGCCGGCAGCGGGCGATTCGTGTCGGCCACGTACGCGTTCGTGGTCACCGGCTTGCCGGCACTATCAATCCGACTCTTGAACTTGTGGCACTCCGCCCAGGTGATCTGCCGGGCCGGCGAGGCGCTGCCACAGCCGGCGTCGTCGGGAAACACGACGCGGCCGTTGACGGGAACCAGGTCGCGTGAGTGCAGCTTGCCCTTCTTCGCATCCAACGCCAGATGCATCGCCTCCGACTGGGCGCGGCGTGCGGCGTCGTCCCATTCGACGTTCTGCATGAAGTCCGTTTGGGTTGGGGTGTACTTGCGGGCGCGTTTTCGAGAGTTGAGGGTCGTCGATCCGGTGACGAGTTGCTGCGCCCACGGAGTGGTCGCACTGAACGCGTCGATCTGGGGCTGTAGGATGTCGCCGGCGTCGGGTACCTCGTAGGCCATGTTGCTCAGCTGTCCCTGACCCGGCTGTCCGGTGACGAAGTCGTTGTCGAGGTTGGCGAAGTGGATGTAGTCCTCTCCAAAGGCGCCATGATCGTCGGCGACCACAACGTGCGCTCCGCCACCCTCACCACCGCGCAGGGTCATGCTGAAGGGAATGCTGGCCTGCTGATCGACCGGTAGACCGCTGACGTCAATCACCAGCTCGCCACGCTTCCCCGTACCCGCTTGCACGCCGGGCACCAGATCTGCGTCGAAGGTTTCGATGAGGACGTAGATAGTCCGCACTTCGTCGCTGTTGCGGGTGAGTGCGAGGTTCACCGGGAACGGCACGCCGATGGGCACCAACCCCTGGTTGGGGATGTTGTTCGGGCCGAGCGCTGCGAACAGCGTCACGCCCAGCGTGCCAGGGTGTGGAGTAGGTGCCGTCGCTCTCGCGACGGATCCAAAGATGAGTGCATGCCCCAACGTCGCAGCGAATAGAAGCCCGACGGCGAGGCAATGTGTAGCGGCGTCCAAGCGCAGGATGAAGATACCCGCGGCGGATGCCGGCCGGGCAGATACTGGGGCGGCGTGCCCCAGCGGAAGACGGAGCAGCTTGACCATAGGCCTTTTCCCTTTCACGAGATCGTCGTCCCGCGGTCCGCCGATGTCAAGGCGAGCGGTGCCCCCGGCGGTGACGAATACGCGCGGCTGTTGAATACCTCGGCGGCGGCGGCGCGGCTCGGGGCGAAGTGGACGGCGGTAACACCCGCGCCGTCTCGGCCGCCCGCACCACATGCACTTCGGGCAAGACGAGTTCTACAAGAACCAGATCTACACCGCCGAGTCACCGCGTGTCGCGGGAAAGTAACAGGTCAAAACCGCAGATGCACCCAGCGCGGCCTACGGCCGCAATCCGGAGCCGGCCATCACAGGCGTTCAAGCTTGTATCGGTGTTCATCGGTGTTCATCTGTGGTTGCAGTTTCCGGTCTCAGCTGCGAGCGACCCCATTGCACCCGCCGCCCGCGTGAAGGGCGTTGATTCGGCCGACCTCTCGTACACGTACGGTGTCGGCAGCTTCACGCCCGAGTACACGCCGCCGGCGCCCGGTTCATACACGCTGCCGATCATCAAGTCCGTTACCGACCATCCGGTCCTCGACGCGGAAGGCCAAGCGACCAGCTTGTTCGCACTCAAGCAAGGCCGGATTGCGGTCGTCGCATTCGTCTACACCACGTGTACCGAAGCGGCCGGTTGCCCGCTGAGCCAGGCGGTCATGCAACGCATCGACCGAGGGTTGGCTGCCGATGCTGATCTGGCTCGCCGGGTCAGGTTGATCACCATCAGCTTCGATCCCGAACGCGATACAGCGGCGCGCATGAAGACGGTGAGCGGTTTCTACCAGCCGCAAACGGACTGGCAGTTCGTGACCACAACGAACGACGCCGAGTTGCAGCCACTGCTCGTCGACTTCGGGCAGCCGGTCGCCAAGCTGCGTTTTGCCGATGGCCAATGGAGCGGCCTGTTCCGGCATGTGCTCAAGGTGTTTCTGCTCGACCTCGACAATCACGTGCGCAACATTTACAGCGTCGGCTTTCTCAACCCGCAGCTCGTGTTGAACGACCTGCGCACGGTGCTGATGCCGAAGGCAACCACCGATGAACACTGATGACGAGGGGTCACATGCCTGATGCGATCGTCGAACGTGAGGGTCACCTGCTTACGATTGTTCTCAACCGCCCCGAGCGCATGAACGCGCTGTCGGGTGCGATGCTGGTGCGGATGTACGACGCGTTCGTGGAGGCGTCGACGAACGACGACATCCGCTGCATCTTGCTCACCGGCGCCGGCGGGAATTTCTGCTCAGGTGCCGATCTGCGCGCCATGGCGGGCGACGCCGGCAGCTCCGATCCGGAGATCGATGTGACAGCGCGCATGGCCGCAGATCCGGATCTGCATTGGAAAGCGTTGCTGCGCTCGTATCGGCCAACCAAGCCGATCGTCGCCGCCGTCGAGGGCGTGGCGATCGCCGGCGGCACCGAGATTCTGCAAGCAACTGAGATTCGTGTCGCGGGTGAGAGCGCCCGCTTCGGCGTCTCGGAGGCGCGCTGGTCGCTGTATCCGATGGGCGGCTCAGCGGTCCGCCTGCGCCGGCAAATTCCATTCACGCACGCCGCGGAGATTCTCCTCACCGGCAAGCACCTCACGGCGCGCGAGGCGCTGGCGATCGGACTGATCGGCCACGTCGTGCCCGACGGCGAGGCGCTCGCCAAGGCGCGTGAGATCGCTCAAGTGATCTGCGGGAACGGCCCACTGGCGGTCGAAGCGATCGTGCGCACGCTGCACGAGACCGACGGCATGACCGAACCGGAAGCCCTGGCTCACGAGTACGACTACGGCTGGAAGGTCTTTCAGAGCGAAGACGCCCGCGAGGAACCGCGGGCGTTCAAAGAGAAACGCAAACCCAACTTTCAGCGGCGGTAGCGCGCAACCTAGCCGCGTCCTGTTCGTCCGCCCTTCGCTCCACGCTGCGACGCCTTGGCGATCGTTGCGTTGTCCTTCTCCAGGCGAAAGATGTCGAGGCTACGGCGGAGGCCGGAGAGCTCTTTGCGGTGCAGCTGGGTGAGCAGTCGCAGCTTGCGCGACCCGTCAGCCGTCAGGGTGACGTACACCTCACGCTGATCGTCGGGGTTGACCTCGCGGCGGACCAGCCCGGCCCCCACGGCGCGATCAATCAGGCCGACGGCACTGTGATGGCGGACCTGCAAGTACTCGGCGAGCTCCCCGATCGTCGCCGAGTCTTTGTCAGTAAACCCGGCCACGCCGAGGAGCAGTTGGTGCTGCTGCGGCGTCAGGCCGGCGCGCCGCGCGATCTGCTCGCTGAACCACAGAAACTTCCGCAGCGCGTACCGAAAGCGCGCTAAGTTGCGAACATCGGATTGCGACGGTGCCGTCATGGGTCCCCCTGAGCGTCTGCACTGCGCGACACGATGGCGTCTCCCCTGCCATTGCCGGCAGCCGGCGGGATGCTATAGTTCGTCGCTGCCGGAAAGCAAGGCCACTCACGCACGGCTTGGCGCTCGGCCCACTCTATAACCCGGAGAATGTATGCAGCCCCGCGCTAGCCGCGACGACATCCGCAACGTCGCCATCATCGCCCACGTCGATCACGGCAAGACCACCTTGCTCGATGCCATGCTCCATCAAAGCGGCATCTTCCGCAGCAACGAACAGGTCGTCGACCGGGTCATGGACTCCAACGTCCTCGAACGCGAGCGGGGCATCACCATCCTGGCGAAAAACACAGCGGTGACCTACCACGGCGTGGACATCAACATCGTCGACACGCCCGGCCACGCCGACTTCGGCGGTGAAGTGGAGCGCACGCTGGCCATGGTCGACGGGGTGATGCTGCTGGTCGACGCCTCCGAGGGGCCATTGCCACAGACGCGCTTCGTCCTCAAGAAGGCGCTGGAGGCCGGCTTGCCGCCGGTGGTGTGCATCAACAAGATCGATCGGCCCGACGCGCGCGTGGCCGAGGTGCTGGACGAGATCTATGATCTATTCATCGACCTCGATGCCAACGAGACGCAGCTCGACTTCCCCGTGGTGTACACCAACGCGCGAGAGGGCATCGCCAAGCGCGAGCTGAACGGCGATGGCGCGGATCTGCGGCCGCTGTTCGACCTCATCGTCTCCGCCCTGCCGGCGCCGCGTTTCGATCCCGACGCCACCACGCAGTTCCAAGCCAACAACCTCGACTACAACGACTACGTCGGCCGGCTCGCCATCGGACGCATCGTCAGCGGCGAGCTGCGCAGCGGCGGGATCTACACGCTGTGCCGCGAGGACAGCACCCAGGTCGAGTGCAAGGTCACGCAGCTCTACGGCTGGCACGGCCTCAAGCGCCGCGAGCTGGAAGCGGCGCGTGCCGGCGACATCGTCGCGGTCGCGGGCATCGAGGACATCCGCATCGGCGAGACCATCGCCGACCGACTCACCCCGCAGCCACTCCCCGCCATCCGCGTCGACGAGCCGACGATCGCGATGATCTTCAGCGTGAACAACTCGCCGTGGGCCGGACGCGAAGGTGAGTACGTCACGTCGCGCAAGGTGCGCGAGCGGCTGTTCGCCGAGCAGCGTAAAAACGTCAGCCTGCGCATGGAAGACACCGACTCACCCGATGCCCTGCGCGTCATGGGCCGCGGCGAGCTGCAGCTGGCGATCCTCATCGAGACGATGCGGCGCGAGGGCTACGAGCTGCAGGTGTCGAAGCCGACCATCATCACCAAGCAGATCGACGGCAGCGAGCAAGAACCGATGGAGCTGCTGCTGGTCGATGTCCCCGAAGAGTACATCGGCGTCGTGACGCAGCTGCTGGCCGTGCGGCGCGGCAAGATGACGAAGATGAACCACACCGGCTCCGGCCGCGTGCGCTTGGAGTTCGTCATCCCGTCGCGCGGCTTGATCGGCTTCCGTTCGCACTTCCTCACCGACACCCGCGGCACCGGCATCATCAACGCGCTGTTCAACGGCTACGCGCCGTGGCAGGGACACATCCAGGCGCGCACCAACGGGGCCATGGTCGCCGACCGCGAGGGACCGGCCACCCCGTACGCAATTTTCCACTTGCAGGAGCGCGGCGTGATCTTCATTCCGGCCGGCACGCGCGTCTACGAAGGCATGGTCATCGGCGAGTACTCGCGCGAGTCGGATCTCGACGTGAACATTTGTCGCGAGAAGAAGCTGTCGAACATGCGCGCCAGCGGGCATGACGAAGCCGTGCGCCTCACCCCGCACCGCGAGAT
This sequence comes from Binatia bacterium, assembly GCA_041497995.1. GTDB lineage: Bacteria > Desulfobacterota > Binatia > HRBIN30 > HRBIN30 > DATKMS01. The sequence goes on along the minus strand of JBGQHM010000031.1, from coordinate 22,147 downwards.
GGGGCTCGAAGACGGCATCGAATGGATCGGGGACAACGAGCTGGTCGAAGTGACACCCACCTCGGTCCGCTTGCGCAAGCGGGTGCTGAAACAAGTCGAGCGGCCGAAGAAGCGCAAGGAGTAGGCGCCTGGGCGCGGCCTACTGGGGCCCGCCCCGCAGTTGTTCCACCTGGTTCTCGAGCATCCGCACACGCTCGTTCAGTGTCTTAACCTCTTCTCGTAGCGCCGGCGCGTCATCGCTGCCCTGTCGCGCACCCGTCGCCGGCTGGCTCGTCTGGGGGACGGTCGCACCCACTACTTTGATGTCCGCCGGATCGTGGATGACCATCTCGGGGCGATCCTTGAAGCTCCGGATCGTGCCGGCGATGCGCACGCTTTTGCCGAGATAGTAACGTTCCGGCTCGTGCGGAAAGTCGTTGAGCAGACCGATCACCAGCGACACAGTGAGCGCTTGCGGTCCCGTGCCGAAGCGGAGATGAACGACGTTCGCGTCGCGTTCCGCGGTAGTCACCGTGCCCTCGACGATTTTCTCCTCACCGACGAACAGCGTCGCCACGTTTGCCGAGATGGCCGCATCGGGCGACGCAGCGCGGCTGATGCCGGCAAGACCGAGCATCAGCCCAACCAGCCCGACCGTGACGCGGTGTGCCTGCATCGTCGCGCTCTACAGTTTGAACTCCCGGTCGTGGTCGTGCAGGGGTCCCTCGCTGCTCTCCGGCGGCGCCAGCTCGTTGAGCTTGCGGAAGACGATCTCGATGAGCTTGTCGAGCCGCCGGTACTCCCCCGAGTGCGCCGCAGCGCGGGCGACGCTCACGGCCAATTTGAGCTTCTCGTCGGTGGTCATACAGCCTCCTGGCAGATGGAACGGCTTCACCTTATAGGCGCGCGGGGCCGCAAGAACAACTTCGCGACACGTCGCGCACGCCACTGCACGGTCGCTCGGCGTACCCGCGATGGAGCAATTTGCCAGGTTGGAGCGACTTTGGTAGGGTGCAGCCACGTGACGCAATCGTTGCCTGGTGCGACGAGAAGTTACCCCGCTCGAGCAACGGAAAGGAGCACCGACCATGGCTGGTGGGAAAACGTTTAAGCGCGATCAGAAGCGCCGGAAAGAAATGGCTCGTAAGCTCAAACAGGAAGAGAAGCTGCGCAAGAAGATGGAACGCCGCGAGGGGAAGAAGGACGGGACCGAGGGCGAGCCCGCGGAGCCCGAACAGGATCCGACCATTCCCATCTGACTTTCGTTCCTCCCGCAATCTCAATGTCGCGAGGGTTGGCGCATGCGGCCGCGGATTCTACCGCGGCCGGCGCCACTCCGAATCACTCACGTTTTCGTCCGAGCCGCACAGTCTCAGCGCAGAATGGGCTAGCCGCGGATAGCTCGCGCTTTTGGCGTGACGGGCGTCCGTGTCGGCCGCGTAGTCTTCGTCGGAGTAGGTGTGGGCCCGGACGCGGTGTGCGTGGGCGTGGGAGTCGCCCCGGGGGCACCTCCGGTCCGAGTCGCGGTAGCGCGCGGCGTCCCGGTCCGTGTCGGCTTCGGGACCTTGGTCGGCGTGGGAATTGGCGCAATGTAGTGATAGCCCATATCGAGCGGGGCCGAGTCAAGGCTGCCGTCGGTCTGAGTCGAGAGTTGCTCCAACTCGCTCACCAGATCCGCGTCGATCTTGTCGGTGCCCTCATCCAGCGCCGGGCTACTCGGAGCCGCCAGGCGAAAGTCGCCACCCGAGGGAAAGATGAACAGCGGATCCTTCGCAACATCGTTCACACCGGCGTCGTTGCCGTCGTAGCCGTTGGTGTTGAGGTCGAAGTCCGCATCGAAACCGGTGAGCGAGCTGGGTGGTCCGGGATCCACGACGATCCCGGTTGGTGTGTTCTTGTTGAGGATGTTGTTCCGCAAGAAGGCGTTGGTCGATGCGTGTTGGTTTTCGTCCACCGTCAGCAAGATGCCGTCATTGAGATTGTTGTAGATCGTGTTGTTGATGATCTGCATGCTAGTGGTACCGAACGCCGTCACCCCACCTCCCTTGTTGCCGGTCAGCAAGTTATTGAAGACCAGCACATCATCCGAGCGTTCGAAGCGCACCGCGTCACCGCCTCCGCTCGTGACTGTACAGTCTTGCACGGTGATCGTGGAGCAGTCGCCGCAGAGAAAGCCGGCGTCGGTGCCACCGCGTAACGTAAAACCGTCAATGAACAGATCGTTCTGGCTGAAGGCTTCGAACGCAGCCTCGTCAGTGCTCCTCGCCACGATTGTCACCGCCGCGGGTGCGCTGTTCGTGAACTCGCCGGTGACGTCGGCGAACAGCGTGAGCGCCCCCTGCAGGTCGCCGGGATTGAGCACGATAGGGCGGTAGGTTCCTGGCGCAACCACTACAATAGCCCCATCTGGCGCGGTTTTGGCCTTCTCGGCAATGTCTTCCCCGGATTGCACGATGACCATGTCTGGTCCCGGCGTCACCGGAACCGGAGTCGCCGTCCCCCGTTGTCCCGGCTGGGTCACCGGCGGACCCTGTGTACCACCGCCGCCGCCACCCCCACCACACGCCTGCCACAGCAGAGCGACCACACAGACACTAAAGGTAACCACGCTCGTGTGCACGCGACGAAGCATCATTCGACTCTGAACCCCCGGAAATTCATTCTTGTAACGCGCACCATTTACGCATCGTGGCCGGCAAATGTCCACGACATTCGCGGCGCACTCGTGGTGCATCGCCCGCCGTGTGAGGTGCCGGCGCACGCGGGCGCGGCGGAGTCCAAGGCCCTTGCGTTCAACCCATCTGCCTCGCTATCTGCGGGACGATGAATCTCCGACTGTTGTGGGACGACCTGCGTGAGCTCCCGAACTTCATGGGCATGGCCGGCGCCCTGCGGCGGGCCGCGGACGACAGTCGCGAGACCTTCGGCGTGCTCGTCCGGGAGCAGGCGCAGCGCATTCCAGATCGCACACTGCTGCGGTTCGAAACTGAGAGTGTCACCTATGGTGAGTTCAACGCCATGGCTAACGCCTTCGCCGGTGTGTTCAAGCTCGCCGGTGTCAGCCGCGAGCCGGTGGCCTTGATGATGGAGAACAGCCCCACTCTGTTGGCGGCACAGGCAGCAGTGGCCAAGGTCGGTGCCATCGGCGCTCTGATCAATACGCATCTGAGCGGCCCGCCGTTGAGTCACGTCTTGCTGTCGTCCAAGGCACGTCACGTATTCGTCGACGCGGCCTGTCTGCCGCGCGTGGTGGCGCTCCCAGAGGGCGCCGGCTTGACGGTGTGGGGTCAGGGCGATGCCGCCGAGCTGCCACCGCACGTGGAGCCGCTCGATGCGGCGTTGGCTGCCGCCGAGCGCTCCGAGCCGGCAACGGCGGATGTGCGCTGCCGCGATGTGTTCCTATACATCTACACCTCCGGCACCACCGGCTATCCGAAGGCGGCGATCGTACGCCACGGTAGGTACATCATCTCCGGCATCGGGTTGTCCGGTCTGCTCGGCCTTGGCGCCGACGACGTGATGTACGCGCCGCTGCCGCTGTATCACGGTGAGAGCAACTTCGTCGGCTTCAGCGTCGCAGTTCGCGTCGGCGGCACGTTCGCCTCGCGCCGACGCTTCAGTGCCGGCGAGTTCCTCGACGACGTCCGCCGGCACGGTGCCACCGCGTTCGTCTACGTCGGCGAGCTGTGCCGCTATCTCCTGCGCCAGCCGCCGACACCGCACGACCGTGAGCACCGCCTGCGCCTGGCCGTCGGCGCCGGCCTGCGTCCCGACATCTGGGAGAAGTTCCAACAGCGCTTCGGCATCGCACGCGTCGTCGAGATGTACGGTGCGACGGAAGGCAACGTCAGCCTGATGAATCGCACCGGCCGCGTCGGCTCGGTCGGCCGCCCGCATCCCTTTCAGCACAACCAGATCCGTCTGGCGCGCTACGACGTCGCCAAGGGTGACCTCCTGCGCGGCCCCAACGGCTTCTTGGTCCCGTGCGGCGTGGACGAGCCCGGCGAACTACTCGGCCGCATCAACACGCGAGGTCCCATGCCGTACGACGGCTACACCGACTCCCGCGCCAGCGAAGCGAAGGTCATCCGCAACGCCTTCCGGCGCGGCGACGCGTACTTTCGCGCCGGCGATATCCTGCGGCGTGACCGCGACGGCTACTTCTACTTCGTTGATCGCGTCGGCGACACGTTCCGCTGGAAGGGTGAGAACGTCGCGACGCAGGAAGTTGCGGAGGTCCTCAACGGCGCGCCCGGGATCAGCGAAACCAACGTCTACGGCGTGCAGATTCCCGGCAACGACGGCCGCGCCGGCATGGCCGCGCTCGTCGTGGACCCGGGCGCGCAGTTTGACCCGATCGCGTTCTACAGGCAGGCGGCGCAGCTACCCACCTACGCGCGACCGCTCTTCGTCCGCATCGTCCAGGCCATGGACGTGACCGGCACGCTCAAGCAACGGAAGATGGATCTGCAGCGACAAGGCTACGACCCCAGCACCTGTAGTGATCCGCTCTACATTCGCGACGACGCGCAGCAGCGCTACATTCCCTTGACCGCTGCCACCGTCGAACAGATCCGCAACGGCACAATGCGGCTCTGATCCGCAGCCCCTTGCATCAGACCGGACCAGCCGTTAGCGTCCGAGCCCTGACTGTTTGGGAGGAAATTATGAAGCGAGCTCTCATCGCCACTAGCATCGTTGCCGCGCTCTTCGCAGCCATCGTCACTGTCAGCACCGCGGAAGAAAAGCCCCAGCCAGCACCAGCGGCGCAGCAGGACGCGCCCGCGGCGAACAGCGACAAGGCGGTCGAAGCCACGGGCGGCTGCATGCCGGGCGGCGGTTGCTGCGGTCAAGGCGCGTGCGCGCAAGCCGCTGCGGCAGCCGAGAAGGGAGCAGCCGATGACAGCGCCGGTGGCTGCCCGTGCATGAAGAACAAGAAGGCGAAGCGGTAGAGCCGCGCGCGGCTACATCGGCCGCGGCATGATCCGCTCGAGCACGCCGGCGGTCGGCGGCGGCGACGTATCGGTACTGGCCTGCGCGAACGGGTGCACGATGATGTTCTCGGCGTGCTGAACACTGATCTGGGCAAGATCGTGCCCTGGCACCACGACGAGCTCGGGCACCAAATCCTTGAAACGCTTCACCCGCCAGATGTGATCCCACCACTGGCGCAGATCGGCTGCAGCAGCGGGCTTGGCCGCGTAGCGTACCTGCTCTTCGACAGCCGCGAAGCCATCAGCCAGCAACAGCGGCTGCTGCCGCACACGAATCAGCATCGCCAGCGCGCCGGGTGTCGAGCCGCTGGCGTCCAGCAACAAACAACTCCCATCGCCGAAGAGATCAACGTGCACCGGAAAGGTCGCCAACCCGGTGGCAGACGCGAAGTCGATGAACTTCCAGTTGGCAATGTCATCAAACGCGCTGAGCTGATAGCCGCGTCCGCCGTGGCGCGCGTATTCCTGCTCGGCCTTGGTCACCACCACCCGTGCATTGGGAAACGCCTTCATTTCGCCGGTGCGATCGAAGCGCAAGCTCGACATGACGATCCAACGCACGGCCTCGGGCTTGAAGCCCGCGTCCTGCATCTGGCTCTTGAGGTCCTTCCCCGGCAGCACCTCCATCCCGAGAAGATCCCACCACGATGACGCCTCGTCCGGCTTTGGGTTGAGTCCTGTATTGAAGAGCACCACTCCCTGTTGTGGATGCTCGATGAGGACCGCAGGGACGGCGAGGTCGCGCTTGCGCGTCACGCTGCCGCCGCGCAGCACCAGCGCTTCAGGGACCCGCAGGTAACCGGTGTTGAAGATGTGGACCTTGACCCCGGCGACGCCGTGATACGGCTGCGGCCAATTCGCCAGCGTCGGTGGAATGTACGGAACGCGCAGGTCGTCCTCGCAGCCACCGGCAACCGCGGTGCAGATCGCGGCGCACAGCAGCGCCGGGCGTAATACAGGGCGGAGGGCTCTCCGGTACACCCACGCTCGCACGCTCACGCTCTCCGGTGCGGCTACGCCCGTCGCCGGCGGACGAAGGCGCGTTCGACCTGCACGGTGCCGAAGCCGAGCTTGGAGAGGATCTTCGGGAGCGCACTGAGCTCCGCCTCGACGCGCGCCACCTGCGCCGGGGTCAACCGTTTCGTCCAGCGCAAGCGGATCTCGGCAACCGTGCGTCCTTCGCGCTCGGGCATGTGCCATTTCCGTGCGCCGTCCGACCGTGGCTTGGCCGGCGTCGTAGCGGCCTTGCGCGGCGCCGGCGCGTCAAAGAGCGAGGCCTGTTCTTCCGGTGGAGGGCGCTTGCGCATGACAACCTGGCGCTACGCGGATGCGCTACCGACCAACTGCAGAATCTCGTCGTGCACGACGCCGTTGGAGGCGATTGCCGTACCGCCATAGATGGTGGCAGCGCCGGTGAAATCGGTGAAGCGGCCGCCGGCCTCTTCGATGACGATCTTGATCGCCGCCAGATCCCACGGTTTGAGATCCAATTCAACCATCGCTTCGGCCTGGCCACGCGCGACGAACGTGTGGCCGAAATAGTCGCCGAAGCCGCGCTGTCGGCCGGAGGTGCGCACCAAGCGCTCGAACGCGTCCCACCGGCCGGCTTGTCGGAAGATGTCGATGCCACCAAAGACGATCATCCCTTGTCGCAGAGTGGCAATCGATGAGACCTGCAACCGGCCGGTGCGGTCGTACGCACCCTGTCCCTTCTGCGCGTAGAGCAGGTCGTCGATTGCCGGCGCGTAGATGACGCCGGCCGTGATCTCGCCCTCCTCCTCCAAACCGATCAGGGTCGCGAAATAGGGAATGCCACGGATGAAGTTCTTGGTGCCGTCGATCGGATCGATAATCCACCGCGCACCAGCGCCGGGAGTTTCGCCGAACTCTTCGCCGACCACGCCGTAGTCAGGAAACGCTGCGTGCAGCACTTCAACGATCCGCTGCTCGCATTCGCGGTCGGCGCGCGTCACCGGTGAGCGATCGCCCTTGTACTCGACCGTCAGTCCGGTGCGGAAGTAGCGCAGCGCGACATCGCCGGCCGCCCTGGCGGCGGCGATTGCCACTTCGATGCGTCGATCCATCGCGCCGACTGTAGCCCGGATTGTGCGGGGGTTCTAGCCAACGCGAGGGCGTACCTTCTTGTTGGACAAAGGCAACGTGAGACGGTATGTCAGCCCTTGAACGGTGAATCTCCGTGCGACGTAGATCGGTCACGAGACTCGCAGCAATGTTGGGCGTGCTCGGTGCGCTTGGGTGCGGTGGCGGCTCATCTGGAGGCGGTGGCGGTAGCCTCAACTTCCGCCCAGTTTGGGAGCAGAGGGCCTTAGGAAGCGGTACCGGAGCCTCGGCAAGCGCGCCACCAGCATCGTTGCCACGCGCAAGCTTCGGCCCAAACCTCCCGGCTGCGGTCAAGACGATCCGCATCGCTTTCGATTCGGATGCCGGCCAACGCTGCTGCTTGGCGGTCGACCCGACGCTCCTCCCCATTGATCCGGTATCCGGCCGGCGCTTCCTCGTGTTGAGCCAACTGCCTGGGGGTGGTGCGACGGTGAGCTTGGCCGGCTTCGCCGCAGACTTCGCACCCACCGCGGATGCCGTCGAAGCGTGTCCGACTGACCCGCCAGGTGCGGGTCAGGCATGCGATCCCAGCCGGGTGGCGGCGCCAAGCTTTCAGAGCGATGCGCAGCGCGTCAACGTCGTCAGCGGCATCCAGACCGAGGCTGGTGACATCCCGGTGTTCGCCATTCCGTTTATCCTGGACCTCAGTCCGGACGTCGGCGCAACTGCCACCAATCCAGTGGCAGTTACGTTCACGGTTGTGGACGCCGCGACGGGTATCGATCAACAATCGGTGAGCGTCGCCGTCACGCAGAATGATCAAAGCGCTCCTGCGGCGCCGCTGACACTCACGCCGTGTGACGACACCACGGGTAGTCCGTGCAGCGCCGCCGGCGCGCTGCGTGTCAGCGGCTTCCGCGTGGCCCGCCAGCGACAGACACTGCAATCTGGAGACGCCACGGCGCAGATTCAGGCGCGCAATCTCGCCGCACCGCCGCGGGCACTGGATCTCAGCTATTCCTTCAGCGTACAGGGCGGCGGTGTGGCCACGCCGACGCCGGTCGGAACGCCGGGCCGGGTGGTCATCGTGCGTCCGGGTGGCAGCATCGCCAGTGCCGCCCGCGCGGCGCCGCCGGGATCAACCATCGTAGTCGCACCGGGCCTGTATGCGCCCGTCGATCTCACCAGCGGCAATCTACAGGGTCCGATCACCTTACTCGCAGATGTGAGCGGCATACAGACCGACAGTGCCGCAGCACCCGTGACAATCAGCGTGCGCGGCGGGACCGCCGGTATCCACCTTGCAGGACAGAGCAATGTCACGGTGGATGGCTTCAGCGTGCGCGGCGCGACAAGCGCCGGCGTGCTGGTGGAGCAGAGCGATGGTGTCATCGTGCAGAACTGCACCGTCACCGGCACGCGCGGCGACGGCATACTGTTCGACAGCTCCAGCAGCGCCCTCGCTTTCAACAATGTTGTCCTCGGCAACTCGGCCAGCGGCATTCAGGTGCGCGGCAGCAGCGATGTGCGTCTGATCAACAACACGCTCTATCAGAATCAGGATGCCGGCATCGTCGTTGGCGACGCGACCGACCCGTCCACCGCCATCATGGTGCGCAACAACATCGTCAACCTGAATACGCCAACCGGGCTGACGGCGGACCCCGCAACCGATGGATACGATGCCGACTACAACCTCAATACCGACGGGTACGGAGCCGAGACGCCGGCGGGCAGCCATGACATCATCGGCAACATTGCCAACCCGCTTTTCATCGCACCGACCCGCGAGGACTTCCATCTCGCAAAGGGGCTCTCAGGGTCGCAGAGTCCTGCCGTCAACGCGGGCGATCCCGACATCGAGGCGGAGATCCTCGGGGCGCTCGGCCGCCGCACGACGCAAACAGACGGGTCAATCGACGCCGCTCCGGTAGACCTCGGCTATCACTACCCAGCGGTGCCACCGACACCAACACCCAAGCCCAAACCGACGCGGACGCCCACGTCAACCCCCACCAAGACGGCAACTGCCCGCAGCTAACGTCGCAGCCATCACGCTCCTGTTCCCGGCGCCTCATGCAGCGGCTCATCGTTCTCACGTTCATCTTGGCTGCAGTCAGCAGCGCTGGCATTGCCGGCGCATCCGAACAGTCGATGCGACTCTACTCGCAGGGGCTCGTGGACTTCCACGCCAACCGTCTCCACGAAGCCCTGCGTCGCTTCGATGAAGCGGTGGCGGCCGACCCCGGCGACATGTACGCGCGCTACTACCGCGGCGTGACGCGCGGCCGGCTCAACGACTCCGCAGGCGCAATTGCTGACCTCCGCACCGTGGCCGAAGCGCACACGGTGAAGCAGGCTCCGCTCGAGCTGGGAGTGATGATGGTAGAGGCAGGCGAATACGAGCAAGCCATTCCGTGGCTGCAACAGGCACAGAGCGTGCCGACGCTCGAGGCACGCGCGTCGATGTTTCTCGGCATTGCGCAGCTGCGAACGGGAAGCACCCCCGCGGCGCGGCGGAACTTCGACCGCGCGGAACAAAAGGACCCGGCGCTCCGTCTCCCGGCGCGCTACTATCGTGGCGTCGCCGCCTACCAGGACGGCAAGTGGTCAGATGCCGAGCAGGACTTTGAGTACGTCGCGGCGTACGACCCCGCGTCGGACATGGGTCGCGAGGCGGCGGCGTTCCTCCAGAAAATTCGCAGCGGCGATTACTCCCGCTGGGAAGTCTACGGCGTCTTCGGGCTGCAGTACGACAGCAACGTCGTACTCGGACCGTCGAACGGCGCGCTCAACGACGTGGCGCTAAAGGAGTTGCGGATCAGCAATCAAGCCGACGGGCGCGGTGTCATCACGCTGGGCGGAATCTACATCCCATGGCGCACTGAGACTTTCGAGCTGTCGGGCGGCTATGAGTTCTATCAGAGCCTGTACTTCCAGCTCACCGACTTCAACTTGCAGGATCACCGCCCGAGCATGCAGGCAGTGGTGACCGCGGACATCTTCCAGTTCGGCCTGCTCGGACGGTACGACTACTACCTGATCAGCGACGAACAAAGCTTCCTGCAGGAGGCGACCGCACTCCCGTGGGTGGCGATCAACGAATGGGACACCGCACGGACCGAGGTCTTTTACCGGATGCGGCGACGCGACTTCAAAGACCAGACGTACCAGCTGCGCAACGCGTTCAATCACGAAGTGGGCTTCCGCCAGCTCTACTCGTTCGGTGCGCCGGCTCGCTACGTCACGGTGGGCTATCGCTACGATCACGAGTCGCCGATCAATTCGGCAGGGAACGTATTTGCCTACAACGGGAACCAAGTCGACGTTGGCGGAGGGTGGTCCTTCCCATTTGGCATCCTCACCGAGCTTGGGTACGCCTACCGGCACGAAGACTACGATTCACAAAGCTCGGTTTTCGATCCGCCCACCATACGCAAGGACAACGAGAATCTGGTCTACGTCACGTTGTACAAGCAACTGACGGAGTACCTAGCATTGACCGCGGGTTACTTCGGGGACTTCAACGATTCGAACCAGCCGCAATTCCAATACACTCGCAACGTCGCGTCGGTGGCGGCGGAGGTCAGATTCCACTAGGAGCGAGAGGGCAGTCCAGCTACAATCGCCCGGCAACCCGAACAGGGGACACCATGGATATCAACGGATCGACACTCTTGACTGATCGTAACCGGCGCCGCTTCGCGCTACGGCACGGCGCGTTCCTGGTTCTCTTGACCGCCTGGGCAATCCGCGCTGCCGTCGCCCAAGAAGTCGGCACCATCGCTGCGCTCGATGGCAGCGCCAAGATCGGCCGCGGCGACGTCTGGATCACCGCCACCCCTGGCGCGGCCATCCAACGCGGTGACGAGCTGCGCACCGGGGAGCCAGGGCGTATGCGCATCGTCTTCCAGGACGACACCGTCCTCACCATCAGCGACGACTCGCGCGTGGTCGTCGACGAGCAGGTCTTCGATCCCAACCAGGGGAAGAGCCGTTCGGTTTTAGGGCTCTTGCAAGGCAAGGTCAGCGCGTTAGTCAGCGAGTACTACAAGCGGCCCGGGGCGGCATACGAGATCAAGACCGCCACGGCCGTTGCCGGTGTACGCGGCACGGAGTTCGTGGTCACCTACGACCCACGCAACGATCACACCGAGGTCGCCGGGCTGAGCGGCACGGTCGAGGTGTTCAGCGCGTTCGATCGCAGCAACCGGGGTGTGTTCATCACGGCGCAGGAGGCTACCACCATCACGCGCGGGCACTTTCCGACACCGCCGCGCCGCCTGCCTGACGCGCTTTTTCGGCAATACATCGAGGGCATGGACTTCATCGGCGCCGGCGCCGCGGAGAGTCTGACGCTCAACAGTCCGCTGCTGGCGGGGCAGGTCGTACCGAAGGCTGACCGTGCCGCGGTCGCGATCTCCGGCATCGCTCCCGAACGGCGACAGCTGATCCGCGAGCGGCGCGACGTCAGCGGGTTGATCCAGCAACCACCCAACGTCTTCGGGCCGGGCGGCAAATTGCGCATCACGTTCTAGGGCCTGCGGCCAGCGTCATTTCTATGGCCCGCTCCCGTTGGGTCGCTGCGGGCTGGCAAGTCCGACAGGCGGCTAGCTTTCAGACGACGCGATCCATCACCTGCGCGACGACTTCGACCGTCAGCGCCTCGAGGCTGGGCAACACCAGCGCGGCCAGCGAGAAGTCACTAGCGCGCGTGAAACGGTTCGGGACGGCCACCACTGCCGCACCGGCACGGCGCGCCGCCAAGACCCCGCGGTGGGCATCTTCGACCACCACACACGTCTCGGGTGTCACGCCGAGGTGGGTCGCGGCAGTTACGAACGCATCGGGATACGGCTTGGCGCGTTTGTAGTCTTCCCGAGTCACAATCGCGGTGAAGAAGCGGCACAGATCGAAGCGATCCATCAGGTACGACACGTCCTGCCGGTTCGAGTTGGTGGCCAGCGCCAGCGGGAAATGCGGTTGGAGGCGTCCTAGCGCGTCGATCGCGCCGGGCATCAACGCCGCATCGCGGCGCAACATCTCGTGGTAGACGGGGTGCTTCAGGGCGCGCAGCTCGTCGGGATGCATCTGCAGCCCATAGGTACGAACGGCGTGCTCGGGACCGCGACCCGCCGCGATCCAGTGGGCTGCATACTCCTCGAGCGAGACCGTAATACCGAACCGCGCGAGCACCTCCGAGTACGCCTTGTACTGCAGCGCCTCGGAGTCGATGAGAACACCATCGAGGTCGAAAATGACCGCGGCGGGCGTCATGTCGCGTCAGGCGCGAGCGAGTCAGGCCGCGTGCGACGCGTGCCGCGACCGCGTCGCACGCAGCAGGCTACTTGACGACGGTGATCGACTTGATGACCACCACCTCTGCGGGCACGTTCTGATGCATGCCCTTGTTGCTGGTCGGCACGTTTTCGATCTTGCGTACGACGTCCATTCCGTCGACGACCTTGCCGAACACGGCGTAGCCAAAGCCGGCGGGGGTCTCGTCCCGGTGATCGAGGAACGCGTTGTCCTTCACGTTGATAAAGAACTGCGCCGTCGCACTATCGACCACACCCGTGCGTGCCATGGCGAGCGTACCGACGGTGTTCTTCAGACCGTTGCCGGCCTCGTTCTTGATCGGCGCCTTCGTGGCCTTTTCCTTCATGTCCTTGTCCATGCCGCCGCCTTGGATCATGAAATTCGGGATGACACGGTGGAACACGGTCCCATCGTAGTACTTGTCGTTCACGTAGCCGAGGAAGTTCTTCACCGTCACCGGCGCCTTCTGTTCATCCAACTCTACCTTGATGTCTCCCATCGACGTCGAGATCAGTACCATTGGATTCTTCCCTTCCGCTTGCGCCGTTCCGGTCGCGAGCACCGTGAGCAGTAGACACGTCCCCAGGACCTTCACCATTGTCACCCTCCGCTGTGAGTGGCGCATTTCATAGCAGTTCAGTCGTGCCGTGCAACGGCGTTGCCGAACGGAACCAGACGATCCGCTACGTCTGCGGGAATGTGTGAGACGGGAAACAGCCGATCACGGGATTGGGACAGAGACTGTTGGGAATCGCCCCGGACAACCGTTGAGAGCGTAGTTCACCGACAACACCAGCTCGTCGATCGTGACTTCGGTCTGACCCATTGCATTACCGACGCAGAGGCCGGTGGGCGCCGTGGTCAACGCGATCCCTGTCGGACCGTCACCGAGCGTTGCCAGCGAAGTAACGACCTTGTTGGTTTTCGTATCGATGACGAAGACGCCAGGCTGGTTGGCCGCAGCGGTGAAGTCCGTCGAATAGGCGAGTCCGGTTTCAGGGGAAATGGCAATGCCACCCGGGCTGTCGCCCACGTTGGAAATCGTATCGACCTGATGCGTCGCGGTATCGATCGCCACAATGACGCCATTGTCAGCTATCGTCGCATATGCCTTGCGGCCGTCGGCCGTGAACGCAATGGCGAATGGCTCACCGACGCCCTCGATCATATCAGTTGTCATCATGATGCTGGTGTCGATGACGGCGATGCCCTCCAGCGTACCGGCATAGGCATACGACCCGTCTGGGCTGATGGCGAACGCGTCATAGAGGCCGAGTTCTAGGAGCGCCACTGCGTCGACCGTGTAGTCCGTCGTGTTGATCTTGTTGAGACCCGGCCCGTTGTCTTCGGACATGACGTATAGGAATTTGCCGTCGGGTGAGACGGCGATGCCTTGAGAGAATCCGATGTCTGACGCAACCACGCCCGTGATCTTGTTCGTCCGCGTGTTGACAAGCTCGATTCCTCCAAGCGAGTTCGACACGATGTACGCGGTCGCGCCGTCTGGGCTCACAGTTACTCCGTTGGCGTCGAACCCACTCTGCACCGACGCCACCAAGAGATTCGTGCTTGTATTGACAACGGAGGTCGTACTCGAAGGCACGTATGTCGCATACGCAAAGCCGCCATTCGGCGTGATCGCAACAAACGTTTGCGAGGCAATCTGCGCCTGCCCCGCCGCGGCAATGGGGAGGGTGAGCTTGGCGGTATTGGAGGACAGATCGACGACACTCATGGTCCCGGAGTCGGCATTCGTGACGTAGGCGAACTGTCCGGGCGGCTGCTTCGGCGTACAACCCGATGGTTGCCAGGTCACTGTGTATTGGCCTTGCGGCGCGCCGGTGCAGGCGCTGAGGAGCGCGGTGTAGTTGCCGCTCGCCGGCAACGTTTTCAGGACGGGCCCAGTTGTGGGACAGGTGAAGACATCGTCGTAAATCGACGCCCCGGACGGATCGAAGAGCCGTATGCGTATTCCGCCGATGGATGGGCTGACGTTGGTCACAGCGAAGCTGATGGTATCCCCCGCCATGCCAGGGAACAGGTAAGAATCAACCTCACCTCGGGTGTTGAAGCTCGCGTTGAGTGGCATACCGCACGGCAGCGGCACGGCGCAGTTGCTGGGCGTGCCCGACACAACTGAGAGGGTTGTCGTGTAGTCATGCGCGGCGCTGTCCACGCAGTTGGTAACGTTGATCATCCCGACTGGTACGTCCATTCCCGGAGCGGGTGCCGGCACCGTCAGGAGCAGGTTGCCGCTGCATTGATCCGACGTCGCCGGCGTAAAGTTTAGCGATTGTTGTTTCAGAGCAACGACGCCGTCTGTCGCCTTCGTGTCGACCGAGACGACGGTGCCTACGGGCAGAGAGGTGTTGAACGTGTCGGTGGCACCTGCGGCCAAGTGTCGGGAGAGAGGAATCCCGCAGAAGAGACCGTCGACCGTATTATTGTCGACCGCGAACGCGGCCGGAATGCGGCTACTGAGCAGTACCGCAAGCGCCGCAAGTCCGACCGCGAGTATCGCTGCAGCCCAGCCGTGGACAGCAAACCACCCGGCCGGGCTGCGGGTGCTCCCGGTCGTTTGATGCATCATTTTCAAACTGAGGCGAGGCTTACTCGAACGCTTGGCGCTCCACCCAGCCTTCCGCGCCGCCGGGGAGCGTGACACGGTACCAATCCTTTTCGAGACTCGTCACCTCGATCGTCGTCCCACGACTGAGCGTGGCAACGACCTCGGTACGTGAGTTGGGTTGCAGACGGACCACTGCCTCTGGTGCCGTGATCCTCAGAGCGCGGTGGGACGGCACGGCACGCGACATCTCCTTGAGCGGTTCGGGCTTCATCCAATTGTGCTCACCGGCCACCACCAAGAGTGCGCCGGCAGCCACCGCGGCGGGGACCAACGCCGGCAAGCGAATGTGCGCCGAGAGACGCCGGCCAACCGATGACAGCGCCGACCACGCCTCGGCGAGCCCTGCCGCCGGTTTCACAGGGACGCGCTCGGGCGTCGCCGCATCCGTTGCCCTTTCCACGAGGAACGCCGGCACCGGAGCCGGGATCTCTTCCGAGCTGAGCAACCGACGCTGCAAGAGGGTCAAGGTTCGAATGCATTGATCACAGCCGCGGACGTGCGTATCGATGCTGTGGCGCTCGGCGTCGGAGAGGCCGGTGGTGAGATAGCTCACAAGCATTTCATTGCTGCCACAACTCGATCCGCCCGCTGTGGAGTCAGCGCTGGCGGCGGCCGCTTCAAAGTAGGCCCGGATCATCGTGGCCAACCCGGCGCACCACGCGCAGTGCCGCACGTGCGTACCGATCTGGGAGGCCCGGTCGCCATCGACTTCCCCGTCGACAAACCGAGAGAGGTCCTCAAAGTCTGGACAGGTGGCGTGATCGCTCTTCGTCTGCGGGGTGGCATGCCGAGAATATGTCATTGGAACTCTCCTCTCCCTCTTAGACATCGTTACTTCCTGCGGATCTCCGCACCTCAACTCAGCCTACCCCGCCCGCAAGACTTCCCCCTGAACGCCGGGGAAGCGGCTTCAAAAGTTGTGCTCGTCGGAGCGTACACCTTTCTCATCTGCTTTTTCAATACCAGAATAGCGTCCACCGGACTTTACCATTAACTCCCGGCGCACCCGTGCAATCTGGGAACAGACATTGCCCACGCTGGTGTTCAGGATCGCCGCAATCTCCTTGTAAGGCGCCGTAACCTTTCGGCGCTGTGCCTGGGCTGTCAGCCGCGCCCGCTGCTGCTGCCGGCGCTCCATCTTCTGCTCGAGCTGGGCCAGTTCCGCGCGCAGCCGGACCGCGGCGCCGGCATTCGGCGGCAACGAATCGAGATCTTCGGTGATGCGCTGCACGCGGCGTTCGTACAGGCGAACCCAGGCCTGCACCGCGTCGATACCATCTTCAACCTTCTTCAATCCGGCTTCGCGCTCGCGCACGGT
Organism: Binatia bacterium; assembly: GCA_041497995.1. Taxonomy (GTDB): domain Bacteria; phylum Desulfobacterota; class Binatia; order HRBIN30; family HRBIN30; genus DATKMS01. Next base: position 5,847 of record JBGQHM010000031.1, on the reverse strand, counting down.
GGCTCGCAGGCGTGCGACGGCCGCAATAACCTCCGGTACGCCCCGCCCCGACACCTCAGCAACATAGTTCACATCCGCCGCCCTCAGCTCGTAGTCCTCGACATAGAGCAGCTTCATGACAACAGCCTTGGCGGGGGATAGCGCCGCCAACAAGTCATCGAGCGACCCCTGGCCTGCCGGCCGCGGCCCGTCGTCGGCCATCGGTGGCCTCGCCGGAGTCGCGGTGTCCGGGAACTCACCCAAGCCCTCGATGGAGACCGTCTCGACCTTGCGTTCGCCGCGCTTCCACTCGAGAACCAGATCGTCGAGGACGAATCCGAGGAGATAGGCGCGCAGCGGGGCACGCCCCTCGAAGGTCCGCAGCCGTCGAAAGATACGCCCGTTCTGGAACGCGAAGACATAGAAGTCGCCCGCATCCTCAGGCGGCGTGCGGTAGACGCGCAGCGGATAGCCGTAGATCAGCTCGCCGTACTTCTGCTGAAACTGCTTGACGGCCTCCGGGCCGCCGGACAGACACCGGGCGATCAGCGCCCGGGCCTCTCGGGCTTCGCTGAGTGGGTCCTCCATCAGTGACTACGCAGACTCGTATGCCCAGCTCCTCTCGTGATTCCATGGTCCCCTGCCACGAGAGATGCGAAAACTTGTCGATTTATTGCACTTCGAGCACACTTGAGGCAAAGAGTCCGGGCCGAGCGGCGCGGTGTGCAGCGCCCATCGGAGTATTCTTGAACGATTCGACACATTTCGCTTGCCAGAAATTGGTTGCAACCCGCTGCGGCAATAAGAGATGATCAATTCCTAGTGATTGTATGACGGCGCGTGGACGATTGGTAGTCGCCACCGGGTGCACGGTTGCGGGCATCGCCTTGGTGTGGACCATCCAGCGGCCAGAACGCGCCGCCGCGCCGCCCGAATCCCTCGCACCACCGCCACCTGTGGCGGGGGCGCAAGCTCAGGCTGTGTCGTCGTTGTGGGTGCTGGCCATCGGCGTCAGCCGCTATCAGGACCCCAACTTCAACCTCCAATTTGCCGCGGCGGACGCTCAATCCATCGATGCTGCATTGCAGCGCCAGGCGGGGGGCAGGCTGTACAGCCAGGTGAAGACGCTCCTCCTCACTGACGACGATGTGACCCGCGAAAGCATTCTCGACAACATGGAACGCTTCTTGGGACAGGCCGGCCCGAATGATATCGCGCTCATCTTCATGGCTGGCCATGGCGTGCAGGATCTTACCACGGGCAGCTACTACTTCCTGCCGCATCCTGCGACGCCGTCGAACCTCCTCACCGCCGGGTTGCGTATGACCGACTTCGACGAAGTGGTGCGTGTGTTGCGCCGCAACGTACGCGGCATCGTCGTCATGCTCGACACCTGCCACTCCGGATCGTTGCGCCTCGCCGCGCGCGGGCTGGTGTCCGCCGATGATCTCGCGGCCCGCATGTCTGCGGGCGAGGGCTTCTTTCTCCTCGCCGCAACCAAGCCGGGCGAGGAATCCAAAGAGAAACCGGACCTGCGCCACGGCGTGTTCACTTACGCGGTCCTCGAAGGCCTGCAGGGCCCGGCGGACGCCGACAACGACGGCTTGGTCACCGTGTCGGAGCTGTTCGGCCACGTTGCCCGTCGCGTGCCGCGGCTGACGGACGAGCAGCAGCACCCCTATCACAAGATGGAAGGCACCGACCTGGTGTTCGCGGCCGTGCCGCGCGATGGTCGGCCGTCGGAATCGCCTCCGCCGGTTGCCGTTGCGGAAAACCAAGCCGTGCCACGCCCCTCTGCACCCGTGGCCAACACGGTCGGGGTGATGGAGTTCAACGACCTGCGCGCCGATCCGCAGCACGACTGGATCGGCAAGGCGCTCCGCGTCGCATTCAACACCGAGCTCAGCAAGGTAAAAGCGTTGCACGTCTCCTCGCCAGAGCTCATCGACCGGGTGGCACGCGCGCGCGGTCCTGACAATCTCTCCATCGCGCAGCAGCTCGGTATCGGCAAGTTCCTCACCGGATCGTTTCACGTCGTCGGCAACACGATTCGCATCGATGCACGCATCATCGACGCCGCTTCGGGAGTGCAGGAAGGCTCTGATAGCGTCGAGGGCGACCAGACGGCGTTCTTCGAGCTGCAGAAGAAGTTGGTCATCAGTATGCTGCGTCGTCTGCCGGTGGAGCTGTCGGCGGAGGAGGGCAAGTCGATCCAAGGAGAGACCAACACCGACGTCGACGCCTATCGCCTGTTGCTGGAGACCGAAGGCGTCGTCGGCGAGGCCGCTTCGAGTTCGAAGACACCGACGGCACCGCGTCCCGGGCCGCAGTCGCGCGCCTCCGAGAGCCTCTGGAAGCTTGCAGCGCTCCTGTCGCCGCCGGCCTACGCCGAGCCACCCGACGCGGGCGTCGATGCAGAGGTGCGCGAGGTGCTTGAAGCCTATCGCGGCGCGCTGCAGCAAAAGGACCTCGACCATCTCGCGCTGCTGTACGTAACGTTCTCGCCCCGCCAGCGTGACGCCTTACGCGAGTACTTGCAGAACGCCGCCGGGTTGATCGTCGAGCTGTCCGACGTCACCGTAACCCCGCACGCGGACGGCGTAGCCGTGTCGTACACACGCCGCGACCGCTTCATCGACACCGTCAGCGGCAAGCCGCAACGCCTCGAAGTCCGCCTCACCAAAATCCTGGTGCGCGACAGCGGCCAGTGGAAGATGGCGGGCGGCCAATGAGTCGTCGGTTCGCTTGGCCGAAGGTCATCGCGTGCGTCGCGGCGGTTACGCTGCTGTCACGCATCGGCTACGGACACGCACAGCTGCTCGATTTGCCGGCCCCGGTGGGCCAGGTGTTGGAAGAGTATCGCGTCGCCCTCGAAAACAAGAACCTCGATCACCTCGCGGCACTGTACGTCGCGTTCTCCGCCCGCCAGCGCGAGGCGCTGCGTGAGTACATGGAGAACGCCGCCGGGCTGACCGTCGAGCTGGCGGACGTCACTGTAGCGCCGTTGGGTGACGCCGTCGCCGTAACCTACACCCGACGCGACCATTTCATCGACCGCGAGAGTGGCAAGCCCCAACGCCTCGAAGTCCGCCTCACCAAAATCCTCGTCCCCGATAACGGCGGGTGGAAGATCACGGACGGCCTATGATGACCTCCGGATCAATTCGTCGCAGCGGGCCGGTGCTGCCGGGAGTGGTTGGCCTCGTCGTCGGCCTCTGCATCAATGCAGCAACGACACAGGCAGGCACGCTCAATAGGGCGATACCAGGCTTGTTCGGCGGCACGCTAGTCACCACGCCTCAGGTCGGCGCACCGGAGCCAACAATCAAGGAAAGCCAAAAGCTGCGGTTCGCCTCACAGTTCAATTCTTTGTCCGCAGACCTGGCGACTGCGCACTCGCAGTCGCCGATCCCTTCAGCGAGCGGAGCGTTTCGCTTCGGGTGGGATCCCGAGCTCGATACCTTCGTGCGTTCCACCGAGAGTCTGGGCTCCGGCGTCGCCGAGCGCGCCCCGACGCTCGGGCGTTACACCGGCACCTTCAGCGTCGGGTACACCCACATCGACTTCGACACGTTGGAGGGCAGTTCGCTCAGCAACCTTACCTTCGTCCAACCAGCGTACTCTGCGGCCTTGCAGCCCACGTTGGGGAATGACGTCATTCGGTCACAACTCAACATGGGGCTGTCCTTCGACACCTTCTTCTTCACCGGCGCCTACGGCATCACGGATTCCATCGACGTCAGCTTGGCACTGTCGGTCAGTCAAGCCCGCATGCATGGCACCGTGGTCTCGCAGACCGAGAAGGTCACTGGTGGACTGAGCCCCCTCACCTCTTTCACGCAAGTCGACCACCAGCTCGTTGCCACGTCCGGCCACTTCTGCGGGTTCAACCCGCAGAACCCCACCCAAGTGCTCGACGTCCGCTGCGCGACGGACAGTTTCGATGATTCAGCCTTCGGCACGGGCGATCTCTTTCTGCGTGGCAAATGGCACTTCTACGATACCGAGTACGCTGACTTTGCCGTCGTCGCCCTGCTCACCCTCCCGACCGGCAATGCCGACAACTTTCTCGGCTTCAATGACCCGACGTTCACGCCGTTGCTGATCGCCTCAAAGGACTTCGGCCGCGTCTCGCCGCATATCAACTTGGGCTACGCATTCCGCAGCAGTGCTGACGTCAGCCAAGCGCAGTGGATCGCCGGCGCCGATGTGCGCGCCACCAAGTGGCTGACCTTGGCCGCCGACTTCCTCGGCTATCACGATGACAAGCGCGACGGCATCAACGACGACGTGATCCAGTCGGCGATCGGCTTCAAGGTCAATCCCTTCGACAAGGTTGTCATGGGCGCCACCTTCCAGTTCCCGCTCAACCGCGACGGCCTGCGCGCCGATGTGATCTACACCGGTCAGATCGAATACACCTACTAGGCACACCGTCTGTTCTCTCACATGGCATCACCAATCCCCGTCTGCTACGGTCGGCCCCCAATGAACATCGTGCGGACAGCTGCTGTGGCGGTGTTCTTGGCGCAAGTGGCAATCGCCGCCCACGCGATGGTTGTGGTGCAACGCGATTTCCCAGAGCTCGTCGCCCGCGCCGAGCAGATCGTCGCCGGTACCGTCACGGACATCAGACAGGAGACCGATGCATTCGGCCCAGCCACCTTCGTCACTTTCGGGGACCTCACCGTGCTCAAAGGTGACGTCGGTGACACGCTCACGCTGCGCTTCTACGGCGGCGAGAGCGGCGACGTGGTGGTGCACATCCCTGACATGCCGACCTTCAGCATCGGCGACCGCGCGGTACTCTTCGTCGCCGGCAACGGACACACGGTCTGCCCGCTCGTCGGCGTGTGGCAGGGTCGCTTTAACGTACGCTTCGACTCCGACCGACAGACCGACGTCATCGAAACCAACGATCGTGCGCCCGTCGTGGCGGTCGCCGGTCGCAGTATTGTCCGCGGCGAGAGCAAGGGCACGGCGATGCCGCTCGGCGATTTCCTGGATTCTATCGCCGGCGAGCTCACGCGCCCGACGGCCACCAGCGCGCCAGCGAGGTAGTTGGTGAGACGCATCGTTTTGGGGCAACTCGCCCTTGCCGTCATCGCTGTCGCCACAGTCGTGCTGCCGGCCGCATCAGCACACGCGTTCGCCTGCTTGCAAATCAACAACCGCTGCGTCCGCTGGGTGCAGGGCGGTACAACGCTGCGCTCGTTTCTGGGCAACGAGGGCCCATTGATTAACGGTACTTTGAGCTGGGATCAAAACACGGTGAACGCCGCAAACGATTGGAACGCCGCCGGCGCTGCATTCCACTTCGATGTGACCGTCGGCGGCAACTTCATCAACCCATGCGGGCCGCGGGGCGGCGGGCATGCCTGCCGAAACACCGGTCCGGTGGGGGACAACCCGGTGTTCTTTACCGACAGCTTTTGTGGGCTGGACTTCGGCGACATTATCGAATTGACCAACAACTGTGCCGACAGCAACAGCGGCGCCATGCTCAACGCGCCGGTGTTCGTCAACGCGGCCCCCGCCAACGCATCCAACGATCCCCTCTCGAAGATGGGTTGGAACGCGTACGATGGGCCGATCCGCATCGGAGCGGACAACCGCGTCGTCAACGACATCCGCCGCGTGCTGGTGCACGAGCTCGGACACGTGCTCGGGCTCGATCACCCCGACTCGAACGGACAATCGGTGTTCTCCATCATGAACAGTCGGGAGAGCAACATCGACCGCATCCAACAGGACGACATCAACGGCCTGTTCTCACTGTATCCAAGCACCGGCCCGCCGCAGGACAGCAGCAACAGCGGCAATAACAGTTGCCACATTGCGGAACGTGACGCGCCCATGAACGCTTGG
>JBGQHM010000030.1:0-31753 GCA_041497995.1 Binatia bacterium | reverse complement strand
GGTGCAGAACGTTACCGCCGATCCGCGCGTGCGTCTGCGCATCGGCGACAGCATCTACGAGATGCAGGCGACGCGTCTCACCGACGAGAGCGAGTTGCGGCGCATCGTGCCGCTGCTGCGGTCGAAGTACACGATGGCACGCTGGGGGATGGAGGACGATCCGGCGAAGAGCCCGGACACGTGGTTCTTCCATCTCACCCCGCGGGGTGCCGCGGGCCCCTGACGTCGGGCGGCGCTGATCAACTCGCGGCGACGCCGATTGGCTCAGAGGTACTGTACTGTCGAGCAACATTTGCCGGAGTTCAATAACGCACCGGAACATGCGATATAGACGGCATGAGCACACGGGAGCTGATTGAGAAGGAGCTTGACGCCCTCCCGGAGCCCTTACAGCGAGAGGTCTACGACTTCGCGCATTTCCTGCGTCGCAGGGCCGAAGAGGAGCGATTCAACGGCTTGCTCTTGAGCGAATCTGCGCTGGGCAAGGACTGGAATGCGCCGGAAGAGGACGCGGCGTGGGGAAGCCTGTAGCCGGCGAGGTCGTCGTCCTACCGTTTCCGCAGACCGACCTCCAGGCAGGCAAGCGTCGCCCCGCTTTGGTGGTTGCGAACTTGACTGGCGATGACCTGATTCTCTGCCAGGTGACCACTCAGGCCCGCAGCGACAGCTACTCCGTTCCCCTGGTCGCGACGGACTTCGAGCACGGGCGGCTCGCGGTGGATAGTTTCATCCGCGCGAACCGCCTGTTTACCGTCGAGCATTCGGTGATCCTCTACACGGCAGCCAAAGTCAGCGCCGCGAAGCTGCAAGAGGTTCGTGCGAAGATCCGTGGCTTGTTTGCGTGAAGAAGCCCGCCGCCAAGAAGACTGAACGCAGGCAGGTGGGCGCCCAGGTCAAGGAGTTCGAGCGGCGCAACCTCGGCAAAGACTTCAGGTGCTCCATTGCGTGGAACATGATCCGCTGCCCCCGGGGTAGCATCTGAAAGCAACCCGCGGCTTGAGCATCCCTATTCTGCTATTTCGTGAAGACGAGGGAATCTAGCTGGCTCATCTTCAACTCCCGGACGCCCCTTGCCGTAGCGCCGCGGGAGTCTTCGCATACCACCGCGCGGCTCGGTGGGCTACGGGGGAGGAGAGTCTGTGGTTGCGTTCGCCGCCCCCTCTTGCTTCCTGAATCGCGCGACAACTAGATGTGATTGCGGATTCACGCCGCTGTCCACGCAGAAGGGTGCGTGCATGAGAGGAGGGAATTACGATGAGCATCCACTACGAACCCGACGGCCCGGTCGTGGTCGTCACCATCGACCGGCCTGAGGTCGCGAACGCAATCGACCGTCCCACGGCGGACGCCCTTGCCGATGCGTTTCGCCGATTCGACGCCGATGCGTCGCTCTCGGTCGCCGTACTCACGGGCGCTGACGGCAAGTTCTGCTGCGGCGCCGACCTCAAGGCGATGCGCAGCGGCGACCCCGATCGCGTGACTCGCGTTACGCCCGATGGCGACGGCCCCGTCGGACCAACCCGGATGCTGCTTGGCAAGCCGGTCATCGCCGCCGTCGAGGGACATGCGGTTGCGGGAGGCCTCGAGCTAGCCGCTTGGTGCGACTTGCGCGTCGCGGCGGAGGATGCCGTCTTCGGCGTCTTCTGCCGGCGCTGGGGGATACCGCTCATGGACGGTGGGACGATCCGTCTCGCGCGGCTCATCGGGCACAGCCACGCCCTCGACCTCATCCTCACCGGGCGAGGTGTCTCTGGTGAAGAGGCACTCCGAATGGGCATCGCCAACCGTCTGGTCCCGCCGGGCCGCGCGTTACCCGAGGCGATCGCCCTGGCGCGAGAGATCGCGGGCCGACCACAGGCGGCGCTGCGCAGCGACCGGCTCGCATCCTACGAGCAGTGGTCGATGGCGCTCCCCGAGGCCTTGGGCGGCGAGTATCAACATGGCATGGCGACGCTGGCGACAGGCGAGATGTTTGGTGGACTCGACAACTATGCGTCCGGTGGTTGGCGACGGGAGCGCGGTGAGTGAGGCGTGCTTCGTGCGTCGATGTCAACCCGGTCCGCCGCTGATCGCTTTCCGCACCGCGGCGCGCATGGAGCCGGGTGTGACGCGTCTGATCTCCACCCGTTGGGCGTCTGTAAACCCGGCCAGCGACCAGGCCGCGTCGGCGAGCCCGGCGAGACCGCGCTCCTGGGTCACCACACCCCACGCGGCGGCAGGCGGCTGGTTACCCGCCGCGAACCACGGTTCAAAGCAGACGTGGCGCAGCTCGAGCCGCCGATCGGCGCGGTGGAGTTTCGTATCGACGCGGCCAATGAGCTGCCCGTCGATCAGCAGCGGCAAGGCGTAGTATCCGTAGGTCCGCCGCGCTGCCGGCACGTAGACCTCGATGCGGTAGTCGTAGCCGAACAGACGTGCGACGCGCTCGCGATGCCAGAGGAACGAGTCGAACGGCGAGAGCAATGTCGCGCCCCGCGACGCCGCACGCCGCCGGCCGGCGGCGGCCAACGGCTCTAAGTCGCGGGCCAACGCGTACCAGCGGGCGCGGTCGCCCGCCACCTCGATCTGCACCACGTCGCCGTGCCGCACCATCTCACGCAGCGCAGCGGCGCGTGCGGATGCCGCCGTGCGCGGGAAGGTGAGGTACATCCGCAGGTCGGTGGCGGTGGCGGCGCCCATCGCATGCAGCGAGCGCTCGAGGTGCCAGCGCCGGAACGCATCGGCGTCCAGCGGCTCGGTGGTGAGGGCGTCCGGCAGCACGCGCTCGAGCAGGTCGAAGCGCTTCTGAAAGTGGAGGCGCGAATGCACCGTCGTGCGTCCGCTCATCCACAGAAAATCCAGGGCGTGCGTCGCGGGCTTCCAATTCCACCAGCCGCTGGCTCCAGGGGGACGCACGTGTTCGAAGTCGGCGCTCGCGAGCGGCCCACGCTCGGAGATCGCGGCCTCCACCGCGCGCAGCAGCCTCGGGTGCCGCGCGAGAAACCCGGTCCAGCCCTTGTGGCGGTGCCGGTAGTCGAGCATCGCACGGCGCCACGCCGGGAAATGCGCGGTCGAGACCAGACAGGCCACGTGGGCCCAGTACTCGAAGAGCACACGGCGGTCGTAGATCAATCGGTCGAGCGCGTTGCGCTGGTAGGTACCGAACCGGCTCCACAGGGTCAGGAGGTGCGCCCGGTCAACCACGTTGATTGAATCGACCTGGATCCCGCCGGTGTCCTCGGCGAAGCGCGCGAGGCTCGCAGCAGTCAGCCGGCGAGCACGCGGGCGATCGAGGTGTTGGCGCTCCAGGAAGAGCGCGGCGACGGCCCGCGCCGAGAAGATGGGCCGGCTCATCCGCCGACGATCCGTCGGTGGGCTCGTCCGCGGTTGCAGCGATTCTCGATCACCGAGATGGACCTGCCTCAGCGTGGCCAGCCTACGGCATCTCTGTGCAGCCGTTCAGCGCATTGCTCACGCCCTTGACGATTTGCACGATGTCGACCGTGCCCTCCGGGTTCTCGAATGCCGGGCACGCATCCATCGGCAGGCTGCCGAGAATGACGTTCACGCCGGTGATCAGTTCGTTGATCGAGACCATATGGTCCGCGTTACAGTCGCCCGTACACGGCACGCCCGTCGCGGTCGGCGTTGGGGTCGCGGTCGGTGTCGATGTCACAGTAGGTGTCACGCTCGGCGGCGGCGGCGGAGGCTCGGTGGGCGTCGCGGTCGCTGTGTCGGTTGGGGTAGGGCTGGCCGTTGTGGTCGCCGTCGGGGTGTCGGTGGGTGTGGAGCTGCTGGCGGGAGTCGCAGTGCTCGTCGCCGTAGGGGTGGTGGTTGTGGTTGGCGCGTTGGTCGGAGTCGCGCTGGGCGTCCTCGTGGGCGTTGCGGTTGGGCTGGCAGTCGGAGTCGGCGTGCTCGTCGGAGTCGCGCTGGGCGTGCTGGTACGGGTGAAGGTACTGGTGGGGCTCGGCGTGTGAGTCGCACTTGCAGTCGGGGTGTTCGTCGGCGTCGTCGTGGGCGTGCTGGTGCGGGTGGAGGTACCGGTCGGGCTCGGCGTGCGAGTCGCGCTGGGCGTAGGCGTGTTCGTCGGCGTCGTCGTGGGCGTGTTGGTGCGGGTGGCGGTAGCGGTCGCGGTCGGCGTGCGCGTCGCCGTTGGCGTCGACGTGTTCGTCGGTGTCCGCGTGGGCGTGCCGGTGCGGGTAGCGGTACCGGTTGGAGTCGGCGTGCGAGTCGGCGTTGAGGTTCGGGTATGGGTTGGCGTGGCGGTGGGCGTGCTCGTGCGGGTGACCGTGCTGCTGGGTGTCGCCGTCCGCGTCGCCGTCGGACTCGGCGAGGGGGTCACCGTCGGGGTCGGAAGAACGAACGGCGCGGAGAACGGCGAGGTGTTGTTGCTCATATCCGTGTTGGTGGCCGTGACGTGTGGCCCGCTCAGCGGCCCGTTGTATGTCCAGTTGCCGTCGTTGGTGAAGACCGAGCCTTCGAAGACGCGGCCTTCATCCTGCGAGTCAGAGTAGATGTCCACCGCGCACGGGGCGCATGAGGTGCCGTGCAGCGGACCGCTGCTCACGATGGTCGGTGGCGCCAGATTGTCGTTGCCGTTGTTGGTGAGCACGATTCCGGCGGCGGCATTGGAGTAGATCGAGTTGCCGCGGATCGTGTTGCTGCGAACCGGGGGTATTACGGCCTCGACGCGGACGCCGTTGCCGCCGTTGAAGGCAATGGTATTGCCGGCACCCGCGATCTGTCCGCCAACAATGTTGTTGGACGCCTGATCGCGGATCAAGACGCCGTCGGAGAGGTTGGGAAGCGGTGTGGTACCGTCGGCGGCGGTGCCGATGAGGTTGCCAATGACTTGCGTATTGCTGGATTGCAGAATGCGCGCTCCGTTGCCGCCGTTGCTGGAGGCGCCGGAGATGAGATTGCCGGCGCCGGGGGCCGTCCCACCGATTGTCGCGCCACTCGCCTGCGAGACGGTGACGCCGGGGCCACTGTTGGGTACCGCGGCGGTACCGGCGGAGTTGGTCCCGAGGTAGTTCCCCCGGACTGTTGTCGAGAGGCCCTGAACCTGAATGCCGGTGCCGAAATTGCCAGACACGACGTTGCGTGCCTCCGGGATGGTGCCGCCGATCATTGCGCCAGCCGCAAAACTCAAGATGCCTTCTGAAGAGCCTCCCGGCGGCGTGCCATTGCTGATGCTTGCGTTGCCCGTGACATCCGTGCCGATAAAGTTGCCCTGAATGATCGAACCGGTCGCCGCTTGGTCGAGGAGGATGCCGCCGTTGATGTTGTTGCCGGAGATCAAGTTGCAGTCTCCGGTGCACGCTCCGCCGGGTGTGGTACCACCCGCCCCGCCGATGCGGTTGCCGCTGCCCTTGTCGACGATCCCGCGGACGTTCTGCGGCGTGATCGCGGCGGTGCCGGTGACAGTGGTGCCGATGAAATTGCCGCGCACGAGAGCGTTGATGCTGTTGAGGTCTAATAGCACGTTGGCCTTGGAGTTGATCGCGCCGGAGATGACGTTGCAATCGCCCGTGCAGGGACCGCCGGAGGTCGCGCCGCCGACGCGGTTGCCGTTGCCGCCGAAGACTTGCACGCCGAAGCCCTGATTGGGCACCGCCATCATGCCGGTGGCGTCGGTCCCGATGAAGCAGCCGAAGATCCAGACTTCGTCGGCGTTGATGAAGATGCCGTCGTCGGAGAAGTTGTTGATCACGAGGTTGCGAATGATCGTGCCGAAGCCGGTGGTGCCAACCGTGAGGCCGTGGCGGCCGCTGACCGGTGGGCCACCGGTTCCATGGAGCTCAACACGCCCGGCGCCGCCGTCGATCGTGACCCATTGCGTGATGACCGGAAGCGCGGTGGTGCCGATGTCGATGCGGGGAGTACCGGCACCGAGATTGAACACGATGAGGTCGTTGACGCTTGCCCCGGACGCTGAGCAGCCGTTGTAGCTGGCGTTGGTGTTCGCGGCGATGATCGCCTCACGCAGTGAGCAGGCGGCGTTGGCGACGTCTTCGTCGGCGGTTGTGTTGACCACGATGGTGGCCGCACCGTGGGCAGGCTGAGGCCGGCCAATGGCGGTCAGGCCTGCCATGGCCATCACAGGGAGGAGCGGGAGCAGCGGGACTCCGGAGACGCCCTGCTGCTTCATCAGCCTTGGCGCACTTGTCACGCCTTGCGGTCGAAGCTGTAGGAGCGCGCCACCTCGGCGACTTCGACGCGGAAGTACTCGTACCACTTCTCCCGCCCGAGCCGCTGCGCGACGACGTGACGCAGATCGTCGGTCCAGGCGCGCAGCAACTCTTGTGACTCCAAGCGGATCACCGCCACGTGCTCGCCGTCGTCGGCGGCGAAGCTTTTGAAATCGATGAACCCAGGCAACGTTTGGGCACGCGCCAGCATCTCTCCCGCCATCGTCGCGTAGTCGGCGCCGGCGTCCGCAGTGAGCTTTGACCGAAACAGTACGATCACCATGGTGCCGTCCTCAGCGCGCCTTCCACACGGGCTTGCGCTTCTCGACGAACGAACGCGGCCCTTCCTTGTGATCCTCGGACTGCTCGACGACTGCGAGATAGGCGACGGCGATCTCTTCGGCCTGCGGGGTCGGCAACCCCAGACCTTGCAGGATGGCCATCTTCGTCCCCCACACCGCGAGCGGCGCATTACTGAGCAGCATGTCGGCCAGCTCACGGGCGCGCTCCATCAACTTGTCGTGCGGCACGACCTCGGTGACCAATCCGACTTCATAGGCGCGCTGCGCGCTCATGCGCTCGCGGCTGCCGAGCAGCGCCATCCGCATAGCGACGGCGACCGGGACGCGGCGCGCCATGTTGACCATCTCGTGCGACGACACATAGCCGATCGACACGTGTGGATCGACGAAATACGCCGCGTCCGATGCGATCGGGATGTCGGCTTCGGTGACCAGATCGAGCGAGACCCCTGCGACGACACCATTGACCGCTGCGATCACCGGCTTGTATACGCGCTGGCGGCGTGGCGTCGGCAGGTCGACGATGCCTTCGATCCTCGCCAATTCGGTCCAGCGGTTCGGCCTCGTGAAGCCACCGCTCGCCAGCGACTCGACGTCGGCTCCGCTCGAGAATGCCGCTCCGGCGCCGGTGACGATCGCCACCCAGATGTCCGGGTCTGCCTTGACGCGTTTCCAGCTCTCGCGCAGCTCGTCCTTGAGCTGCTGGTTCATCGCATTCTTCCGCTCCGGACGATTGAGCGTGATGGTGGCGACGCGATCGTGCACGTCGAACAGGATGGTCTCGAACTCAGCCATGGTCTCTCCTTCAGCGGCTCTCGCGATCGTCGGAGCCACTGGTCGTGATTAACACGCGTTCACAGACAGCCGCAACCGTAGACAGCGGTAGTGACGGCATATACGGTGCGCCGTGTGTCCACACCGCACCCGACGGAGCCGCCGACGCTACACGAGCGTAGCCGGCGGCCATGGTGGATTCCGCATTTCCTCGGTGGCGTCCCGGACATCGAGCCACGTCTGCTGACGCTCCTCGGCCTCGTCTCACTGGCCATCTTCTTCGAGCAATACGACCTGTCGATGCTCACGTCGGCACTCAAGTTCATCGCCGCGGACCTCGGCATGGCGGAGGCAGATCTGGGTCGCTACACGAGCCTGATGCGGCTTGGGGCGCTGCCGGCGTTCGTGATCATCCCGTTCGCCGACCGCATTGGCCGCCGGCGTCTCTTTCTCATCTCCGTGGTCGGCACCAGCGTGGCGACGTTGCTCACCGCGCTCAGTCAGACAGCGACGCAGTTCGTTGCCTACCAGATCGTGATGCGCACGTTCCTGGTCACCGGGCTGGCGGTGACGTTTGTGATCGTCGCGGAGGAGTTCCCCGCCGCGCATCGTGGCTGGGCCATCGGGATGCTGGGCGCGCTCGGCGCCTGCGGCCAGGGCCTCGGCGCCGCCGTCTTCGCGGCGATTCACTACCTGCCGTACGGATGGCGCGGGTTGTACCTCATCGGCATCGTACCGTTGCTCATGCTGCCGCGCTTCCGGCGCGGCGTACACGAGACGGCGCGCTTCGAGCGACATCGCGACCGACACGCAGCGGCGCATGACGACTGGTCCAGCCCGATGAACTGGCTGCAGCCGCTCATCGAGCTGGCACGCCGTCATCCGCTCCGCGCCATGGGCATCGGTGCGGTGGGCATTCTGGGACCGTTCGGTTCCATGGCGGTGTTCCAGTTCATCGGCTACTTCACGCAAACGGTGCACGGTTGGGAGCCGTGGCGTTTCTCGGTGATGGTGCTCCTCGGCGGGGGCATCGGCATCATCGGCAACGTCGCTGCCGGGCGACTCGGTGACCGCTTCGGGCGTCGCATCGTTGGCCTTGTGTTCATGTCGGTCTTCCCGGCGTTCGTGTGGATCTTCTACGGCGGTCCCGGCTGGAGTCTGCCGCTCGCGTGGACGGTGCTTGTCTTCTGCGCCACCGCCAGCGATGTCGTGGTGCGCGCCTTGTCGACGGAGCTGTTCCCGACCTCACATCGCAGCGCCGCCGCCGGCTGGCTCTCGTTCGTCAGCACCGTAGGAGCAGCGGCCAGCCTCGGCATCGTCGGACTTTGGACGCGCGCCCCGGGAGACCTCGCGCGCATGATCAGCCTGCTCTCGCTGAGCATGCTCGCCGCCGGCGCGTTTCTGTTGCTGCTACCGGAAACGAGCCGTCGAGAGCTCGAAACGATCAGCCCCGACGCAGTGTGATTGTCCGGATGGTCACGAGGCGCGAAAGATGCGTGACACGGTCAGCAGCGCATCGGACGCGTCGAGGCTACCGTCGCCGTTCGCATCGACTCCGGCACCAAGCGCCGCGGTATCGCGACGAATGTCCTCGACTCGCCCGCCGAAAGCTCGGCCGCGTTGCAGCGCCGTCACATCAGCTGCGGTAACGCTCCCGTCGCCATTGCCGTCGCTGCGCCGCACAGCGGGACCAGCCGTATTGGTCAGCACCCACGCGCCCGAACCGCCACACACCACGTCATAGCGGCCGTCCCCATCGAAGTCGGCCGCAGCCACCTGCGTCGGCCGCAACCCAGGCGTGAAGTCGACTTTCGCTGCGAACGAATGGCCACCTGTGTTGCGAATGACAGACACACTGTTCGAGGTCTGATTGACCACCAACAGATCCGGTAGGAGATCACCCGTCACGTCACGGATGGCGAGGCCAAAGGGGAGTTCGCCGGCGGAGACGGTTTGGCCTGCGGTGAATGTGCCGTCGCCCTTGCCAAACAGGGTCCTAACAAGGGCGTCGTTGCTCACGACAGCGAGGTCGTCATGCCCGTCCCCATCAAGGTCGGCGGCCGCGACGGCGAATGGGAGAGGACCTGCGGCAACCGTCTGACTCGCATCGAACGTGCGATCGCCGCGGCTCAGCAGCAACGATACGTCTGTACCTTCCACGTTGCCGACGGCGAGATCGTCGATGCCGTTGTCATCGAAGTCACCAACTGCGCCGCCGATCGGTGATCCGGCGAGCGCCACCGTCACCGGCGGCTGAAATCCACCGTCGCCCTTGCCGAACAGGACGGACACCGCTGACGGTGACCTGCTCGGCACGGCGGCATCGGGGTTACCGTCGCGATCAAAGTCGGCCACGATGAACCCGGTGGGCGTTCCAGCTACCACCACGCGGGTCGGAGCTGCGAAGCTCCCATCGCTCTGTGCCAGCATCACCAGCACCTCGGCGGTATCAGCCGATGCAGCGATGATATCCAGACGGCCGTCGCGATTGAGATCCACGAGGCGCATCGGCCCGGTGTTGATGCCGGTCGGCAGCGACACGGCCGAGGCAAACCCACCGGTGGGATCAGCCATGAAGAGCATGATGGTGTCGCCCGTCGTCGCGGCGACTGCCAGGTCGGGAAGACCGTCGCGATTGAGATCGCCGACCGCGAGGGCGTCGGCGTGTGCAACGCCGAGCGACTCAATCGCCGCGAAGCCGCGGGCACCGGCCAGTAACACCGAGCCACTGGGAGAGCCGAAGCCTTCATTCACTGCAATCAGATCCGGGTGCCTGTCCTCGTTGAGGTCGCCGACCGCGACCGCGCGCGGCTGCAGCCCGGCCACGAAGCTTCGCACGCGGCCGAAGGTACCGCCGCTCTGTCCCTTGGCCACGCTCAGGTCGCCGCTGGCTTCATTAGCTGTCACTGCGTCGAGCCAACCATCTCCATCGACATCGGCCAACACCAGGCTCTGCGGCCCTGCACCCACGGGGAACGGACCGATGCGTTCGAAGCCAGCATTGCCGTCACCGCGGTACAGGCTGAGCGTACCATCGAAGCCATTCGCGACCACGAGGTCGAGGTGACCGTCCTTGTCAAGGTCAGCCACCGCGACAGACGACGGTTGGTCGCCCGTGGGAAATTTCGTCGGTACGCCCAGCCCCGTCGTCAAGTTCCCCAATAGGATGTTCAGCTGGTTATCGAGGCTCACGGCGGCGACGTCCAGTACGTGGTCTTCGTTGAAGTCGCCTACGGCGACGCTGAAGCTCTGTTGCCCCAGCTTCCGGCCGCTCCCGCTATTCAGATCGAAGGTCCCATCCTTCCGACCAATGAGCACGTTGACGCGCCCGCCGACGTCTCCGCCAAGCACTTGGACAAGATCGAGCGTATTGTCGCCATTCATATCGGCACCAACCACGCCAGTGGGATCGTGGCCGGATGCGGATGCAACCGGCAGATCGAAGGTGCCATCGGCTCTGCCGCGATGAAAGAAGATGGAGCTGGACTCGGCCTCGGAAAGCACCAGATCAAGCAGTCCGTCGCCGTCGTAATCACCCGGGGCGATGTAGAGCGGCGCGTCCGCCGACGGGATGTCACCAAGATCTGTGAACGCACCGGTTCCCGTCCCGTGGAGCACCGTGATCGTTCCAGCATCGTAGTTGGTCACAGCCGCATCGAGGTGCTCATCGTGCCCGAAGCGTGCCACCGCCAGATCGGCGGGAAGCCCGCCGACGCGGAATGGTGCGGCAGCGAGAAAGTTCGCATTCTGCGCGTACGCTCGGCTGTGCAGCGCGAACGCGGTGATGACGAGTGCGGCGGTGGCACCGAACTCTAGATGTCGCATGCTAGTGGTGGCGCTACGCTCCTACGAGTTGTTACTCGTACAGCGGGAAGTGCCGCGGGCCCGCCACGTCCACCGGCAAGTCGCTCGGAACGGTCTTCGGCGCCAGGTCCGCCGTGTCCTTCATCCGCGGGTCGGTGAGAGTCTTGAGAAACTCGACCAGGTCGTTGATTTGCGCGTCGGTCAGGTCGATGCGGCGCTGGCCGGTGCCATGACCGAGGACCACGGGATTGCGCCGCTCGAACACCGGACCCATCGGCTTCAATCCGTCGGCTGCCTGCATGTCCGCCTCGATCTGCGTGATGTCGTAGTTCGCGTAAGCGGCCTCTGGATTGGTGTGATGCCGGATCGCATCTTCGAGCTTGGTGTACGCGCCGTTGTGCATATACGGCGAGCTGAGTGCGACGCCACGCAGCGGCGGCGTACGGAACTGGAAACGATCGAGTCGGTTGAAGTTGATTTCTTCCAGCCCGAAGTCCCAGGTGGTCAGGCCCTTGTATGTGGGATCGGCGTCGAACTGGGCGGTACCTGGACCGACTTGGGGCACACCGATGTTGTAGTTCTCGAAGTCACTGAACAGGTCACCGGCATGGCAGGTCGAGCACTGACCGTCCTTGAAAAACACCAACGCGCCGCGCTTCGCCGCATCGTTGATGGCGTTGTCTGTCCCTGCAAGGAAACGATCCCAGGGTGCGTCGGTAAACACCAACGTCTCGAGAAAGTAGGCCGCGGAATCGGCGATGGCGACGTAGGGAATGTCGTCGTCCGGACCTACCTGCGGATCATTCGTGTACAGCTTGAGATCGGTGCGACCGATCGGATAGGCCTCCTCGAAGAGGGTGTGATAGGCGGGCAGCCCGGTGACGCGGTCGGCGATGCCCGAACGCACCTCAGGGTTGCGCTCCTCGGCGTCCTCGAACGGCTGGCCGGCGTGGGGGAAATCACCGGTCATCTCAACCGCCTCGGTCACCGGGATGTGTGCCTGCGCCGTCAGGATAGAGCGCACCAACAGGACGCGCTCCGGGGCCGGAAACTCGAAGCCGAGCGTCGGGTCGCACTTGTTGACGTCGTTGCTGCTGTTATCGACGAAGTGGAAGCGGCCGTTCCACATCTGCTTCGGAAACACCGCAGCGTTGATCAGCAGTGGCGAGTTGCGGCTGTTGAGCGGCGAGGCGCGCTCCGGTCCGACCACGTTACCGTTCTCGCCGGGCGTCGGCGCGTCGTGACAGGTGATGCGGTCGTGCGAGGGTGACAGGTCGCAGAACGTCCCGCGCGCGATGTTGCGTCCATCGCCGAACTGGAAGGCGGCGTGATGGCACGTGGCGCAGCTCGTGTGCTTCACCCCGCTCATGACGTGATCGAAGAAGAGATTGCGCCCCAGCTCTCGGCGCATCTCGCGGATCTCGCTCTGCTGGGGCGTTAGGTTCGGTTCGGTGAGCTTCGGTGAGCCCTTCAGTCCTTGCGACCGGGCAACTTGGCGAACCTGGGCGTTGACGTTGGTCGCGGGAGCTGGCCCTCCGCCTGATCCGCCGCAGGCCGTCAGCATTGTCGCCAACAGGCCGGCCGTCGGGACAATAGCGATGATCGCGCGGTGCTTCACCATAGCCGGATTTCCTTCCATTTCGACCGTTCGACGTGACACAGGAATGTCTCAACACGGCACGTCAAAGTCAAGGTACGAAGTGGCTCAGAGCCGCCAGGCATTCGACAATTTTCTTGACTTTTCGTGGGGCTTCGCGTGAAGATCGGACTCGTAGCCGGAAACGACGTGCGCACTCTCCTGACTTCCGAGCGGACACTAGCCGCCGTGCTCGCCTCGTTCGCGCTCCTGTTCCTCGCGCACACCAGTCGCGGCCAGGACTCTTGCCCAGGGGATCTCGATCACGATGGGGCGGTGACGGCCGCCGATGTCGGCGCGCTGCTACCTCTGCTCTTCGTCAACCCGTTCAGCCTGGACATTGACACCCTGATCCGCGCGGACGTGAACGATGACGCCGTGCTGACCAGCGCCGACGTCGCGGCCATATTCACGCTCGATGGCCTGCCGTGTCCGCCACCGCTACCGACGAACACCGTGACCCCGACGCCGACGACGACGCCGTTCGTCACGCGCACATCGACACCAACGCGCCCGCCCACGCCGCCACCAACGCCGGCCTGCGTGATTACTCAAGCAACGCTCGGGTCGACGAACGGTACCCTCTCACCGACAGATTGCGAGCAAGTGTTCTCAGGACAGTCACGCCTCACGGACGTGTACAGCATCACGGCAGCGCCAGGCACTGCGATCACCGTTGAGCTGACGGCAGTCGCACCGCTCGTCGGCTATCTCGCGGTGATTGATCCGGCCGGGCAGTTCCAGCGCGTCGAGGGTGTCTCGCCAATACGGTTCACGCTGACGTCACCCAAGCCGTACAAGATTCTGGTGACGTCCAAACCAGCGAGCACCGTCCAGGTAGGGGACTACACCCTCATGCTGACGTCGACACCTTGCCCAACGCCGGTAGTGCTGCCGATCGGTACGGTACGTGCCTTCAGCTTGGATGGGACGGAGTGCCCGGAACCGGGGTCGCCCTCGGTCGGAACCGAGACCGAACCTGCGGACCTGTTCACCTTCACGGTAACCGATGTCCCGAAGAACATATCAATCACGATGCAGCAACAGTCGGTCTCCGACATTATCTCCCCCTCATTGGCGCTGCTGGGACCCGACGGGTATGAGCCCGTGGCGCTGGACGACAATCTGGACTGCACCGCGGCGACCGGCACGCTCTTGTGCGCACGCATCCGCTTTCTCGCCTTGCAGCCGGGGACGTACACCATCCTCGCCACCGGCGGTGGCGGCACCGGGCGGTACTCGATGACGGTGGCGAGCCCGACGTGCAGCCCCAAGGTGCTAACCGACATCCCGGCGGACGGACCGTTGAATTGCCCCGGGTCACCTTCGGGGTGCACAGGTACTCTTGCGGGGGACACGGCACACACGCCTTGCGCTGCGCCGGTGTCGAGTCCCGACAATCCCGATGTTCTCCCCGAGTCGGGCAGCCCTGCCGATCTGTACACTTTCACCGCCAGCGCCGGCGACGTCATCAGCGTCAAGATGACGTCGAGTGACGCGCCGCATCTCTATCTGCTCGGGCCGGCACCGAGTAACCGGTTGATTGCGGCGGACGACCAGCTCGGCTTGACGCAGTTGGCAGCGACGTTGGTGCTGCCAGGGACCTACACGATCGTCGCCGCCAACGACAATGCGCTGGACCCCGAAGATCCCACCGTGGTGAGCTACACGTTGCTGGTCCAGAAATGTCCGATCCGCGGCGGCCTCAACTTGCTGACCGGGCGCCTGGTGGATGGGACCTTCAGCACACTCGATTGCCGCGGATCTCGGGACATTCCGTACCGGAGCTATGCCTTCAGTGGGCAAGCGGGGCAGTTCGTCAGCACGACCATGACCTCGTCGAATGTCGACTCGCTCGTCCGCGTCTTCGCGCCCGACGGCAGCCGCGTCGAGAACGACGATGATCCGTTCCGGAAGACGGACGACGCGCGCGCCAGCCGTATTCTGCCAATGGATGGGATTTACTTTGTGGAAGTGTCAGCGTCGCCGTTGGGACCTGCGGTGGATGTCGGTGCGGTACCGCCGCTGGCGTTCACGGTGCGGGCGCGCTCATGCGCCACCACGTCGGCGGCGCCCGGACAAGTCAGCGGTGCGTGGCAAGACGCGGACTGCGACGTGGGTGCGGGCCGCCGGGCCGATGTCTACGCGTTCCCGGCGGGCGCGACGCCGGCGGTGGCGACGGTCTCGGCGCCCGCCAACGGCTGCGTCCTCGTTTTGTTGGGCGACGGGTCACAAGTACCCGTCGGCGGCTGCACCGCAGCACCGGTCGACATTCCTGTGCTCGGCAGCAACGTTCACGGATTCATCGTCGCTGGTGCAGAGACGTCTACCCGCGGTGCTTACACGGTCGGACTCAGTCGTTGCCCCGTGAACACGACCGGCGTCGGTGACACTCGCCACGGCACACTCGATGGCACGAACTGCGCTGCTCCCGACGGGATACGTGCCGACTGGTTCTTGATCGAGGCCCCGGCGAATGTGGTCCTCTTCAACTTGGGGATCTCGGGGCGGATCGACGCACCCTTCCCACTCGGCGCGCGGCTGTCGGATCTGGGCACCGGATCCTATGTCACCGGCAGCTTCAACGACGATCCCGACAGGATGTTTTCAGTCGGCAACAATCTGGCTGCCCTGTTACGGGTAACCGGCGCGGCGCCGACCGATCAAGGCACGTACGACGTCTTTGTCGATCAGCCGTTGTTACGAGAGTAGGCGTTGCCCAACCGCTGACGTGGAGCACGACGTTGTCTAGCGGGTAGCGGCTGATGGCCGACGTTCTTGAGATACTGCCCTACGACCCTGGCTGGCCGCGCCAGTTCGAAGCTGAGCGTGATAAGATCGCCGCCACACTCGGCGGTCTGGCGCTCCGCATCGATCACAACGGCTCGACGTCCGTCCCGGGCCTGGCGGCAAAGCCGGTGATCGACATTCAGATCTCCGTCGAACGTCTCGATCCAATCGACGCGTACGCTCCTGGTCTGGTCAGGCTCGGATACGTCCACGTCCCACATCCCGACGACGCGTTTTGCCCATTCTTCCATCGGCCAAGCAGCTGGCCGCACACGCGCCACGTGCATGTCGTAGAGGCTGGGGGAGATGAGGAGCGTCGCACCTTGGCGTTTCGCGACTACTTGCGCGAGCACGAGCCAGTCGCCCGCGAATACGAACGCCTCAAGCACCGCCTCGCCTCGCAGTACAGCGCAGCGCAGTTCGCCTCCCGCCAAGCGTATGCAGACGCGAAGAGCACCTTCATCGAGGGGATCATCCGCCGGGCACTCGCGGAAGGCCATCCGCGTCAGCCGGGCCGTGCCCGCTGACCGGCGCCGGAACCTCCGTTGACCGCGGCGGCATCGGCAGGCAAAAGACTGTCGTGCGCCCGGGGCTCGAACGCCCCGGTGCGGTCAGACACGACACCAATGGAGGGTGATTCATGGCAGCGTCCACTGTGAGCGAGGCACCGGCGGCGGTCCGCCACCACTTTCGTTTCCACGCACCGCACTCGCACCTCGCGTCGGTATTCGGCGACAACTGGTTCGGGGCCAAGGCGGAAGCCTTCGCCCGTTTCTTCGGGACCCCGACATTCCTCGTTGGGCAGACCCTCGTCGTGGCGGTCTGGATCGTCCTCAACGCCGCCGGTGTGACGCACTTCGACCTCTACCCGTTCATTCTCCTCAACCTTGCGTTCAGCCTGCAGGCAGCCTACGCCGCACCTCTCATCCTGCTGGCGCAGACCCGCCAAGCCGACCGCGACAAGATGCACGCCGACGCCGACGCGCTCCACCGCGAGGATCTCGCGCAGGCAACGATCGAGCGACACGAGCTCGCCAGAACGATGTCGGCGCAGATCCTCAATCTGCTCGAGCAGAACACGCAGCTGACGCAGATGACGCAGGCGCTCACTCAACGCATCGAGGAGCTCACCAAGCAGATCCACGGTAGAGTGATCCGGTCCGAGCCGAGCAGCGGCAGCCCCTCATAGCACGGCGCGCTTGATGGCCGGCACCGCCGACGTGCAGAGTCTGCAGCGAGCTGTGTAGCGGTAACCGCTCTCGACCTAGGCGGAGCGAAGCGGTAGCTTACGGCCTCCGCACTGAGGAGTGAGACCGATGAACCCCATC
This sequence comes from Binatia bacterium, assembly GCA_041497995.1. Taxonomy (GTDB): domain Bacteria; phylum Desulfobacterota; class Binatia; order HRBIN30; family HRBIN30; genus DATKMS01. Next base: position 14,949 of record JBGQHM010000030.1, on the reverse strand, counting down.
GACCGGTTGAAGGAACGGGCCTGTACCACGGTGGATGAGCAGCGGCACGCGCTCACCGACTTGAGCAGGCGCATTCATGGCTGCCCAGAGCTGAAGTTCGAGGAACATCGAGCCGCCGGATGGTTGGCCGACTACCTGGAGAGCGTCGGCTTCAGCGTGCAGCGCCAGGCCTACGGTCTGCCGACGGCGTTCGCGGCCCGCATCGGGAGCGGGCACCCGCATGTCGCGGTGCTGTGCGAGTACGACGCCTTGCCGGGGATCGGGCATGCGTGCGGCCACAACATCATCGCCGCCGCCGGGGCAGGCGCCGGGGCGGCGCTCGCCCGGCTCATTGCAGAAGTGGGCGGCACCCTCGTCGTGCTCGGCACGCCGGCGGAAGAAGGCGGCGGCGGTAAGATCGTCATGGCCCGCGCCGGCGCCTTCGATGGCGTCGACGCGGCAATGATGGTGCACCCGGCGGGCAGGGACCTCGCCGCCATGCACGTGCTCGCCGTCAGCCAATTCGAGGTCGAGTACACGGGCCGGGCCGCGCATGCCTCCGCCTTTCCACATCAGGGGATCAATGCGCTCGATGGCCTGATCACGGCCTACAACGCCATCGCGCAGTTGCGCCAGCATATCCGCTCGACCGAGCGTATCCACGGCATCATCACCGACGGCGGGCAAGCACCCAACATTGTCCCGGCGCGCGCCGCAGGCGACTTCATGGTGCGCGCTGCCAACGAGCGCCGCCTGGCGCAGATCAAGGCGCGTGTCGAAGCGTGCTTTCACGCCGGCGCGCAGGCGAGTGGAGCGCAGCTCACGATCCGGACGCTCGGCCCGGACTATTCCGACATGTACACGAACCAACCGTTGAGCGCCGCGTATATGGCGAACTTGGAACGGCTGGGAAGGAAGATCGTCGATATCGCCGACGTACCCACGGCGGTGGCAGGCAGTACCGACATGGGCAATGTCAGCAAGCTGGTACCATCGATTCATCCGATGATTGCGGTCTCACCGCCGACGGTGCCCTTGCATTCCCCCGAGTTCGCACAGTGGTCGGGCTCGGAAGACGGTCATCAGGCGGTGGTCGACGGCGCCAAAGCGCTCGCCATGACGGCACTCGATGTCTTGTGCTCGCCGCAGATGCTGGCATCAGTCGCGGCTGCGTTCGCAGCGGACTGCGGCCGGTGACGGCCCGTCGCGACACCTCAATCCGAACGGGCGTCGAACTGGTCGGGAAGGTTCTTGCGGACCGTCGAGAAGTGGGTATCCCAACACTTCCCGTTGGACTGCAACTGCACATGCAGCGGCATGGGGAGCGGCAGCGTCGGCATGAGCACACCGATCCCCTGCAGGGATACGACAGTCTGCGCCTTACCGGCGGTGCCGGCCGTCAGGGTAGTCGTATCGATGCCGTCGTCGGTACGGAGCGCGTTCTTATACTTGAAGCTCTTCTTCGTCGGTGTCTTCCAGCACGGCTGTTTTCCGCAGGTCCGCCCCGCCGGCGCGGTCGCGCCCAACAGCAACTGCGGCGAGCCCGATTCGTCGTAGATGCACAGCGAGTAGTCATCGGAAGTTACGGGATTACCGTAGTCGGTGATGTCGAGGGCCTCGCCCTTCAACCACTTCCACAGCACCGTGTCCTTTTTGTTTTTCGTCTTGTCCTTCAGCGTCAGCACCGACTTGCCCGATTGGACCGACAGCCGGCATCCGGTGAGAGGAAGTGTGCTGCAGAGCTGCGTCCGGGCGAAGGCGCCGCCGGAACCGGCAACGTAGACGGCACTAGGATTGATCGGATTGATTGCCAGAGCAGCCACATCGAGGTTCGTCAGACCGCCGTTGACGGGCACCCAACTGGGATCCCGGTCCGTCATCCGGAACACCCCGGCGGCCGTGGCGGCGTAGAGGGTGGCGGGTTTCACGGGATCCACCGCCACGGCTCGCACGTCGAGGCCCGTTGGGAACGGCAGCCCGGCATTGATGTTGTTCCAGTTGCCGTTTCCAGCAGTGGACTTGTATACACCCTTGCTCACCGTGCCGGCGTACTCTGAAACCCCGGTTGGGCTGCTGGGATCGATCGCCACCGCCAGTGCTCGCACGTCCGGCGGCAGGGTTTCGAACACGCCATCGTTCACCGGGGTCCACATGATGCCGCCGTTGAACGTTATGAACACACCACCGCCGAGCGTCGCTGCGTAGACACGGCTCGGGTTTGAGGGATTGATTGCCACCGCGGTTACATTCAGGGTGCTGAGCCCATTGCTGCTCGGCGTCCACAGGGTTCCACCATCGACCGTCTCGTACACGCCGCCACCTGAAACACCCGCGTAGAGATTGCTCGGAGTAATGGGGTTAATCGCTAGCGCGCGTACGTCGGAAGCAAGGCCGACGCTGGCGAAATTCCAGCTCGAACCGCCGTCTGTGGTCTTGTATACGCCGGCGCCGGCGGTGCCGGCGTACACCGTCGCGGAATCAGTCGGGTCAATCACGAGGGCACGGACGGTTTGATCTGCCACGCCACTGTTGGCAAGCATCCAGCTGCCGCCCGCGTCCGTGCTTTTGAAGACGTTGCCCATGTCGGCCCCGGCATACAGGGTGCTGGGATTTGCGGGATCGATCGCCAAGGCGTAGATGGGCTGGCCCGGCCCGTGCGTTTCCCAGATGGCCGCCTGCGCGGGCACACCGGCGCACACGACGACCATCAAGATCGCGCCCCATGAACGACTAGTCGTTACTCGCGCTGGTCGCATTGAGTGCTCACACGGTTCTGGATCGAGGTGACGTAGATACGACAAATCCCCGCACTTTGGAAGCATCTTCTCCCACCACCTCCCATGACAATGGTGCGCGCGACCATTTCTCTCTTGGTCGAGCAATGATTCCAGCCAACGGCGCGCGAGCGTGTACCGTGCAAGCGGCCTGCAACCCTCAGATCGTGACCGTCGTCCCGTCGAGCTTGGTCAGTGTGTAACCGGTGTACGGCTCGTTATACGCCGACTTCATGTCTTGCATGATGCCGATCGAGATGGCCTCGCCGAGCGCGTTGCCCTCGATGACGTCGCTGCGCCAGTGGATTCCGGCCGTGACCCGCGCCATCCCGATGTTGAACGCCAGCTTGTTGAGCTCGCCGCCGACAGTCAGCGGCCCACCCACGTAGGGCTTGAGGCTCAATCCATCAGCGGTTGGCTCCACTGGGTTCGGAATCACGAAGCTCTCGTCGAAGATCGCCTTGAGCATCGCCACCGTCGAGCCGGCACCCACGGAGTGGCCGGAAGGATACGCGGTGTGCGTCGGACACCCGTCGGGATAGGCCTGCGTGCAGAGATAGCTGCCGTAGATGCTGAAGGTCTCCTGGAGGGCCGGCGAGTTCAGCACATCGCTGTGCAGGGGATAGGAGAATGCGCCGGTCACGTGGTTGTGAACCCGGCCAGCGTACTCTTCCGGACGTAGGCTCCGGTGGATACGCCACTTCTGGAACCAGACCGCCTCGTGAGCCGCCCGCGGTGCGCGGCCGATCATGTCGAACCACTCGACCGGCCCGAACGTCGTAAACGCGTCCTGATTGGTGATCGTTGCCACGTAGGGATTGGCAGGATCTAGCGGCGCTCCCATCTGCAGGAGGATCGACAGCGCGTGGTATCCCGCCTGCAGCGGCGGATCGGCATCAACCCACGCCGCCAGGTCGCGGATGGTGCGCATGTAGCGCAGATTCGGGTCGTAGACGCGCGGGCCCCACGGCGCACCCCCCTGGCGCCCCAGCCAGTCGTTGTAGTTGTACATGTAGTCGATGGCCGGCGCATATACGCGCACCTGCTGCGTGTTGCCTTGCGCCCCGAAACGGATGTCCTTCAGCAGGAATTGCGAGATGTACGGTCCGGCCAGGCACCCCGCGTACGGGCCGCGGAAGATCGTGTTCGGCGTGACCGCACTGCCTTCCTTCGGGCCGCGAAAATCGCTCAGCGCCGAAAGGTCCGCGCAGGCCTGTGTGACCATGGGATCAGCCAAAAGAAACGAAAACGGCACGTCGCGCAGCAATGAGGCCCAGTAGACCTCGACCATCTCGCCCGCCCGCCAAGCGCTCGCAAACGCTGGAGCCGGAGGAACGATCGTTTGGTTCGAGTCGTAACCGGCGAACTCGAACGACAACCCGCCCTGGGGATTGCGCAATGGCTGCCCGTGACCCAGCGGAATCGATGCGAAGTCGGCGGGCTTCCCCGTCTTGCACGCATTGACAAACGTCTTGAACGCGGCGGGATCGGGGTGGCCCAGACCGTCGTGTGGCAACGTCTTGCTGAAGTTGGCCCAGCCGTCCGGGTATAGCAACTCGTCGTCGTTGGCGAGCGGCAGCTGGAACGGGAGTCTCTTCCAGGTCTGGGCGCGCTTGGTCCGCAGCGAGTACGCCGCTTTCGATCGCTTGCGCAGAGCGAGCGAGCTCAGGGGAGCGTATTCGCCCGGCGGGATCGGGGTAGTGGCAGCCGCCGCCTCAGAGTCCTCGGTCCCGAGAAATGGCTCGACGCCGACGCTGGCCACCGCGATGGTGGCGGTGGCGATCCCACCAACCTTGAGGAATTCGCGCCGGCCAAGAGTCGGCGTATTGCCGTCGGCCGACTCGGTGTTCGGATCGGGCGGCACGTCGGCCTGGGCTTTGGAAGTTTCCTCCCGCTGAGCGTGCGCGCGGTCTGAACGTTTGCGAAACATCGTGATCCTCCCGTTCCGTGGGAAGGCCGTCGCCTCCCGGTAGCGTGCCGAATAGCGTAGCGTACAAACAGGGTCCGAAACTGTAAGAAGTAAAATATCCATCTGGTAGGATGCGTTTGTCAATTGAAATTATGGTTCCTTGGCGATCACCGCCTGACTGCCGGAGTTTGCAGCAACCACCGCAAGCCTCTGCAGTCACGGGCCGCTGTCGCAACTCGCACAGCTGCGAAACTCTGCTGTGGTTGGTTCGAGCGCGGGACATTGACATTGGCATTCAACATCTCGCTCGCCGTTTTCCTCGCGGCACAACCGTTGCAGTCAGTCTTGGCCTTATGTCGTCCCGAATGGTCATGCGAATACTCGCGCTGCTTCTCCTGAGCTCGCGGTGCACAGCGGCGGCGGCCGATTGGACGCTCGTCGGCTGGAACAACCTCGGCATGCACTGCATGGACGCCGACTACTCGGTATTCTCACTGTTGCCGCCTTACAACACGATCCATGCGCAGCTCATCGATGCACAAGGGAAGCTCGTGCGGGACCCTGCGGGCATCACCGTGACGTATGAAGCCGTCGCCGACCCGGACGGTTCGATCACTACCTCATCAGTCGCCAAGACGACCTTCTGGCAGCACGTGCAAGCACTGTTCGGCGTGTCATTGGCCCCGGACGTCGGGCTGGCGGGGAAGGACATGCCCGGCGCAGCGAATCAACCGCAGCCCATGACCTACGATTCGGCAGCGACATGGTTCATCGCAGAAGGCATTCCCATCACCCCGTACGACGACGCGCGCACAAAGAATCCGTACCCGCTGATGCGCTTGGTGGCGCGCGATATGAGTGGGCAGGTGTTGGCGACAACCGATATCGTACTGCCGGTGTCCGATGAAATGAGCTGTACGGCCTGCCATGCGTCGGGTGCCAGCCCGGCCGCACAACCATTCGAAGGCTGGGTCAACGACCCCGACCCACAACGCGATATGCGCCTCAACATCCTGCGCTTGCACGACGACCGCGAGAGCTTCCGCGACACGTACAAGAACGCCCTCGCCACGGCCGAATACAATCCGTCAGGCCTCTACGCGACCGCGACGACTGATGGCAAGCCGATCCTGTGCGCACGCTGCCACCGCTCTGAAGCCTTGGCTGGTAGCGGCATGGCCGGGATCCCGCCGCTCACCCAGTCGGTACACGGTCGCATGGCCTATGTCCTCGATCCCACCACGGGGTTGGTGCTCGACTCTATAGAAAATCGCTCCGCCTGTTACCGCTGCCACCCGGGTGCGGTGACCCGTTGCCTGCGCGGCGCGATGGGTAACGCGGTGGCGCCGGACGGAACCCGTGCGATCCAGTGCCAGAGTTGTCACGGATCGATGCTCGACGTTGCGTCGCCCGACCGCATCGGCTGGCTCGATGAACCGGCGTGCCAGAGCTGCCACACCGGCACCGCGACTCAGAACAGCGGCCAGATCCGCTACACATCGGCTTTCGGCGCACCAGGTCAGCCGCGCGTCGCCGCCGACCAGACGTTCGCAACCAACGCCGACATCCCCGCCGCCGGCCTCTCCCTGTATCGCTTCTCGAAGGGGCACGGCGGCTTGCTGTGCGAGGCGTGTCACGGCTCGACGCACGCCGAGTTTCCCAGCTCGCACCGCAACGACAACATCCAGAGCATCGGCCACCAGGGACACGTGGGCGTCCTCGTCGAGTGCTCGAGTTGCCACGGAGCACAACCGCTCACCGTCGACGGTGGGCCGCACGGGATGCACCCAGTTGGGCAGGAGTGGGTCAATCGCCATCCGGATGTCGTCGGCGAGAACGGCAACCCCAGCCAATGCCAAACATGTCACGGCTCGGATTACCGCGGGACAGTGCTATCGCGGCTGCAGAGCGACCGGACCCTCCAGACCGAGGAGCTGGGGACGAAGCGTCTCTGGCGCGGCTTCCAGGTCGGCTGCTACACGTGCCACCTCGGTCCGCAAAATAGTGATCGCAACCCGAACCGCCCGGCCGCGGTCATTGACACGTCGGCTGCGACAGCGAGTGCGACGCCCGTGACGGTTTCGCTGCACGCCACCGACGCCGACGGCGACGGCCTCACCCTGCGTATCGTGTCGCAGCCCAGTCACGGCACCGTCGGGCTCGATGGCACGAACGCAACTTACTTCCCCGACAACGGGTTCACCGGCAGCGATGCGTTCACCTTCGCGGCATGGGACGGATCGACGGATTCGAACCTCGGCACTGTCTCCCTCTCTGTCAACGCCCCAGCCTGTATCGGCGACTGCAACGCAGATCACGTGGTTACAGTTGACGAGTTGGTTCGCGGCGTGAACATCCTGCTCGGCAGCCTGGCGCTCGGCGACTGCCCCTCATTTGATTCGAATGGCGATGCGCAGGTGACGGTCAACGAGCTTGTCGCCGCGGTGCGCGCCGCCATGACAGAGTGTCTCGGTACGACGTCGTAGGGCCTCCGCACCGATGCCGCCCAGTTGGCGGCGGCTAGATGGCATCAGTTTCGCTTTCTACTCAGAAACCTTTGAAGCGCTCGCACATCGCGGCGTCAAAGTTCAGCAGACTGAGGTGGGAGGCGTCGCGTGAAGGGCACCGTTGTAATCGTTGACGAAGACGTGAACGCGCGAATCATCGCAGAGACGTTGCTGCAGGTCCGCGGGATGGACGTACGCACCGCAGCCGATGGGACGGAGGCGTGCGAAATTGTACGCCGCGAGGGTGCGGCCGTGGTCGTAGTTGGCCTGGGGGCGCCGGGAACAAACGGCCTGGAGGCCATCCGCAAGCTGTGCGGTCGCTTCGAGGCCCTGCCCCTGCCGGAGCAACCGCGCATCGTCGCGTTGAGCAACTCCAACGCCGAAGATCTTGAAGTCTTCGCGCTACGACTCGGAGCCGATGTACTCATGCGCAAGCCGTTCCCGCCGGCGCAGTTTGTGTTGACGGTAGAGCGACTCATGCATCTGCCGCGGCTGGTGAGCACTATCGCGGCCGGCGCGCTGTAGCTGCCAGCGGGACCTAGTCGCGCTCCCCGGCCAGCCGGGCTACGGCCTGACGTCGCAGCGCCGCCTTTTCGACTTTCCCCGATCCAGTCCGCGGCACCTCGGCTTCGCTGATCACGAAGATATGCCGCGGCACCTTGTAGCTCGCGAGTGACGACTTGCAGAAGTCGCGCAGCGCCTCAGCATGGGCATTGCCGCCGGGAGCAGGCACCACGAATGCCACGACGTTCTCACCGCGGGTCGGATGCGGCACCCCTACGACGTGTGCGGCCTTCAGCGCCGGATGGCGCTGCAACGCCTCCTCGACTTCGACGGCGGCAACGTTGACGCCGGCGGTCTTGATCACGTCCTTCAGCCGCGTCGCGAAATGCAGGTACCCCGCCTCGTCGAAATAGCCGAGGTCGCCCGTCTTGAAGAACCCCTCGGCGTCGAAGGTCTGGCTGCGCGGCACCTTGTAGTAGCCTTCCATCAAGGTAGGGCCTTTGACGTGGATCTCGCCCGTCTCCCCTTCATCCGCTCGCTGCCCGGTCTCCGCGTCGATGATCTTCATGTGCATGCCGTCGAGCAATTTTCCAAACGTGCCGGCGCGGATCGGTTCCGGGTCGTCCCAGCGGGCCGCGGTGACGCAGGTCGCCGTTTCAGACATGCCATAGACGCCGATGGCCAGGTGATCGGGTCCGAGCAGTCGCGTCGCGAGCGTGTGGTATGTCCCCTTCTTCAGATACAGCCTGTGCTTCGAGAACTCAGGATGATCGAGCAGCGGGCCCGCTTGGTGCCAGCCCGCCATGATCGTGCACCGTTCGGTCTCCAGCAACGTCAGGGCGCTGCCGGCATCGACGGTCTCCTGCAACACGATGCGCGCACCGCCGGCCATCGTCGCCAGGGCGCCGAGAATGAAGCCGCCGCTCCAGAACAACGGCATGTGCCCCCACCATGCGTCGTCGGGAGTGATGCCGAAGCACGGGCTGATGCGGCGCCCCGAGGTCGTCAGCGCCGCATGGCCGTGCAGCACAGCCTTCGCTTGTGCCGTCGTGCCGGAGGTGAAGAACACCGTCGCCCAATCGGTGGGTGCAACCGTCTGTTCAAGCGAGTCGAGGAATGAGTCGTCGACGGCTTCCGGCAGATCAGCCCAGGGCGCGGTACCCGGGGCGTCACCCTCGAGCAGCACGACCTGCCGCAGTGCAGGCGCACTCGGTGAGTACAGCTGCCCCGCACGCGTCTGCCGCAGCTCCGGCACGATGTCGTTCAACGTTGCTAGGTAATCGTGCTTCAAGAACCCCGGCTGCATGATGAGCAGCTCGACGTCGCCATGGGTGAGTGCGTAGGCGATCTCCTCGCGCTTCCACAACGTCGAAAACGGCACCAGGACCGCGCCAATCCGCAAGGCCCCGAAGGCGATCGGCAACCACTCGAGTCGGTTGGAGCACAGAAACCCGATACGCGAACCTTTGGTCACGCCGTCGCCAACCAACTTTTTCGCCGCCACGCGGCTCGCCGCACGCAACTGCCGCCACGTCAGCCGCGCCACGACGCGATCGCGCGGCGCGTACGCCACCGCCTCACGATCGCCGTACTGCGCCGCGAGTGAGTCGAGAAACGAGCCGAGGGTCTCGCCAATCATCGGGGGAACAACGCAACCACAGATGAACACAGATGAACACAGATAGAATCGGGGAACAAGTTCTTACTCAAGAAGCTCTTCATCGGTGTTCATCTGTGTCCATCTGTGGTTGCACTGTTCTTCATCCGCACGCGCCGGACGCCTTCAGCGCGGCGATCTCGTCGTCCGATTTTCCCAGCGCGCGCAACGCCTCGTCGGTGTGCTGGGCGAGGCCGGGCGGTGGGATGCGCAGTGAGCCAGGCGTCGCGCTCATGTGGAACACCACGTTCATCGTCCGGAACGCCCCGAGCTGCGGGTGCTCCCAGTTCGCGACGGAGCCGATGGCTTTGAGCTGCTCCATCTCGAACAGCTCCTCGAGTCCGTTGACTCGACACGACGGCACGTCGTGGTCGGCGCACAGCTTGATCCAGTGATCGCACGTGTTGCCCTGGAAGATCTCCTGCAAGATCCCGACGATTTCCTCGCGGTGTTGGCAACGGATCGTGTTGGTGGCGAACTTCGGGTTGTCGATCAAGTCTTCGCGCCCGAGTCCCTTGCACAGGCGCTTGAAGAAGGCGTTGGTCAGGCACGCAACAATGAAGTAGCCGTCGTTGGCTTGGAAGGCCTGATACGGCACGAGGTCCGGGTGGCCGTTCCCGAACTTCTCGTAGTGATGGCCGGTGTTGAGGTACGCCGTCGAGATGTCGGCGAGCAGCGAGATCACCGCGTCGAGCATGCTGAGGTCGATGCGCTGGCCGACTCCCGTTTGCGTGCGGTGATAGAGCGCCAGTGCAATCGCGTAGGCAGCGTAGATGCCCGACGAGATGTCGGCCACCGGGCCGGCCGCCTTCGCGGGTGGACCACTCGGAAGCCCCGTGAGGCCCATCATACCGCCGGTGGCCTGCAGAATGAGGTCCATGCCCGGGTTCTGTGCCATCGGGCCGGTGGCGCCGAACGCGGTGATCGACGCGTAGATGATGCGCGGGTTCACCGTCTTGAGAGCGTCGTAGCCGAGGCCGAGCCGGTCCATCACGCCGGGACGGAAGTTCTCGACGACGACATCCGCCTGCTGCGCCATCTCTTTGATCAACGCGGCGCCGTCGGGGTGCTTGATGTCGACACCCACCGACCGCTTGTTCCGGTTCAAGCCCCAGAAGTTGTAGCTGCCGATCTTCGGATCGGCGCCGCGCGCGTAGCGGATGCTGTCACCGCGGTCGGGCTTCTCGATCTTCCATACATCCGCGCCCATGTCGCCGAGCAGCGTCGTGCACCACGGGCCGGCAGCTTGATGGCTGACGTCAATCACACGGACACCTTTGAGCGGTCCTCGATTCTCCATGGTACTTCTCCCTCACCCCAACCCTCTCCCAGAGGGGACTGTCGATTTTCTCCCGAGCGCGCCCTTCGAGACGCCGCCAAAAGAAGGCGGCTCCTCAGGGCGAACGGTTCTGTCGTTGCTTTCAGAAAAATATTTCCGTTCACCCTGAGGAGGCCCCATCTTTTCGGGGCCGTCTCGAAGGGTCTGCTGCAATTTATCGACAGACCCAGAGGGAGAGGGGGAAGAGCTGAACTGTTGCTTCAGCACACTGGTCTGCACCTTGTTCGCCGCGTTGCGCGGTAAGGCGGCGACCACCTCAATGCGGCGCGGCTTCTTGAAGCCGGAGAGGCGCGTGCCGGCGTAATCGCTCAAGGCCGCCGGGTCGACATGCGCGCCTGCCTTCGGCACGACCACAGCGGTCACTTGCTCGCCCCACTTCGGGTGCGGCGTGCCGATCACCGCCACGTCGGCAACGTCAGGGTGCGTTCGCAGCACGTCCTCAACTTCAACCGGCGAGACGTTTTCACCGCCGGTGATGATGAGATCCTTTACGCGCCCAGTGATGAAGAAGTAGCCGTCGTCAGTCTGCCGTCCCAAGTCACCGGTGTGGAGCCAGCCGTCGCGAATCGCCGCAGCGGTCGCGGCCGGATCGCGGTAGTACCCGGCCATCACCGTCGGCCCGCCAATCACCAACTCGCCTTCCTCGTCAGTGGCCGCGAGGCTCCCATCGACGCGCCGCACCGCGACATGAACGTACGGATTCATGCGGCCGACGGTGCCAGGATGGTCGAACACGCTCGTGCCACGCGCCATGGCGACGCCGTTCGTCGACTCGCTCTGACCGTAGGCCTCGATGATCTCCGCACCGTCGAAGATCGCCGCGAGATCGCGTTTCGCCTGCATGGGTGTGGCAGCACCGCCGACGGAGACCTTCTCCACCGTGCGCCGAGTGGCTGTGGAAATGCTCCGCAACGCGACGATGTCGAAGACCATACCGGCGATCAACGGCAGGTCGGTGATGCCGAAGCGTTCCGTCGCTTCCAAAACCGCACTGACATCGAACTTCTCCAGCAGCGCCGCGCCGGCGCCGAGGAGGACGCGACAGAGCAGGTGCGAGACGAAGACCGGCGTGTGCGTGAGCGGACTCAGGCACGCGCCGACGCCGTCGGGGCGGTCCCCGCGCGCCGTTGCGCAGGCGAGCGTCGCCCACAGCAGGTTGGCGTGCGTCACCATCACGCCCTTGGGTGCACCGGTGGTGCCCGACGTGTACGCGAGCACGGCGAGTGCCTCGGGTTTGGGTGTGCGCGGCGCGTGTGGACGGCTCGCGGGCGCGCGGCGCACCACGCGTGGACGCAGCGGCACATCGGACTCACATGCGTACGCGGGAATCGCCGCAGCGGTAGCGGCAGTGCGTGCCAGGTCGACACGCGCGCTGTCGCACAACACGGCCTTGAGACGCGCGTGGGTGACGAGATGCGTCGCCTCCTGGGAAGTCGAACGCACCGAGATGGGCACGGCCACCGCGCCAATGCCCCACACCGCAAACATCATCGCCACCAAGGCCGGCTCGTTGGCGGCCATGACGCCGATGTGATCGCCAGCGCCGTGACCGCGCTTCGCGAGCCAGGCTGTCAGCGCATCAACGGCGGTGGACAGCTCGCCGTAGGTGATCTGCCGGCGCGCGAAGAACAGGCCACCGCGTGTGGCGCGACGGCGGCCCTGCATGCGCAGGAAGGCGGGCGTCGTCGGCAGCAGGAGCGAGCCGTTCATCACCACATGCGGGCGCGTGTCGTCAGCGCTTCAGCTCGTCCGCCGATGAAATGATCTTGCCGACGATGCCGTACTCCTTTGCCTCGGGCGCGGACATCCAAAAGTTACGCTCGGTGTCCTTCTCGACCTTCTTGAGGCTCTGGCCGGTCCTCTCGGCGATGATGCGGTTGAGGCGGGCGCGCGCCTTGAGGATCTCGGCTGCTTCGATCTCGATATCGGTGGCGCGGCCACCGGCTCCACCGATGGGTTGATGAATCATGAAGCGCGTGTTGGGCAGGCAGTAGCGGTCTTCCCTTTCCGCGGCGAGAAAGACATGCACGCCGCCGCTCGCGACCCAGCCTGTGCCGATCATGCGCACCCGCGGCCGGATGAAGGCGAGGACATCGTGGATGGTGTCGGATGACTCCACGTGTCCACCCGGCGAGTGCACGTAGACGGTGATCTCGTCATCCGAGACCGCCGACAATCCCAGGGCCTGCGCAATCACGGCTTGCGCAATATCCGAGTTGATCTCCCCGCAAATGAGAATGGTGCGTGCGTCGAAGAGCTTGTGTGTCAGAAAGCCCAACGGAACGCTGGGTGGTGCCTCATCGTCGTCGCTTCTTGCCATGTGTCTCCTCCGCAGTTCGGGCCGCGTCGCGCGGGCACTGCCCACCCTACGCTTCGCTTCCACACATCCATAGCGGCTTGACGTGAGGCCTGCGAGGGGTGACCGCCGGTCCGCTACTCCGCTACCCGATCGGCATGGCCAGTGCGTTCGAACCGTGCCCGCAGCGCCGCCAGGTCATCGGTCGCGAACGCGCGAAACTCCTTCGCCGCACGCGGACGCCAGTAGACCGGGTCGCTGATGCGGTCGACGAGGAACTTCTCACGACGCAACACACGCTTGAGCACCTTGTTCGTGTGGGTCACCGCGACATCGTGCGTGACGCGCACGAACGTCGGCCGCCACCGTGGTGGGAGATCCGCCGCGCCATCGACGAAGCGGCCGAACGCCAGCGGATCGAAGTGCGCGCCCGTGTGCAGGGTGAGCGTGACCATCACTTGATCGCCCGCTTCCGGGTCCGGCACGCCATACACACTCGCGAGGAGCACGTCGGCGTAGCGGCCCAAACTCTCCTCGATCGGTCGCGCCAGGAAGTTCTCGCCGCCGACACGTAACCACTCCGCATCACGGCCCGCGAAGTAGATGAAGCCGTCGGCGTCGCGATAGCCGAGGTCGCCGGTGTAGAACCAACCGTTGCGTGTGCGCGCACGCGTTGATTCCTCGTCCTTGTAGTAGCCCTCGAAGAAGAGCACGCCGCTGGTGTTGACGATCTCCCCGACCGCTGCGTCGGCGTTCAGCAAGCGACCGCTGTCATCAAAGCGTGCCGTCGGGCATTCGTTGCCCGCTTCATTGAGAATCTTCACGCCCTCGGCACGGCCCAACGCGCGCGGCGGATCCGAGCGTTCGCGCGAGAAGCCGACACCGACCTCGCTCGCGCCGTAGCCATCGATCACTTCGCACCCGAAACGCATCGCAAAGGCCTCGACGTATTGCCGCGGCGCCTCGTTGCCGTAGGCCAGCCGCAGCGGGTTGTCGGCGTCGTCGGGCTGCTCGGGCGTATCCATGATGTACGCGAACGGCGTCCCGACATAGTTGAACAGCGTCGCGCCGTAGCGGCGGACGTCGCTGAGGAAGTGCGTCTTGCTGAATCGGCGTGCCAGCGCGATGCAACCGCCTGCAGTCAACGCCGGCACTAGCGCCAGGATCTGTGCGTTGGCGTGAAACAGCGGCATCGCGCAGTAGACCGTGTCCGCCACGGTGAAGCCGCACATCCGCGCCATCGCACCCCAGCCGAGTATCATCAGCCGTCCGTGACTGTTGAGCACGCCCTTCGGCGCCTTGGTAGTACCGGATGTGAAGACGATCATCAGGAGATCGGCGGACTCGACCGGCAGGGCCGGGTCGGTTTCTGGCGTGCTTGCCAACTCCGTTTCGAGCGAGCACCAACCCGCCTGTGATCCGTTAACCCCCGCCCTGCTCGACTCCCCTTCAGCAACCAACACCGTCACGCGCGCCGCCGGGTCGCTCTGCAAGGCTGTGTGCAATTGCTCGGCGTACCGCGCGTCGACGACCACGATCTGGCAATCCGCATACGTGAGATCGCGCGCCAGGAACGCGCCGGTGCGCGTCGGGTTGAGACCGACCAGCGTCGCTCCGGCAAGCGCGCAGCCGAACTCGCTGAACACAAAGGCCGGCACATTGTCCATGAGCACGCCGACGTGGAACGGGCGACGCGCATCGCGCAGCCGCAGGAACAGATTCGCGAAGCGGCAGGATGCGTCGAACGCCTGCGCAAAGGTCCAGTTCGCCGCTTCGAAGCGCAGACAGACACGGTCGCCGCTGTCCGCGAGGCGCGCGCGCAGAGCCTCCGCCATCGTCGGGCACGGCGCAGCAAGCGGCAACTGAGCGGAAGCGGGATCCATCGGCGGGTATCGGCTCCGGCTTAACGATTGGTAGTCTCCCGGATACCAGCCCGCCGCACGCGCTGTCAACGACGCGGGGGCAGGCGGCGCAGGTAACCTCC
>JBGQHM010000029.1:0-32486 GCA_041497995.1 Binatia bacterium | reverse complement strand
TGGCCACGGCGACGACCGGTGCGCTCAGGATTGAGGAACTTGCCGAGAAGGTCCACAGCAGCACACCGTCGTTGCGTACGGCGTGCACGAGCCGGTCATCGCCGCCGAAATACGCGGTACCGTCAGCGCCGATGCCTGGCGATGATTGTATGCCGCTGCTGGTTGAAATAACGAACCGCTGCACGCCATTGGGGCAGGCGCTGGCGATGAAGCCGTTGAGTGACGCGATGAAGATGCTGCCGTCCACGCTGCTGATGGATGGCGACACGCTCAGGAAACCAGTGATGGGTGGTGGCCAAATTTCGGGCTGGTCGAGGCCGTTGTCATCAACTCCGTAGAAATTCCCGTCGCCGCCGCCGAAGAAGAGTGCGTCCGCGCCGAAACGCTGGGTCACTAACGCGGTGCTTGTAATCGGTAGCCCGCCGACGCTGACGAAGTAGAACGTGCTGTCCTGCGTACCGTTCGCCGGCTCCACCGCGTAGACGTACCCATCGGTCGAACCGATGTACACCCGTGTTGCGGACGTCGGATCGGTGGCCACGCCGTTCAGCACCGGAGAGGCTGCAAATGGTCCCTTCGGTCCATCGGCCGCGGCTGGGAACATCCAGCGCATCTGGCCTGTATTGGTACTCACGAATGTGTTCGTGACCGTGCCGGTGTTCTGCGCGTCATGGCGGAACTTCGGCCATGCTGAGGTCGACATCGTCGCGGGTGAATTGAAGTTACAGGTGATCGCGTTGTTACCACCGCTGCAGCCCGCGAGTGTGCTGCCGAATAGTCCGAGGACTGAGACGAGTAATCGGCCCTTCATGGCGTCCCAACCGCGTACACGATGCCGTTGTCCGCTCCAACATAGATGACGCCGTTGTTGTCGACCGATGGCGAGGAACGAATGGGTACGCCTTGCGCCAGTGTCACCGGCCAATTGGTCGGCTCCTCGCCGGTGAGGGTATTGATGGAGTGTAGTTTGCCGTCAGCTGCGGCGACAACCAAGAACTGGTCCGCGCTCGTAAATGGTGAAGCGACGACAGGTCCGACGATGGGTGTAGCGGGAGGGGGAATCATCTTCATGGCGCCGGTGGTGGTGTCGACCAGCACGAGGGTCCCCGCCGTGGTCACGCCGAAGATGGTGGTGACGGGAAACACCGGCGTTACGGTCGCGGTCGGCGTCGGGGACGCACCGGGTGGCGGGGTTGGTGTGGGGGGAATCGTTGGTGTCAGCGTCGGCGTGGTGGTGGCCTGGTCGCCAATAGCGAGGGACGACACGAACCCTGCCCCGCCGGGGGATGACACTTGCCAACGAAATGATCCATCGGGGTCGATCGCGGAGATTTTCCCGTCCGCCGACGCCGCAAAGACCACGGCGGTGGTGATAGGCGAGGCACTGAAGGGGTCCCCCGAAACGCTCCCAATGGGAAAGCGCCATTTGAAGGTGCCGTTGTTGGCCAACGCGTACAGGTTGCCGTCGGCGGCAGTGAAATAGACGGCATTGGCTGCACCAAGGGCCGGCGATGAGGTCACCGCTCCGATTGGCCCCTCGTTAGTGCCGACTCGCGGGTATTGCCATATCAGCGAGCCGTCGGAGTTGAGCGCGTACATGGTGCCGTGCTGCGTGACGTCGGCGGTCGCCCCGATGAGCACGCCGGACACCGCTAGTGTGAAGGGGTTGGTGGTGAATGCGGGTGATGAGATGAAGCTGCTCGGAATCATCACGTTGTTGGAGTCCTTTGGCTGAAACCGTGCCGCGCACGTCCGAGTCGTCCCATTGTCTTGAAACATGTAGACTGCGCCGCCTGCGGAACCCGCGCCACCTGCGGAACCGATGAAGATGTAGGTCACCGTGTTGAAGAAATAGACCGCCGGCGAGGAGATCAGCTTGCCGAGGGACGACGGTGTGCCCGACGGACAGGAGAGCGCCGTGCCGCTTCCCGGTGCGTCGCAGGTGCACACGCTCCAGTTGATGCTGCCGTTTGTGGAGTTCAGCGCTGCAAGCGTTCCGCCCTCCGTGGCGATGTATATCGTCCCGTTGATGTCGATTGCCGGCGATGAAGAGATCGGTGTCTGATCGATCTGTGTCTGCCACTTGATGATTCCGTTGTTGTCGGCGACCAGCCCGTTGCCGCCACCGCTGTTGCTAGTATCATGACGAAACTTCTCCCACGCGATCGAAGCTACCGGGGTGCTTCCGCCACCTCCGCTGCATCCGTACAGGCCGAGCAACGGCACAATGGCCAACAGCGCGCGAACGACGTTCATCGCGTGGGACTTGTCACAGCGGACCACAAAACTCAATGCACCTGGCTGTTAGGTGCGACGGGCCACCATTCTCGCAAGGTACACCGGCTGCGCGGCGGTGCCGAACATGCCTTCCTCGTACGTGAGCATCTCGCACGTGGAGAACGCCGCGCGCAGCTCGCCGTGCTGTAGCAGAAACGCCGCGTTGCGGGGATGACCGAACCGCTGCTGGTCGATCAAGAACGTCTCGAAGAGAATGATGCCTCCCGGCTTGACCGCCTGCTGAAGCGGTCCGAACAGCGAGCGCTGCAGGTAGCGAATGTTGATCGCTGCGTCGTAGCACAGGCGTGGCAACGGGAACGACTCTAGGTCTGCCTGGACGAGATTCACGCGCACGCTCTCGTTGCGTGCGGCGGACTGGGCGATACGGAGCCCGGCACGTGCGATGTCGATCGCATCGACCTGGAGACCGCGGCGCGCGAGGAAGAGAGCGTTGCGCCCCGCGCCGGCCGCAACGTCGAGCACTCGACCGTGCAGGAGCGCAGCATGTGCGATGACGAAATCGGAGGGGCCATCACCGCGTGTTCCAGCGGCTGCGTACCGTTCCTCCCAACGTGTGCGGTCGTCGCTCATACCGACTGTCGCGCCTCATAGCTAGTGAAGAACGGCACGCGCGAGAACGAGGACATCGACGCTCACCGCGCCGGCGTGACGCAGCACGCGACTACATTCGTCGACCGTCGCGCCGGTGGTGTACACGTCGTCAACCAACAGGATACGGCGGCCATCGACCTGGTGCGGGCGAGCGACTCGAAACGCCCCCGCGACGTTCTGGCGCCGCTCCTTCTCACCGAGCTCGACTTGCGGGCGCGTCGGCCGTACGCGCTGCAAGGCGCGCGCGTCGAGCGGGACGCCAGCTGCACGCGCCAACGGCCGCGCCAGAAGTTGTGCCTGATTGAATCCACGCCAGCGCAGTCGTTGCACGTGGAGCGGCACTGGCATCATGACGTCGTAGGTATCGACCG
The DNA here is from genome assembly GCA_041497995.1 of Binatia bacterium. Lineage (GTDB taxonomy): Bacteria > Desulfobacterota > Binatia > HRBIN30 > HRBIN30 > DATKMS01. The sequence continues at coordinate 29,226 of JBGQHM010000029.1, read as the reverse complement.
CGAACGGAGAGCGTTCGACCAGCAGCGCCCCGAGCGGCCGGGCCAGCCATACGTCGCGGCTGTACTTGTACTTTTGGAGGACCGAGTTGAGCGGCTGGTCGCCGGCGGCGGCATCATAGATGGTGCAAGCCCGGGCGCGACCGAAGCGTGGTGGATGCTCGAGGCACCGCGCACAGGCGTGGTCGGCGTCACCACGCGTCAGAAACGGCAGCCCGCACGTCAGACACAGTGGAGACGAAGGCGTCGCGATCCGCAGACGGCACTGGCGACAAAATTCCGGCCGTTCGGTGCGCCGTCCGCACGCGGAGCAAGCAGGTGGGTAGAGCAGATTGAGCAGCACTTCCCAAAGATGGCGCACCCCGGCATGCTATGCGGGGACGAAGCAGGGCGCAACGAGGGCCTGCGGCCAGCGTCATTTCTCTGGTCCGCTCCCCGATGGGTCGCTGCTGGCTAGCAAGTCCGACAGACTGCTAGAGTGACCGGCATGCGTTGTCGGATCTGTACCCAGCCAGCGCGCTGGTGGCGGCGCCGTTGCGACGACTGTACGCGATTGGCGGCGGTCTTCGCCGCGCACCGCGGCGCCGATATGGCAACGATGATGGATCTCTTCGTTGCCAGCGGCGCGCCACGCGATAAGGTGGAGAAGTTCCTAGCGGCAGATCTCGACGGGGAAGGGGCGGTGTGCGATCAGATTGCAGCGGATATGACCAACGACCTGCTGCGGGCGCTCGGTCGGGCTGGTCGTCAGACGCCGCGCGAGGTAGAGCGTCTCCGACAACGGGGTGCCTGGGTGACGCTCGATCGCCGTCCACCCGAGTAACGGTAGCGGACTGCTTTGACTGCCTTCGGACCGCATACTATCATCCAACGCACAACGGCGACTGCGCATGAAACGATTTGTGATCGGCTTCGTGATGGGTGTGGGCCTCATGTACTACTACCTCCACTACGGCGAGTTGGTCCAATCGGGTGCGCTCAGCTGGTTTCAGGGGTCGGCATCCAAATATCGCGGTGACGCCCACCACAAAGCCGCAGAAGAGGCACTCGGGGAAAGCCGGCGCTGATGCCGAGGGCCTTGGACGACGTCCGCATAGTGGACCTTACCCGCGTGATTGCCGGTCCCTATGCGACCACGTTACTTGCCGATATGGGTGCGCAGATCATCAAGGTCGAGCTGCCCGGACGCGGCGACGACGGTCGCTATGGGTATCCTGCCGTTGATGGCGTCCCCGTCGTCTTCCTCGCGCTGAATCGCAACAAGAAGGGCATCACCCTCGATCTCCGCAAGCCACAGGGCGCGGAGTTGTTTCGCAAGCTCGTGGGCCATGCAGACGTGGTCGTGGAGAACTTCGCGGCGGGGACGATGGAGAAGTGGGGCTTCGGCTACAAAGCGCTCGCCGAGATCAATCCCCGACTCATCTATGCCGCTCTGTCCGGCTTCGGGCAGAGTGGACCCTATGCGCAGCGGACATCCTACGACATCATCGCCCAGGCCATGGGCGGGCTGATGGCGTTGACCGGCTCGCCGGATGGACCGCCTACGCGTGGCGGCGGCGCCCTCGGCGACTTCATCGGTGGCGTGTTCACGGCGCTCGCGGTGACCTGCGCGCTGCACTACCGGGATCGAACCGGCAAGGGACAGATGGTGGACGTGTCCAACATGGATGCGATTTTCAGCATGCTCGATAACTGGCCGACGGTGTACGGCCTCACTGGCCAGCTCCCCGAGCGCAACGGGAACCGCCATCCCTTCACGGCGCCGTACGACTGCTTTCCCGCCAAGGACGGCTGGGTCGTGATCGGTGTGGGGAACAGCCAGCTGTTTCGTAGCTTGGTGACAGCGATGGGCATGCCCGAGTTGGGCCGTGACCCACGCTTCAAGTCACCACCCGCCCGGCTGGAACACCACGACGAGGTCAACCAAGTGGTCGGCGACTGGGTGAAGGAGCGCACAGTTGCCGAGGTGATGCAGGTGCTTGGCCCAGACGGAGCCAACGTACCGTGCGGACCGGTGATGACAGTGGATCAGCTGTTCACGGATCCGCATCTGCGCGCGCGCCAGATGATCGTCGATCTGCCACACGAGAAGCTCGGGCGGGTTCCGGTGACCGGCGTGCCGTTCAAGCTCTCCGAGTCTCCGGGCGGTATCGACCACCTCGGACCGGAGCTGGGTCAGCACAACGACGAGATCTATGCTGGTCTCTTGGGGCTATCGGCCAGCGAGATGGACAAATTGCGACGTGATGGTGTGATATAGGGGCGACGATGGAACTGCCGGTTCTCCAACGACTGAAGAAGGATCTCGCCGATCTGCAGTACGAGCTCAGCCATAAACTGCCGAAGGACTTGGCGGAGGCTGTGGCGCACGGCGATCTGAGCGAGAACGCCGAGTACGAAGCGGCCAAGAGCCGGCAGGAGTTCGTGCGTGCACGCATCGGCCAGATCCAGGGTCGCATCCGCGAGCTCTCGCTCTACAACGTGCAGTCGATTCCTCATGGTGTCGTCGCCTACGGCAGCCGCGTGACGGTGGAAGACCTCGATGATGGTGCATCGCAGGTCTATGAAATCGTCTTTCCTGAGGAGGTCAATGCCGGCGCTGGGCAGATCTCGCTCGGCTCGCCCATCGGTCGCGCTTTGCTCAACAAATCGGTCGGTGACGAGGTGGAGGTGCAAACACCGCGGGGTAAGCGCAGTTACCAGATCACCGAGTTGGTCACGATGCACGAACGAAGTTGAAATCGCGCAATTTCACCACCAAGACAGCTGTGACATTTGGGATGCCAGACGGCGCCTAAGGTGCCGGCACTATTGTTGTACTTGCGCGCGATGTCGGATCAGCCCTGGCATCCTTGCGGCCCCTAGGTGGCCTGTGCTACAGCTCTGCTACAACTTGGGCCGCTGAGTAGCGAAGTGGGCCACCGCGCCCACTTTTTCATTTGAGGAACGATGAACGAGACTGTAGCCGAGCGGGTCTGGGCAGTCGCCGAGCCGTTGGTTACGCATGAGGATTTGGAAATAGTTGACGTGGAATTCCGCCGGGAAACCCGAGGCATGGTGCTGCGCCTCTACCTCGATCGCCGTGGTGGGGTCGGGGGCGTGTCCCTTGATGATCTCACACGCGTGAGCCGACAGCTGGGCGACGTGTTGGATGTCCATAACGCCATCCCGGGATCCTACAATTTGGAAGTGTCCTCGCCGGGCATCAATCGCCGACTACGTCGCCCCGATCACTTTCAGCGCTATCTCGGAAAGAAGGTACGCGTCCGAACAGCCGGACCCTTGGATGGGCGCCGCGCCTTCGTTGGCGTGCTGGAGGCGGTCAACTCGGACGGAATTGTCATGGGCACCACGGAGGGGAGTCATACCATCCGCTTCGCGGAAATTGCCCAGGCGAACTACGAAGCCGAGGCGTAACCGGGCAAGGAGGTCGTCATGCAACCGGAGTTGAGCCGCGTCATCGAGCAAGTCAGCAAAGAGAAGGGCATCGATCGAACCATCGTCGTGAGCGCCATCGAAAGTGCCATGCTGTCCGCGGCCAAGAAGATCGTCGGTCCCACCATCCACTTGGAAGCGAAATTCAACCCGGATGTCGGCGAAGTCGAGCTCTTCAAGATTCTGACGGTGGTTGAGGAAGTGACCGACCCTGAAACGCAAACCTCAAAGACCGACGCACGCGCCAACCTGGACCCCGACGCCGAGGTCGGTGACGAGCTGCTGGAAAAGCTCGACCAGAGCTATGGACGTATCGCCGCCCAAGCCGCGAAACAAAGCCTGATCCAGCGGCTGCGCGATGCCGAACGCGACATCATCTACAACGAGTTCAAGGACCGTAAGGGCGAACTGACGCACTCGGGCATTGTCCAACGCTTCGAGAAAAAGAACATCATCGTGAACCTGGGGCGCACCGACGCCATCCTCCCGGAGAAGGAGCAGATCCCGCGCGAACGCTACCGCCAGGGCGATCGTATTCGCGCCTTTATCCTCGAAGTCGAGATGACGAGTAAGGGACCGCAGATCGTTTTGTCGCGCACGCACCCGGGATTCCTGATGAAGCTCTTCGAGCAGGAAGTCCCGGAGGTGTACGAAGGCATCGTGGAGATCAAAGGGGCGGCGCGCGAGCCGGGCGGTCGCGCCAAGATCGCCGTCGTGTCGAACGACCAAGACGTCGATCCTGTCGGCGCGTGCGTCGGCATGAAAGGCACTCGCGTGCAGTCCGTCGTCCAGGAACTGCGTGGCGAGAAGATCGACATCGTCCACTGGACCCCCGATTCCGCCGAATTCGTCTGTCGCGCGCTGGCGCCCGCCAAGGTCGCCAAGATCATCATGGACGAGGACGAGAAAAGCATGGAGGTCATCGTGCCCGACGATCAGCTCTCGCTCGCCATCGGGCGCAAGGGCCAGAACGTCCGTCTGGCGTCGCGACTTTCCGGATTCAAGCTGGACGTCCGTAGCGAGTCAGAGGCGGACGAAGAGGCGCGGCAGGCGCGCGCTTCGCTGACCAGTGTTCCTGGTCTCGGCGATGTCGCCGCCGAGTTGCTGTATCAGAATGGATTCAAGTCCGCCGAGGAAGTAGCGCGGGCGGACGAGTCGACAATTGCTGAGATCGAAGGGCTTGGTCCTGAGAAGGTTACGTCGATCCTCAAAGCGGCACGCGCCTACGTCGAAACGAAGCAGCGGGAAGCTGAGGAGGCGGCGGTGCTTGCCGCTGAAGCGGCGGCGCAAGCAGCCGAGGCGGCAAATGCCGAGGTGGCGAGCGTCGAGCCGGCGGCTGTCGAGACCGAGGTCGCAGCCGAGGAGGGCAAGGCTTCGTGAGCCCTGCCCCACATGTTCCCGTGCGCATGTGTGTCGGTTGTGGCACGCGTGCTCCGCAGGCTGCGCTGCTGCGCTTCGCCAGCCGATCGGATGGTGCGTTAGCTCTCGTGACCGAGGGCGCACTCGCCGGCCGCAGCGGATATCTGCATTCGCAGGCGACGTGCTGGGAGCGCTTCGCGTCACGGGGTGGTCCAGTCCGTTCCGTGGGGCGTAGCGTCGACAAGCCACGGCGACTGGCGTTCGTGCAAGAGCTGAAAGCGGCGGAGCAGTCCGCTATGGTGAGGTAGGATGTCGCGCAAACGCATACATGAGCTCTCGAAGGAATGGAACGTCGACGCGAGGGATCTCATTACTAAGCTCGAGAAGCTCGGTGTCCACGGAAAGCGCTCGCAGAGCTCGTTGACCGACGACGAGGTCGAGCGGCTTCGTGCTGAGCACAGTACCGAAGAGAAGCCTTCGGTCACCGTCGGCGATGAACGGGTTGTCGAGGGAATCGAAGGCCAGACGGTGGTTGAACGGCGGGTCAAGACCAACGTGATCCGCCGCCGCACAACACGCGTCGAGCCGGTGCCGACACAAGATCTTGGCGACTCGGAGTCGGCCGAGCCGCTGCCGCTGGCTACGGAAGCGTTCGAGTCGTTCGCCGCACCCGAATCGCTGTCGGAGCCTCTGCCGCCGTTGCCGGCATCCGACGAACATGTGCCGCCGCCGCTAGCAGCCGCACCGAGCGCCGACACCGCAACCGAACCTGTACCCGCAGCGCCGCCGCGGATTGCCAAAGCACCAGCCCTTCCGCAGCCAGAGCGACACGTGCCGGGGACGGCTGTGGAGCCGCTGCGTGGTGTGCGCGTTTTGGGGCGCATCGATCTGAAGAAGACGGAGACTCCCGCGCCCGCTCGTCGCGACGCCGCAGCGGATGCGGCCCGCGGCCGGCGAGATGTCGGTGTACCGCCGGTTGTGCCCACCGAAACAATCGACGACGGCAAGCCGAAGAAGAAGAAGCGCAAAGTCATCAGCAAGCCAGAGTTCCAGGAGATGACCGAGCAGGAGCGCCGGCGCGCCAAGATGCCGCGCAAGAAGAAGGCACTGCCCGGTAAGGAACAGAAGAAGACCGAGATCACCACACCGCGTGCCAGCAAGCGCGTAGTGCGCATTTCCGGGGCCATCACGGTCGGCGAGCTCGCCAAAGCCATGGGCGTGAAGGCCGGCGAGATCATCAAGAAGCTGATGGACTCCGGGATGATGGCGACGATCAACCAAGCCCTCGACATCGACACCGCGACGCTGATCGCGTCGGACTTCGAGTACAACGTCGAGAACGTTGCCTTCGATGCCGAATCGATGCTCGAGGTGGAACACGAAACACAATCCGACGAACCCGTGCAGCCGCGACCGCCGGTTGTGACCATCATGGGCCACGTCGACCATGGCAAGACGTCCTTGCTCGACGCCATCCGCCAGACCAACGTCACGGCGCAAGAGGCAGGTGGCATCACACAGCACATCGGCGCGTACAGCGTCGACGTGCATGGCCGCATGGTCACGTTCCTCGACACGCCAGGCCACGAGGCCTTCACGGCGATGCGTGCGCGTGGCGCCAAGGTTACCGATATCGTCGTTCTCGTCGTGGCGGCCGATGACGGCGTGATGCCGCAGACCGTCGAAGCGATCAATCACGCGCGCGCCGCCAGCGTGCCGATCATCGTGGCGATCAACAAGATCGACAAACCGGACGCCAATATCGAGAAGATCAAGCAGGGCCTCACGGACTACGGTCTGGTGGCCGAGGATTGGGGCGGCGATACGATCTGTGTGCCCGTCTCGGCGAAGACCAAAGACGGCCTCGCGCAATTGCTCGAAATGCTCCTCCTGCAGGCTGACATCCTCGATCTCAAAGCGAATCCCGACAAGTTGGCGCGAGGCACGATCGTCGAAGCAAAGCTCGACCGGGGGCGCGGTCCTGTCGCCACCGTGCTGGTGCAAGAGGGCACTCTCAAAGTTGGTGCCCCGTTCGTGTGCGGCGGGAACTATGGCCGCGTACGGGCCATGGTCGACGACAAAGGCCACAAGGTTGAAACTGCCGGCCCATCGATGCCGGTGGAGATCCTCGGGCTACAGGGCGTTCCGGACGCCGGCAGCCCGTTTGTGGCGGTGACGGACGAAGCCACGGCGCGTCAGGTGGCGGAACACCGCCGCGGCAAGCAACGCGAGGCCAACTTGGTGAAGACCGCCAAGGTGTCGCTGGAGGACTTGTACCAGCAGATCCAGGCGGGCGACGTCAAAGAGCTGCGCGTGGTCATCAAAGCGGACGTGCAAGGCTCGGTCGAAGCGGTCACCGATGCGCTCACCCGGCTGTCGACCGACGAGGTTCGCCTCAATGTGATCCACGCGTCCGTCGGGGGCATCACCGAGAGCGACGCCCTCTTGGCGTCGGCATCCAACGCCGTCATCATCGGCTTCAACGTACGGCCGGAGTCGAAGGCGGCGGAGATCGCCGAACGTGAAGGCGTTGACGTACGCCTCTACACCGTCATCTACGACGCGCTCAACGAGATCCGCGATGCCATGGAAGGTCTCCTGGAGCCGACGGTGCGCGAGAAGACGATCGGGCGTGCAGAGGTCCGGCAGGTGTTTAGCGTGCCCAGCGCTGGAACAATTGCTGGTTCATTTGTGGTCGACGGCAAAATCACCCGTAACAACACCGCACGTCTGGTGCGCGATCACGTCGTCGTATACACCGGCAAGATCGTCAGCCTGCGGCGGTTCAAGGAGGATGCCCGCGAGGTGCAGTCCGGGTACGAATGTGGCATCGGCCTGGAGAACTACCAGGACATGAAAGTCGGCGATGTCATTGAGGCCTTTGACGTGGAGCGTGTAGCCCGCCGGCTCACGCCGTCCACCGGCCGCTCCACGGGCGCCGAGCGCCGCGTGTAGGCTCTGCGGGGCGCGGCACTGCCATGCCCGGCTGAACGCGGGAGTCCGCTCGTGGGAAAATCACCCGCCGTGGTGGTCGGCGTCCTCAAGCTCACCCTCTTCCTGCCGGAGAATCACTCCTTGAAGGGCAAGCGCGGCGTCATCAAGAAGATCAAGGCGCGCGTGGCGAACACCTTCAACGTCTCGATTGCCGAATGCGAGGCCCACGATTTGTGGCAGCGCGCGGTGCTTGGCGTGTGCAAGATCGGCACCGACGTGCCATACGTCGACGGGGCGCTGCGTCAAGTCGTGCGCTTCATCGAAGACATGCAGGTGGCCGAGCTTGGCGAAGAAGAAATTGAAGTCCTGCACTGCTAGGGTCTCGGCCACGAAGCCGGTGCGGGTGTCCTGGAGGGGTGAATGAGTGCACGGCGCGCGGATCGAGTTGCAGAAGCCGTGCGCGAGGTCATCGCCGAGTTGCTGCTGCGCGACATCAAGGACCCGCGGATCGGCATGATCACCCTCACTACGGTCGAGCTCACCGACGACCTCAAGCACGCGCGCGTCTACTTCAGCAGTGTCGGCGACGCCGCCGCGCGTGAGCGCTCACTCAGCGGCCTGCGTAGTGCGGCTGGTTTCATCAGGGCCCAGGTGACGCGCCAGCTCAAGCTGCGGCACGCCCCCGATCTCACCTTCGTCTTCGATCCGAGCTTGGAACTTGCCGACCGCGTCGCTACGCTGCTGAAGGATGCGCGATCGAGGAACGAATGATGCACGGGCTGCTGCTCATCGACAAACCCGAGGGACTTACCTCCGCCGATGTCGTCCGTGTCGTCAAGCGGCAGGTGTGCTGCAAGACGGGGCACCTCGGTACCCTCGACCCATTCGCGAGTGGCGTGTTGCCGGTATGCCTTGGTGAGGGCACCAAGATTGCCCAGTTCCTCAACACGGCAGACAAGGAGTACACCGGCCGGATCCGGTTGGGGAGCGAGACGGACAGCGGCGACCTCACCGGCAATGTCATACGGTCGGCTCCCGTCGCCGCGTTCGATGCGGGTCAGCTCGCTGAGGTGGCACGGCGTTTTCTCGGCGAGTCACTGCAGGTGCCGCCGATGCACTCGGCGATCAAGCACCAAGGCGTGCCACTGTACGAGTTGGCACGCAAAGGCATCGCCATCGAACGTCAGGCGCGTCGCGTTCGCATCGACGCTTTGCAGCTCACCGCTGACGGTCCAGAGGCGATCACGTTCCGCGTCGCCTGTTCAAAGGGCACGTACGTAAGGGTGTTGGCACAGGACATTGCTCGTGCGCTCGGGTCGGTTGGGTACCTCGAGGTGCTGCGGCGCGTGCGCTTTGGAAGTTTTCGTATCGAGGCAGCGATCTCCCTCGATGCAATCGGTACGCAGCCGCCGCCCGTGATCGGTCTGCGTGATGCGTTGCAGCACCTGCGCGAGATCCAGATTGATGCATCGGCGGCGCAGCGGGCGCGACACGGCTACGCGCCGTTGCTGCGATCGATTCCGCGCGGCGATCGCGACGAAGCTGTGAAGCTGGTGGATCCACAAGGTGGCCTCGCCTCGGTGATTCTGATGGACGCCGTTGGGGAGTGGCATTTCGCGCGCGTGTTTTCCGACGCGCCGTGCCTGCCGTTGTGACGGATGCTTGCGGATCGCAGCCGGGGCTGGCAAGGAACGTCGAACTCCGTAAGAGTACGGATCGCATGTCGGATCGTGTGAAGAAAATCTTGCCGGTGGGCGTGCTCGCGACGATCGGGCTTGGCATCAGCGCCGTCATCCAAGTCGTGCATGGCCGGTTGGCTGCCGACGTGAACTACGCGAGCTTCTGCAACGTAAGCGCCAGCGTCAACTGCGACGTCGTACTCAGCAGCTCCTACGCGTCTTTGGCCGGACTGCCGGTGTCGACATGGGCCATCCTGTACTACCTGGTGACCCTTGGCATGCTCGCCGCCGTTGCTCTGGCCGATCGCGCCACGACGCGCGAGACACTCGGGACGATCATCTTCGGCTCCGCGGTGTGGGGACTGGCGTTTGCCGTGTACATGGCGGTGATCGCGTTCTTCGTGTTGCGCACTATCTGCCTCATGTGCACCGGCTTGTATGTGGTGAGCATCGCCCTGTTCCTTGCTGCCTGGCGATTGCGCAACGATTTCCGTGTTGCGGGGCGACGGCAAGCGGTGGCACGTGCCGGGCAGGACCGGTTGGTTTTGATCGGCAGCATTGCTGCGGCGGTGCTGTTGATCGCGGTGGGGAGTTGGGAGGCACTCGGCCGTGGTGCGACGCCGACCGATGCTGCCGAGATCAAGCGGCGGCGTCCCGATTTCTACAACTGGTACTTCGCGCAGCCGCGTGCGGATGTGGCGCTCGAGGCAAATCGCAACGCGCGCGGCAGTGCCGATGCGCCGGTCACCATCGTCGAGTTCTCCGACTTCGAGTGCGGGCACTGCGCGGCCTTCCATCAGAGTTTGGACGATGTCTTGCATCGGATGGGGTCGAGTATGCGCGTCGTGTTCCGACACTTTCCGCTCGACAGCGCCTGCAACGCCAAAGTTGGCGCCGCGGTTCATCCCTCGGCGTGTTTGGCGGCAGTGGCGGCAGAGTGTGCAGCGGAACAAGGAAAGTTCTGGCAGTATCACAACCTGCTCTTCGATAACCAACAAGCGCTCGGACGCACGTTCCTGATTCAGTACGCCACGCGTCTCGGCATGGATGTTGCCCGCTTCACCGAGTGTCTCGGAAGTGCCGCAGCGCAAGCACGCGTGCGTGACGACGCCGCCGAAGGGGCGCGGCTCGGCATCGATTCGACGCCGACGGTTTTCATTAACGGACGTAAAATCAAAGGTGCGCTCGAGCCCGAGCTGCTCACCAACGCCGTGATTCTCGCCAAGACCAGTCGCTGAGCGCGGGAAAGCGGTGTGCAATCACGCACGTGCCGTCGCACGCCGACAGGGGGAGCGGTAGCGTATATCGTGTTACGATATTGTGTCTTAGGGCGATCTGCGCGGAATCTCGCGGTGAACGTGCGCACCAAGAATTTTTGTTGACAGCCCTGCGATCAATTGATTAAGAACGGGCGCTCTAGAGTTCTCTGGCTCCTACTTTTTTTTGAATTGCAAATGGCTCTTGTCGGTTGCGTGCGCTGCCTTCCTGAAACGGAAGGAAGGGCGGACGTGTGGGGGAAGCTGTGCATGGCGGTGTGGATGACGGTGGGAAACGGTGCGGCGGCGGCGGGTTACCGCGTTGTCCCCAAGTGTGGATAACCGTCGCGCGCAGCCGACAAGATTTTCCAGTGACTCGTGGGAGGGGGCGGGTGCAGATGGAGGCTGAGTGGGTGGAGGCGCTGCCGCTGCTACGACAAAAGTTCGGAGACCGAAATTTTTCGACTTGGATCGCGCCGATCCGTTGCGCGCGTGACGAACACGGCTTGCGCCTCGAGGTGAGTAGCCGGTTTTTCCAGGAGTGGGTCACGCGACATTTCTTGCCACGTATTCGAGAAACGCTGACGGCCACGAACGGTACGGCGCCCGCCGTGCGAGTGGTAGTCGCGGCGACGAACGGCGAGGCACCACCGCCGCCGCCGCAAGCTGCCGCTGCGGTGACGCCCCCGTCGCGCCAACTACGCGGGCCGAAGATCGGGCGTCTGGTACCCGAGTACACGTTCGATACATTCGTCGTCGGCCAGGCGAACGAGGTGGCGTATCGAGCCGCACGTTCCGTTGGCGAATGCCCGGGCCGTCGTTTCAATCCATTCTTTCTGTGGGGCGGTGTCGGGCTCGGCAAGACGCATCTGGTGAATGCATTGGCGCATGATTTGCTCGCGCGGCCGCCTCGTCCACGCATGGCGTGCCTCGCTGCCGAGGCGTTCATGAACAGTCTGATCACCTCGCTGCGCCAGGATCAGATGGCTGCCTTCCGCGAGCGTTTCCGTGAAGTCGATGTCCTGATTCTCGATGACGTGGAGTTTCTCGCGGGCAAAGAGCGTACCCAAGAAGAGTTCTTCCACACCTTCAACGCTCTCTATGCTGCCGGCAAGCAGGTGGTGCTGACCTCTGATAAGCCACCGCATGCGATCACCGGGCTCGAAGAACGGTTACGCAGCCGCTTCGAGGGCGGCTTGATCGCCGACATCCATCCGCCAACCCACACCATGCGAGTGACCATCGTGACCAAGAAAGCCGCCGTCCAGGGAGTGGAGCTGCCTGCCGAAGTGGCATTCGCGCTCGCGCAACGCAGCGGCCCGAGCGTGCGCGAGCTCGAGGGAGCGCTCACCCGGGTCCTGGCGACGGCGGCCCTCAACGGTGTGGCACTCGACCGGGACCTCGTCGAGCGGGTGCTCGCGCCGATCACGCGCCCGGCCAGCATGCCGTCGGCAGACGCGATCGTCGACGCCGTGTGCCAGCACTTTCGTCTCTCGGTTGCCGACCTGAAGTCACACCGCCGGGCGCGCTCGGTAGTCTTCCCCCGGCAGCTCGCGATGTACCTGGTCCGTACAGTTACGGATGTCTCGTTTCCGAGCATCGGCGATCTGTTTGGCGGTCGCGACCATTCGACTGTGATGCATGCGGTCCGCAGCATCGAGGCGAAACGGGCACAGGACCCGCAGACGGACGCTCTGGTGAGCACCATCGAGACCGAGCTGCGCAGCCGGATGCACTAGGCTCGAGCCGAGCACGCCACTCCGCACGCTCCTCCTCCGGGCCCCAATATTAAGGAGGGAGGCGTATGAGAAGATTCGCCGGCTGCAAGACCGGGTCATCGCAGAGCGCATCGAAGAAGAGGTCTGCTGCTGACCACCGAAGCGAAGGTGGCCGAGAAGCCGGAGGAGAAGAAGGCGGCGCCGCCGATGCCTCCCGGCGACATGATGGACCGCACCACAAACTACGCTCCAACAGCAGAAGGTCCGATCCCGATGAATGGCGGTCGGGCCTTCTGCGTCTGAGACCAATAGTTGCTCGCTGCGCGGCGATGATGCGATTGACAAAGCAGGGCCCTAAGGCGAAAAAGACGATCACTCATGCGATCACCCTCTCTCCGGGCTTCCGCCTTTTGCCTCCTCCTGCTCACGCTCGCGGCCCCCGGATTTGCCGCGACTGTCACGTTTCGCAAGGGCGACGTAGTCACCGTGAATGTTGATTCGGACGGCGCGCAAGCGATTGCCCTGACCGATGTGAATAGTGACGGCAAGCCAGACATCGTTGCCGTTAGTGCGCTCTCCGACCAAGTGAACGTCTTCCTGAACGACGGGAGCGGTGGCTTTGGAGGTGGGCCCAACTCATTCAACACCGGGGGAGGACCGGTGGCGGTTGGCACCGGAGATTTCAATCGCGACGGCAAAGTCGATATCGTCACCGTGAACGCTGATGACAATACGGTCACCGTACTCTTCGGAGACGGCACCGGGATGTTCACCGCTGCCGGACCAAACTACGGGCTCAACGGAGCTGACCCCTTTCCGGCCGCTGTCGCGGTCGCAGACTACAACAACGACCAGATCGACGATATCGCTGTGCTTGCCGACCACACGGTTTACCTCCTCAAGAGCAACGGGACGGACATGACATTCACGCCATTCGCTCCCGCCGCGATTGGGACCGGCAATGGGAGCAATGACGTTGGTGGCTTCTCCATCACAACGGCCCTGCTAGACAACAACAGTTACCCAGATTTGATCGTCAGCAATTTGAACGCCGACAACGTGAGCTACTTCCTCTGCAACGGCGATGGCACCTTCAAGAGAGCGCAGCTGCTGAATACCGCAATGGGTCCAAGTGGCATCGTTGCGGGCGACTGGGATGGAGACTCCAACAGGGATATCGCCGTCGTCGACTCGGACGAGTTCGGGGACCTGAACGTGACGCTTTGGTATGGAGATGGAACGGGCGGGTTTCCGGATCCACCAGGAGCGATCCAGACGACCGCTGAGGTAAGTCCGTACGCTATCGCCAAGGCGGATTTCGATGGCGACGGAAAACTCGACTTTGCAGTGACGAACGGTACTGACCAACCCGCGCTCTCGATCCTCATCAACGATCCGAGTCACGCGGGCCAGCCTGGTGTTGATGGGGGCTTCCGACTGGAGGAACCTATCTCCGGACCTGGTTTGGCGCAGTTGGCCGTTCAAGCTGGGGACTTGAACGGTGACGGGCGGCCAGACGTGGTGGCGGTGGGCGACGACATGTCGACCATCAATGTTTTCATCAACACCACAGGCACGGCGGGAACGGCAACACCGACGACGCCGGGCTCCGGTACGCCCACTCCTACTCCCCCGAACCCCAACACGCCGACCCCCACGGGCCCACCGGCGACCGCAACTGTGACACCGACCCCCACGCGCACGGCAACGCCGACCGCTATCCCGGTGCCCTACGGCGTGTGCAACACCAATCAAGCCGGCCAGCCCGCCGTCGGCGGCCAGCCTGTGTCCGTAGCGGTGGGCCTCTTCAAGACGTTGCGGCGACAGTTCATTGCGGTAGCGGACAAGGCGGGTAACCGCGTGGTGATCCTCACCGCCCAGATCACGTCGGGCGCGTCGGATCCTTGCGCGGTTCTGGGTCTGCAGCACGGCAACGACGTGTCGAACATCACCGCACCGGTGGCGGTGATCGCCCAAGACCTCGATGGTGACGACAACGACGACCTCGCCGTCGTCGGCGCTGCGGGGCTCAGCGTCTTCTACAGCAACGGCAACGGCGCCTTCACTCCCGCGTCCGGCAACCCGATGCCCGCTGGCACTGGGCCGCACACGCTCAGCATCGCTGACTTCAATCGCGACGGGCTGTTAGACATTGTCGTCGCCAACGACATGAGTAACGACACCTCGATCTTTCTGAGTGCCGGGCAACGCGGCTTCGCCCCTGCCTGCCCCATCCCTGTCGGCCGCAAGGCGGGACTCGTCATCACCGAGGACCTCAACCTCGACGGTCGCCCGGATTTCGCCGTCGCGAGCGCGGAGACCAGTGATGTATCCGTCTTCCTGCAGAAGCCGCCGGGGAGCCCGACGCCCGGGACGACTCTGCCGCCATGTTCAACCCTTGCGGCGAGCTTTCGCGGGCTAACGCCTCTGAGCCTTCCGGGGATTCCACAGGCGATGGTGGTGGACAGCTTCGATCTAACGGACGCGATTCCTGATCTTGCGGTAGCGATCTCGGGGGCAGGGACGGGCGGTACCGTGGTGGTCTACCTCGGACGAGCCGGGGCGGCTGGCGAGGTCAGCTACCAGCAGCAGAGCCCGGTCGCAGTGCCACCGCCGAGCGGTGGTGTCCGCCAGACATTCCCCGCAGCACTGGGTTCGGGAGACATCACGCGCGACGGGCGCAATGATCTGATCGTTGCCGACCGCGTGAATGACGACGTTGCGTTGTTCTTTGCGAGCAGCACCGGCAGTTTCGGAACCGCGATCTTGGAAGCGGCGGGAGGGCGGAGTCCGGTCGGCTTGGCCATGAAGGATCTCGATGGCGACGGCATCCCGGATGTCGTCCTTGCCAACCAGGACGACGGCAGCGTGAGCATCCTGGTGAGCAGCAAGCCACCGCCGACGCCGACACCGCCGCCCACGGAAACGCCGACCATCACGCCGACGGCAACGATCACCGGAACACCCACCGAGACCGGCACTCCGACGCCGACCGCGACAGCAACGGCGACTGTAACCGGGACGCGTACGCGCGCACCCACAGCGACGCCGACGCTGACCAGCACACCCACCTTCAAGCCGGGCGCCATTGGCCTGAACGGGTCCTGTGCGGTTGATCCGGGACACTCAGATAGCCACGGACTGGCGGAGCTCGTGGTCGCTGCGTTGGTATTCTCTTTGTGCCGCCGTCGGCAGACGCCAATCCATAGGGTTCGACCAAGATGAGTCTTGGATCGTTGGTGCTGAGCCATCGTCAGCGGGCCACCTTGTGCGTCGCCGGCGCGGCAATTTTGATCGCCCGCTTCGCCGTGGCGCAGACGCCACCGCCGATTCCCGGCTTCGTCCGCTGCGATATCCCTTTCGTCGGTGTGCCGGCGTCCGCGATCACCGCCGGCGACTTCAATCGCGACGGCAACCCGGATCTCGCCATCGTCGATGGGACGAACAATCAGGTCATCATTGCGATCACCAATCGTGACCGGTTCGCCGCGGGCGACTGCGCGAATGCAACGACGATCAGCAACATCCCTGTCAGTGCCGCTCCGACATCGATTGCCGTCGGTGACTTGGAGCGCAACAATACGCTCGACGTGGTTGTTGGCGTCCAAGCCGGTGCGTCGATCCTACGCGGGAATGGCATGGGGGACTTCACGGCGGAGGCCCCGCTCTTCGCCGGCTCCGATCCCCAGGCGGTCGCGGTGAGCGACGTCGATGGGGATGGTATCCCAGACATCGTCGTCGGCAATGGCAGCGGGAACAGCGTCAGCATCCTGTATGGACGGTCGGGCGGTACGTACGATCATTTCGTCTCCCTACCGGTGGATGGTCCCGTCACCTTCATGGTCGTGCAGGACTTCAACAAGGATAGCTTCGTCGATATCGCGGCAGGCAGTCGCGGCACGGGCAAGGTGACGGTCTTCATCCAGGACCGCAACAATCCGCGCAGCTTTCCGCTGAATCCGTCATTCTCAGTGGGCGTCGCGCCGACCGCGATGGTCGCCGGCGACTTCAACAGCGACGGCGCACCGGACTTGGCGATCACCTCAGGCGGAACGTTGGGCAAGCTGACACTCTTCCTCAACCAATTGCCGGGCAACGTTACCCAACCTTTCGTTCAGGAAACCGAGGAAGATGCAGGGGTATCCCCGTCAGCACTCGGTGCGGCTGACTTCAACAACGACTTCGCGCTCGATGTCGTCGTGGCCAATCAGGGCGACCGCACGTTGCCGTTCTTCCTGGGTAACGGTGACGGAGGGTTGACACGGATGACGGACGCGTGCGGGCTGCCAAACACCCCACTTGCTCCGTGCATGACCGGCGCAGGGCCTCGGGGCCTCGTCCTTGCGGACGTTGACGGTGACGGTCACAGCGACGTGATCACCGCGAACCAAGATGCGGGTTCGATCACTGTGCTGCTCAGCACGCGTCCAGACCCGACACCCACGCCGACTCCCACGACAACCCCCACGGTGACACCCACGTCGACGGTGACCGGCACCACGACGCCGACTGCGACGCCGACGCCGACCTTTACCTCGACGCCGACAGTGACGATCACCCCTACGGCGCGCATAACCTTCACGCCGACCGTCACGCCGACATCGACAGCGCAATGCTTTGGCAGCGTGTGCGTCCAAGGCCAGGGCTGCCTCAACGTGGATCCGGCTAGAACGAGCCGCGCTGGCCTGTGGCTCCTGCTTCCTGCCCTGTTGTGGTTCTTGCGCCGGCGAGGTCGGCGAGCATGATCGGTATCACATCTTACAGCTTGTACATTCCGCGGTTTCGCCTGGAACGGTCGCTGATCGCGCGCGCGTGGGGAACAGCGCAGGCGGATGGTGCAACGGCGGTTGCCAACTACGACGAAGACGCCTTGACGATGGCAACGGACGACGCGCTCGGGTGCTTCACCGACAATGAGATCGGCGGCATCGATGGCGTCTACTTCGCCAGTACCAGTGCCCCGTATCGTGAGAAGCAGGTGGCGAGCGTGGTGGCGACCGCGTGTGATGCGCTGCGTCGCGTGCACTCCGCCGACTTTGCAGGCTCGGTGCGCGCCGGCATGAGTGCGTTGATTGCGGCCCTCAACGCCGTGCGCGCGGGTGCGCTCAAGGACGTGCTGGTGACTGCGGCCGACACGCGCGTGGCTGCGCCTGAGTCGGAGCTGGAAGGGTTGTTGGGCGATGCTGCGGCGGCCGTGCGCGTTGGCAGTGCGAACGTCATCGCCGAGGTCGTCGATGTCGCTTCAGTATCCGAAGAGTTCACTCACCTGTGGCGCACAGACACGGAGCGTTTCCTCCAAGCCTTCCCCGGCAGATTTTCCTACACGCACGGTTACGCTCGCGACCTCGGTGAAGCCATCCGTATGTTGCTCACGCAGCAGAATCTGAAACCCGATGCGATCGCGAAGTTGGCCCTGTCGTCGCCTGATGCCCGCGCCGCCAGCGACCTGGCCAAAGAGCTTGGCTTCGATCCCCAACGCCAAGTAGCGCCGTCGGTGCTGAGCGCCATCGGCAGCGCCGGAGCCGCCGACCCGTTGCTCGCGCTCGGGGCGGTCTTGGACGACGCTAAGCCAGGCGACTGGATACTTGTCGGCGCATACGGCGAAGGCGCGGACGCTACGCTGCTGCGCGTCACCGACAACTTGCCGCAACGGCGTGCCGCCCGTTCATGGAAGCAGTGGATCGACAGCAAAACATTGCTGCCGACCTACGAGAAGTATCTCAAGTTTCGCCGCGTCATCGACGTTGATGAGCCCGGCGAGGCGATCAACAACGTTTTGGAGTCGAAGGAGCTGAAACAGGACGTCCGTCTGTACGGCAGCCGCTGCGAGGCCTGCGGTATGGTGCAGTTCCCGATTGCACGCGTGTGCATCAAGTGTCAGGCGCGCGACCGCCTCTCCGACCACAAGCTCCGCAAGCAGGGCACGATCTTCACCTTCACCGTCGATCACTTGATCGCCAACGTCGAGCATCCGTTGCCGATGGCGGTGGTCGACATGGACGGCGGCGGACGCCTCTACCTGCAGGTCACCGACTTCGCCGAGCCGGAGGTGACGATCGGCCAGCCGGTCACGCTGACGTACCGCCGCCTGCATGAGGGCGGTGGCAATCACAACTATTTCTGGAAAGCGCGCCCACCGCGCTGAGGGACTCGGCTATGAAAGACCAAGTTGCAGTGATCGGAGTCGGTTGCACGAAGTTCGGTGACCTCTTCGACACCAGCTACGAAGAGCTGATCTGCGACGCGGCGTTCGAGGCGTACGCTGACGCCGGGATCGAGCCACAGGAGATCCAAGCCGCGTACCTCGGCACGTATTTACCCGGCCCGTCCGGTGGAAAGGCCGCGGTATCGTTGGGTGACGCGCTGCGGTTGTATGACCGGCCGATCACGCGCGTCGAAAACTACTGTGCGACGGGGACCGACGCCTTTCGCAATGCCTGCCTGGCGATCGCGTCGGGCGTGTACGACATGGTGCTTGTCCTGGGAGCGGAGAAACTGAAAGACCGCGGCGGCCGCGGCCTGCCTCGTTTTGGCCACCCGCTGCTGGCGAAGGGGAATTCCGCGCCCGGGCTCTTCGCGCTGGCGGCGAATCGCTACATGCACACCTTCGGTATGGGCCGTGAGATACTCGCAAAAGTGGCGGTGAAGAATCATTACAACGGCGCCCGCAATCCGAAGGCGCATCTCCGCATGGAGGTCACAGAGGACAAAGTTCTGAAGGCCCCCATGATCGCCTGGCCGTTCGGCTTGTTCGATTGCTGCCCGACCACCGACGGCGCTGCGGCGGCCATCGTCTGCCGCGCCGACATGGCCAAACGCTTCCGCAAGGATTACGTGCTGGTGAAGGGCTTCGGCCTTGCGGTGACCACCGGGCGACCGTACTTCGACCCAACCTTCGACTACCTCGGTTTCCGTTCCACGCAGATGGCGGCGCAGCAGGCCTACAAGATGGCGGGCATCACGGCGAAGGACATTAGCTTCGCCGAGGTGCACGACTGCTTCACGTGGACGGAGATCTCCAACACGGAGGATCTTGGATTCTGCGCGAAGGGCGAGGGCGGGCATTTGGCCGCCGAGGGCCGGACGGCGCTTGCGGGTGACATTCCGATCAATCCGAGCGGCGGCCTCAAATCGTTTGGCCATCCCATCGGTGCCAGCGGCGTGCGCATGATCTACGAATGTGTGAAACAGTTGCAGGGGCACGTTGGTGAGCGGCAGGTGAAGAACGCGAAGCTCGGACTCGCGCACAACGTCGGTGGCCCCGGCGCAGTCTCCTGCGTCATCATTCTCGGCAACAACTGAGCTTTGGACGGGCGCCGCCGCTTCGTTCGCACTCGTGTAACATTTCCCCCCTCCCGCCGGTCGCGTTTTACAACCGAGGGCTCTCTCTGCCCTCGACGCCGACGCAGGCCTCCCCTGTTGTTGCTCGGCTTTCAGGAATCAAAATCCGCACGGCGCAGCGGCATGCTTTCTGCAGCGAGTTCGCGCACTCGGTTCTTAGAGCAGTTCGAGCAGAAACGGAGGGCATGCAAATGGAAGCATCCGCACTGCGGTGGTCGAGAGAGTATGATGGGACAAGTTTCGACGGAGTATTACCACGTTTGGTGGAGCCGGAGATCCTCCTCCCGTCGCAGTTCTTCGATCGTTTTCGTGGCCACAGCATCCTCGAAGCAGAGCGGCGTCTGATGGTCGCGGTGCTCGAAGACGCGGTTTCATGCTTCCAAAAGTATGCAGGTGCAACGCGACCGCGCGGACGGCGGCTCTTTCAGGAGGCGGAAGAGTGGCTGCTCGAGGAAGATTCAAGCTGGCCGTTCTCCTTCGAGTCGATTTGCGCGGTGCTTGGTATCAACCCACAGTACTTTCGCCAAAAGATGAAGAGCTGGAAGGAACAACTCCTCGCGCAACCACCTGAAACGCGGTCGAAGGTGGCGCGGGTCCGATTGCGCGCCGCGCGCCGGCATAAGATCCTCCCATTCGTTCCGCGGCGTCGCCACAAGCCTGTGGCCGCGGCGCAGGCGTAGCACGTTTCTCCCACCAGCCGGTGCGGGGCCGCACCGCACCGGCTCGGTCAGACAGTACCAACAAACAGTAGCAGAAACTTCAGCAGCCACGGCGCGAGCGACACCACACAATAGACACCGGCTAGGAAGGACAGCGTCGGTGCGACTACCCGATGCGTGGGGTGGCGGTTCAGTAGGAAGAGAAGACCGCACGCCTTCGCCTTGAACAACAACAGGGCCGGCACGACACCAAACGTGGCGAAGGCGGCGACGAGGATGGGGTTGCCCTCCCGTACTCCAACGCGCAGACCCTGGTAGGTGGCGACAGCGTCGAACAGCTGCAACGCAATGTTGAGCACGAAGAGGTCGTAGACCCGTCGCTGCCCCGACAGCATGCTCTTTCTTTACCAAGGGTTCAGAACAGGCACAACGCCGGAATGTGTGGCGCCGTGAAAACGTTGCAGGCTAGTTGACGACTCCGTCGCTCTTGAGGCGCGTGATCTCCTCGTTGGAGTAGCCGAGGATGTTAGACAGCACAGAGTCGGTATGTTCGCCGAGGCACGGTGCCGCCCGTTGGACGGTGCATGGTGTGCCGCTCATGCGCCAGGGAATGCCAATGTGCTGGCGCGCACCCACCTCGGGATGCTCGAGGTTCACGAAGAAGCCGGCGGCGTTGAGATGCGCGTCCTCCGAGATGTCCTTGCTGCTGTACGCCGTGAACGCCGGCACGCCAGCTTCCTGCAGGATGCGGGTGACCTGTTCCGGCGGATGCGCCAGCGTCCAGGCCGTGATGATCTCTTCGAGGTGATCTTCGTTCGCCTTGCGGGCAGCGAGCGTCTGAAACCGTGGATCCGTTGCCAACTCGCCGTGGCCACAGGCGCGCGCCAAGCGCTGCCACTCTTCGTCGTCGCGTACGGCGATGGCCACCCAGCGCTGCTCGCCCGTGCAACGAAAGATGCCGTGCGGCGCCATGTGGGGATCGCGGTTGCCTTGGCGCGGCGGTTGGGTCCCGTTCATCGTGTAGTCCATCACCCCATCCGGAATGGTGGCGATCGTCGTTTCTTGCTGTGACAGGTCGATGAACTGGCCGCGCCCGGTGCGGGCGCGATAGAGCAGGGCGGCGAGGATCGCGACGGCGCCGTGTAAGCCGCCCGTCGGGTCGCCATACGAAATGCCAACGTGCATCGGCGGCCAGTCGCGATAGCCCGTCAGGGACGACATCCCCGACAGCGGTACTTGCGCCGGCCCATACGACACAAACTGGCTTTCGGGTCCGGTGGCGCCGTAGCCGGAGAGCGCGATCATGATGATGTCCGGCTTCACCCGCTGCAGCACTGAGTAGCCGAGCCCCATGCGATCCATGACCCCGGCCGCGAAGTTCTCGCAGACGATGTCACTGTGGGCGACCACGTCCTTGGCGAGCTCGACGGCGCGTGGATTCTTTAGATCCAACGTCAGACTCAGCTTGCCCTGGTTGTACTGATTGAAGTAACCGCTGCGGTTGACACCGAACTCGCCATTGGCCCACGGCGGCAACATGCGCGTGACGCACGGCCGGGTTGCCGTCTCCACACGAATGACCTCGGCGCCCAGATGCGCCAGCTGCAATGTGCAGAACGGCCCGGCCCACACCCAGGTGAAGTCGGCAACACGGACGCCTTCCAGCGGCCCACCGATTCCCATGCTCACACCACTCCGTCCGCGTGCAAGGCATCGAGCGACGCCTGGCTGATGCCGAGCTGCCGCTGAAAGACCTCATCGTTGTGCTGCCCAAGCAGCGGCGCCGGCCGGCGAATCTCCCACGGTGTGACCGAGAACTGGTACGGTGCGCCGGGAGCGGTGACCCGGCCGGCTTGCGGGTGATCCAGCACGGCGAAGAATCCGCGCGACTTGAGATGGTCGGAGGCGAGCAGATCCGTCATGGTCGATACCGGGGCCAGCGGGACGCGCCGCGCTTGCCCGGCGCGGTACAGCTCGTCCACGCTGTGTTCCTGCATCCATTCTTGCAGGAAGAGCTTGAGGGCATCCCAGTTGGCAGCACGCGTGAGACGGTTCTCGAAGAGCTCCATTCCGGCCCATTCCGGGTTACCCATGAGATCGACCCAGGTCTGCCACTGATGCTCTTCGACGCAGCACAGGAAGATCCAGCCGTCGCGACACTCGAAGAAGTCGAGCGGCTGAATCGGCTTCTGGCCGAGCCGCGAGGCGATCAAGCCCATGTAAGGATAGAACTCGAAGGTCAGCTCCAGGATGGCGGCGACACATTCCTGGATGGAGATGGTCACGTGCTGTCCTTTGCCGCTGCGGAGGCGCGCGAACAACGCACCCAGGGCAGCGATCGTTGCGTTGAGGCCCCCCTGAAACTCCGACTGCATCCCAAACGCCTTGAGTGGTGGCAACTCGTCCGTGCCAGGGCCGCCGCCGTTGAGGTAGGCGACGCCGCCGGCGCTCCAGAGCGTGAGATCCGTAGCGTGATAGTCGCGGTGCGGTCCGTTCAGACCGAACGGCGTGATCGACGCCATCACCAGACCAGGATTCGTCCACGCCAGCGCGTCGTAGTCCAACCCCAGGGCACGCATCTGCGGCGGCGGGAAGTTGTGGATCAGCAGGTCAGTCTCCGCCACCAGCTTCACGAACAGTTCGCGGCCCCGTGGGTGGGCCAGGTCCAGGGTCACGCCGCGCTTGTTGCTGTTGAGGTAGAGAAATGTCCCGCTCTTCTCGGGATGGGATACGCCTCCGGGGAACGGCCCGCGCCGCCGCGCTCCATCGCCATCATGTGGCGGCTCGATCTTGATCACCTCGGCGCCCAGATCGGCCATCAGCTTGGCCGCGTATGCGGCCGAGACCATGTGGCCGCACTCGATGACGCGAATCCCTGCTAAAGCGTGTTCAGCCATACGTGTGGGCCGCAGGCTGTACCACGAAACTCGGCACCGTGCCAGCGTCGAGCGGCTGCAATGGCCGCTGTTGCACTTGCGCTACCCCGAACTTACTTGACAATTGGCGTCGCGGAATGGTCAGGTAAGTAGCTGTCGAGGGAGAGTGCATGAGCGGATGGAACCAACGACCCGGCCGACGCGCGCTGGGGGAACTCCTGGGCGCGATGTGCCTCGTGCTGATCACGTCCGGTTGTGGCAGCGACGGGACGGTTGATATCGCCTTCCCGCCCACGCCGCGGCCCATCGTAGGGGCCGTCACCGGCACCATCCTCGCACCGAACGGCGAGTTCGCGGCGGTGGACGCGTGGTGGCGCTTCGCCGGTCCACTGAATCTCTCGTCGCCGGCGTACGCGCAGACCTGCCTCGCGAACTTGATGCCGGCGGGTGGTGTGTTGAACGTGGCCTTGCAGCAAGTGGATTTCATCGACGCCAAAGACGGGCAGATCGACAACCCCCGGCTGCTGGCCGAGGGACGTACCGATGGCGACGGTCTGTACGAGATCGTCAATTCTGCCGCAGAGCACCTCGAGACGTGCCGCCTCATGGTAGTTGTCGGCAGTAACGAGAGCCTCACGCGTGCCTTTGCGATCGAACACACGACGAACATCGACGCGGTTAGCGAAGCCGTGGTCCGCGTCGTGCTCAACCGCCTCACGCAGTCGCCGCCGGTGCAGCTGTGCGACTTCACCAATGCCGGCCTGGGCAACATCCTCGCCGAGGCGCGCCCCGCGGCATGTTCAGCCAAAGGCGATACCGTGGCCGCGATCAATCAGTCCGCGTACGACCACGTCAAAGTAAACTGCGGCGTGCTGCAGGCCATCAACGACGCGACCGGTGTGCCGATTCCGCTGCCGTCGAGGTGCCCGTAGCCTAGCAGCCGGTCGGACTTGGCAGCCCGGAGCGACCAACGGGAGCGAGCCATAGAAACGACGCTGGCCGCAGGCCTAGAGCTTACGCTTCCGGCAGATTCGCCGGCAGGACGTCGAGCAGCTTGCGCGGCTCGTCAGGCTCGGCGGTGTGGTGCAATGCGCTCATGAAGTCGGTCTGCGAAAAATCGCTCGCCTTCCAGGTGCGGAAAACCTTCCATTCCTTTGTTGCGGCCTCGCGTACGAGGAAATGCACAACCTGCTTGTCAGTCAGACCGATGGCGGCGCGCTCGCTTGGCGTTGCGGAGAAGAGGATATAACCGGGTCGATTGATCGTCACGAAGTACATAGACTCAACCTCACGCGGGTTCACGGGTTGGGCAAACGCCGAGCGCGCCGTGACGTACGGCGCGCGAGAAGCTGAGAATCTGCAAACCCGCCTGAGCGAAGCCACCGACGTTGAGGTAGCCCCCATCGATCGTGCGCGACTTCGTCCAATCCCAGCTCTTCTCGAGGAGCCGCACGTGGCGCGCGCCGAAGTACAGCAAGGTGTCGTAGACCGCCTCCACCGCGGTGCGGCGGCGTACGTCGACACGATGGCGCGTCACGACGCACTCCTGCTCGTCGTACGCCAAGTTGCGGGTCTCGGGGAGGATGTCCTTGTGCACCAGTGCCCACCCGAACGTGCAGGTGTCGGTCGCGGCCAGCGGTTCCAATTCGATGCCCCAGTCATCCTTCAGCTGATAGCCCATCTTGCGCAGGTAGCGCTCGTCGAACGATTCCGGCAAGTGTTGGATCATCCGCTGCACTGTCAGCGGCACGCTGGGATCCTTGGCGAGCCGGAGAACCAGCATCTCGCCGGCCGTCTTGGCGGCGGTCAACTCGTCAACGGTGAACGGTAGGGGCGGCGCTTCCACACGAACGCCGAAAACGGCGGCTGCTTCCTCAGCACCCAAGACATCGTGGCCCAGAATCGCGTGGGCGTCGCTCACCTTCAAAACCACGGGCATCGCGGGATAATAACAAAGGGGATGCTGGACTCAAGGCGCGGTACGCGTCGTCAGCCGCCCAGCTGATACATGCTACGGTCTTCGGTGGAGACGCCACGTTCTAGGTGGTGTCCCGTCGGTTTCGCAGCGACCGCACGCAGGAGGATGCGCTCGACCGCACTGTCACCGCCGCCGTTGCGGAGAGCGCCACGCACATCGAGCTCGTCGTCGTTGAGCAAGCACAGGTGAAACTTGCCGTCGGCGGTGAGACGCATGCGGTTGCAGTTACCGCAGTAGGGCTGGCTGACCGGACTGATGAGACCAATGACGCCGCGCGCGCCCGGCAGGCGATAGTTCAGCGACTCGTCGGCCGGGTGCTGATCCGGCAGCAACGCCATTGCGCCGAGCGCCGTCTCGATGCGCTGGCGCGTGTCCTTGTTCGACACGTAGTTCGACACGGCCAGGCGGGCGCATTCGCCGCCGCCGAGTGGCATCAACTCGATGAAGCGCACGTGCCAGTCGCGCTCCAACGTCAAGCGCGCCAGATCGGCGACGTCTGCGTCGTTGTATCCGCGCGTCACCACGACGTTGATCTTGATGGGGCGCAGACCCGCCGCGTCGGCGGCCTCGATGCCGGCCCAGATCTCGTCGACAGTGCCGAAGCGCATGATGCGCTGCAATCGCCCAGGATGCAGGGTGTCGATGTGGATGTTCACGCGTTTGAGTCCGGCGCGCACCAGCGGCTCGGCCAAGCGGGGGAGCAGGATGCCGTTGGTGGTCATCGCGATGTCGCCGAGCCCGGGGAGCTGCCCCAATCGCTCGACAATCTCCAACAGGTCCGGGCGCAGCGTCGGCTCGCCGCCGGTGAGTCGAACTCGGCGGAAGCCGACCGTGACGGCGGCGCGTGCGACGCGCTCGATCTCCGCCGGCGACAGCAGATCAGCGGAACGCGAGAACTTGAGCCCGCTCAGCGGCATGCAGTAGACGCACCGCAGGTTGCAGTGGTCGATGACCGAGATCCGCAGGTAGTCAATGGTGCGGCCGAACCCGTCGAGAGGCATGCTTCACGTGTCGCTGGAAGACGTGGCTATGTCAAGCAAGGTCGGCCGCGGTCGCCGCATCACGGCTTCGGTGCCATGAAAACCAACAGCGTCAACGGGCCCGGGCCGGGGTTGCGCACCGCGTGACTTGCCCCCGCCGGTGCGAGAACCGCTGTCCCAATACCGACGCTGCGCTCCTCGTCACCGATACGAAAATGCCCGGTGCCGTCGATCACGTAGTAAACCTTGTCTGAATCCGTATGCGCGTGCGCCGTCTGCTCTTGGCCGGCGTTCAGGCCGTACACGTCGCAGAACATCCGCTGCGTGTCGAAGAGGTTCACCTTCTTCATCTTCTCCGGAGAGAAGGCTGCCGCAGCACGCGTATCCTTGAAGACATCCATCAGTTCCCTCCGAGTCACGATTCACGAATCACGAGTCAGTCCCGTCAGTGCGGGTGACCAAGTTCCAGTCCCAGCCAGGTCGTCACGACGATGAGCACGAGGACGAGGACGCAGGCGTACGCGAGGCGCCGGCTCATGCTAGCCAGCCAAGGTGCATCCACGGGTTCACCCGCCATCTCCGTGCGCACGATGCGGTGGCCGAGGCCGAACGTGATGTACGTACCAATCATCACGACCAGAAACGCGAGCACGAGCTTCCACACCAGCAACCAGCCCATGCGGGCGAAGAACTCGCCGCGCAGCGCCTCTTTGTATGTCGTGAGGTTGGTAGCCCCGCTCATGACGAGGACGCCCAGTGCCGCGATCGCCAGCGGATCGTAGATGCGGAGACATCGCGCCAGGAACGTGCGCCGCGCCGCAGGATCGGCGACAGCGCTCGCTGCAGGCAACACCATTGCCCACACCGCCAAGGTTGCACCGCCGTAGGTCACCAGTGCCACCACGTGCAACCAGAGGCCGAAGAAGTCGCTGCCAGACATGACGTATCGAGGAGTCGCCCTCTTAGCGAGCGCCGCCCGCAAAGGCAACTCCTTCCTTGACTTGATCCATGATCCCGGCCATGAGCCTTGAATCTCGCGCGTCGGGCGTCGATAATCGACTTACGAATTCCACCAAGGCAGACACGAGAAGAAGGTAGATCCATGCGACCCACTGATACGGACCATCGTGAAGCGCTGCGCGGACATGCGGGGCGTGTTGACCGCTACCGGCGCGGCGAGCTCAATGACAACGAGTTCCGGCCGATCCGGCTGGGCTATGGTCTCTACTACCAGCTGGACCACACCAGCCACATGCAACGCATCAAGCTGCCGGGCGGCGTGGTGACGGCGGCGCAGGCTGATGTGTTGGCGGACATCACTGATGACTACGCGCGCGGCGTCCTGCACGTCACCACGCGGCAGGACGTGCAGGTGCACTGGATTGATCTGGCGATCATCATGGAGATGTACGAACGCCTGCACGCCTGTGGCATCACCACGCGCGGCGCGTGTGCCGACAGCGTGCGGAACGTCACCGGCTGTATCCACGCGGGCGTGTGGCCCGGTGAGCTGTTCGACGTGATGCCGTACGTCATGGCGACGCACGAGTACTTCCTTTTCCATCCGCTCAACCTGACCTTGCCCCGCAAATTCAAGATCGCCTTTTCCTCCTGCGCCGATGACTGTGCGCAGGCACCGGTCAACGACATCGGCTATTTCCCACGCGTGCGCGACGGCAAGCACGGGTTTTCGGTACATGCCGGCGGCGGTTTGGGCTCGCAGCCGTTTCTGGCGCAGCCGATTCGGGACTTCCTGCCGGTCGAGGACACGCTGATCATGGCGGAGGCGGTGGTACGCCTGCAGCACCGCAGCGGCGAACGCAAGAATCGCAAGAGAGCGCGCATGAAGTACCTGTTCCAACGCCTGGGAGCAGAACGCTTCATCGCCGAGGTGGATAAGCAGTTTGCGCAGGTCGAACGCGAGCAAGGGGCGGCGTTGCGAGCTGAGCTCAACGAGATGGTATCGAGCTACCATCCGTGCCAGCCGATGAATCCGCCGTCTCCGCTGCCGCAGCCGGTCGACCCTGACTTCGCCCACTGGGTGCGTACCAACATCTTTGCGCAGAAGCAGCAGGGGTACTACGGCGCCAACGTGCAGCTGCCGCTCGGGGACATTACCAGCTCGCAGCTGCGGGTCCTCGCGTCGATGGCACGTGAGCTGGGCGCGGGCGAGCTGCGCGCTGCCAACGACCAGAACTTCACGGTGCCGTGGATTCCAGGCGCGCGCGTGGAAGAGTTCTACCGGCGCCTGCGCGATATCAGTCTCGCCGCACCCGATGCGTTGCACATCACCGACGTCGCCTCGTGCCCCGGTGCGGACTATTGCAGCCTCGCAGTGAGCCGCTCAATGGGTGTGGCCGCAGGCATTCGGGCCCACCTCCTGGCGGGTAACGGTGCGGTCGAGGATCTGGGCGTGTTCCGTATTCGCATCAGCGGCTGCCCCAACTCTTGTGGCCAACATCACGTCGGCGACATTGGTCTTACCGGCTTGTCGCTCAAAGGTGACGACGGCCAGGACCATCCCCACTACTCCATGCTGGTTGGCGGCCGCGTCGGCGACGGCAGCGCGGCTGTGGGGAAACGGGTGAACGGACGCTTTCCGGAAGCCGAGGTCCCGAAGGTGATCGCCGCACTCGCCGACTGCTATCGGCACGAGCGCGCGACAGGGGAACGCTTCGGCGACTTCGTACAACGGGTTGGTGTCGATCGGCTGAGTGAGGTGGCGCGCGGTGCCGCGACCATCGTGCACTGATGTCAAACTGGGATGACGACGAGCTGGTTCCGGACTCTGTCGAAAGCCCCGAGAAGTACTACCGCGGCACCATCCACAAGCTGTCGCGTAGTGCCCAGCGCGGCACGGTGCGCTCCGCTAGCGGCCGCAATATCCCGTTCATGTTCATGCACGTGACCATGGTCGGACCGCACCGACGCTTCGATGACTTGCAGGAGGGCCAAGAGATCGGGTACGACGTGAGCTGGACGTCGAAGGGGCTGCGCGTCAGCGTGGTCCGCAT
>JBGQHM010000028.1:0-32560 GCA_041497995.1 Binatia bacterium | reverse complement strand
TGCTCGGCCCTTTGCGGAATTGCTCTGCGTACGAGTCGTTGGACGAACTAACCGTCACGGCGCGGGTGCATTTGCCGCAGGAAGGTAAATGTAATCCTTCTGCTGCCTGGTCCCGCGCTGTTGGGTCACGAACGCCGCCGAGAATTCATCGCCCGTGTTTCCGGTGGTGCCGCGATGCAACTCTTCGGCGATCGCGAGGAGTCCGTGACCATACGTCGTCGCCTGGTCCGCAACCCCGCGGATCAACGTCTGCCCCGTCAGCGTACCTTGCACGGCGACGTTGAAGATCGACTGCTGGTCGCCCGTCGGACCCGGGCGCGTGTCAATGTCTGACAGAACGATCTCGCTGAAGCAGCGCACAGATCGGCTCGTGGAGAAGCGCTGCTCAAACTCGTTGAAAACCAAGAATTGCACGGTCGTGGTGATCGGCGCCTGCAGATTGAAGTCTTCGGAACAGGGCACGAGCGTGAGTTCCGTGCGGACGAATCCACCGACACTGCTGGGCTCTTGTGCGTCGTCGAAGAAATGATCGAGGATGAGGATATTCGGGCAAGCGTTGTACTCTGTACCAAGAACGAGTGTGTCGTCGCCGTCGTTCTCACCCGAGATTGCCTTGATGCCGATCGCGTTGTATCCCTCGCTATCGACGTCAGGCTCAGTTTCGACTTCCTCGATTGTCGCCTCGCCCTTCAAGTCGTTCCGATCGATGGGCTGCTCGTCGTCACCGACTTCCACGCACTTCAGCTCGCCGACGAACGGGTTTTCAGCGACCGCCAGGATGCTCCCACCGCTGAATTGCCCGTTGTTGGGAACGTCCGACAGCGGTAGATCCGGCAATCCCTTGCTGGCGGTAAAGACGATGGGCTGTTTGGGCGTGAGGCGAAACGCGAAGTCGGTCTCTTGCCAGCCGGGGCTGCAGAATTCGAACGCGCCACAGCTAGTAGTCGCTGGGTCGCCGAGCGGGTTGCAGATTGTACCCGAGTTTGAACAGTGCCCGTTGGCGTCCACCCAGAAGCACCGGACGTTCACCGGGACGTCGGCAGTATTGGTGATCTGCACGATCGTATCGGTAAGTTCGTCGGTGTCGCTCGTCGTATCGACAACGATCTTGGGGAAGACCAAGATTGCCGCAGCATTGGTTGACGAGACGTCTGCACGGGCAGCACCAGTGCACAGGAATATGCCTCCCAGGATCAGAAGACCGCCCGAGAGAAAAGGATTCCACTTCACCGTACGCATTGCACTTCTCCTTTCACCTATCAGGGAGAAACCAGCCACAGCCTTTTCCCCTCTTTGCGTCTGTGCCACTGCCCTACTCCAATAGTGGTAAGACGATCTGATCGGGTGGTCCGTTCTCCGGAATGTAGCTCCCCTCGGTGTGCAGGTTGTATGCGGCCCGAGCCGAAGCCGTCGTCGCGGTGGCGGTCACCGAAACAATACGCTCCACGACGCCGATGAGTCCGCCGGTGGATCCGTCGAGCTGAACAACGGGGGTAATCTCGGTGTGCGCAACATCCGTACCGAGGAAGTTCACTGAGAACGCCGAACGGGTCGGCGCACCGGGGCTGTCGATCTCGGTAAGTTCAACCGACAAGAAGCACGTCACCGTCGTGCTGGCCGAGAAGCGCTGCTCCAATTCGTTGAAGATCAGGAACTGAATGGTGACTCGGGTCGGCGTCTGA
Source organism: Binatia bacterium (assembly GCA_041497995.1). GTDB lineage: Bacteria > Desulfobacterota > Binatia > HRBIN30 > HRBIN30 > DATKMS01. Next base: position 30,878 of record JBGQHM010000028.1, on the reverse strand, counting down.
TTCTCGAAGTTCTCGGAACAAGGAACCAGCGTCAGCTCAGTCGCAACCGAAGAGCTGGTAATTCCGGGCTGCTCGGCAGCAACGGGATCCTCAGCGCCGGTTGCGAAGTGGTTCACGATCAACTTCGCCGGGCACGCATTGTAGACTTGATCGTCGAGCAGTAACGGATTGGAGGGCTGCACATCTGGGTTACCCAGAATGCCGATGGCGTTGTACTTCGAAACGTCACCCTTGTGTGTGCCTGGTGCGGCCGGCAGTGTCCCGGTCGTGGTGGCGAGCACTTCGATGGTCGCCTCACCCTTGAGGTGATTGCCGGTGATCGGCTCGTCGGACTCGCTCACCTCGATACACTTCAGCTCGCCGATGAAATCGTTCACCGGCGGAACCCGACCCGGATCGAAACCGGAGCCGTCGCTCTGGAAACCATCACTGGGGTCGATGTTACGGCCCTTGCTCACAAGCCAGTGTGTCGGCTGTTGCTTGGTCAGCCAGATGAGAAAGTCGGTTTCCTCCCAGATCGGCAGACACGTAGCACTGGGGACCGAGCACGAGAAGCCGGATAGCGTGCTGCGCAGGGAAGCGTCAACATAGAAGCAGTGCGCATGCAGCATCGAGTTTCCGGTGTTGGTGATCTGGATCACCGTATCGAAGGTGCTGTCGGCCAGAACCTTTGGAAAGACGAGGATAGAAGCCCCTGTCTCCGTCGTGACGTCAGCGCGTGCGCCAGCCGCCACCACTCCCAAGGCCACCGCGAAACCGCAGAGGCCCGAGAGAAAAGCGTCCCACTTCACCTTTCGCATTGCCCTCCTCCTTTCCAATCGACCGATCGTGTTCCCACTCCGCCCGCCCTCACTTACGAATCATGAGCGGGTGCGCTGCCCTGAGCACCGCGGAAGTGCGCGCATACATACTCAAAAACTCGCCGCATTGTCAAGGATTGTCGTCCCGAAAAGTTCCTGAGAGGATCGCAATCTACGGAAAACTGCCCCGCAAGCCAAGCGCAAAAGAGGGCGCCCTGCGAAAAATGGCAAAATCGGGGGTGGCACCGCGCCGTCTCGCTCGGCGCATTGAGGTGCTGCCCGGCAGGCCAGCGCCGAAAGATTGCCGTTCTTCGGGTCGCACCAACCATCTCCAGGACCGAAATGGGTTCAGGCATGGACGATCTTTTCGCGGCCGTTGGCCACGGAGCGAGTCGCGTTGCGCGTGTCGATGATGAGCGCGCTCGCATCCACGATGAGGCCGTAGTCGACGCCCGTGTGGTCGGTAACGATCACCGCCGCATCGGCACGTTGCAACTCTTCGGCGATCAGCGGTACCGAGTGGAGATTGAAGTCGTAGTGACGTGATCGCTTGAGGGCGGGAACATACGGGTCGTGGTAGGTCACCTCGGCGCCCTTTCGGAGCAGCAGGTCAATGATCTTCAGGGCTGGGGACTCACGCGTATCGTCCAAGTCGCGTTTGTATGCCACCCCTACGATCAGTATTCGCGCCCCGTTAAGGCTACGCCGACGAAGATTCAGTGCGTCGACCAACTTCTCGACGACAAACGCGGGCATCGCATGATTGACTTCGCCCGCCAACTCGATGAATCGCGTCGTCAGCTCGTATTGTCGTGCCTTCCACGTAAGGTAGAAAGGATCGATCGGAATGCAGTGACCACCGAGGCCCGGTCCCGGATAGAAGGGGGTGAACCCGAAGGGCTTCGTAGCCGCCGCATCGATGACCTCCCACACGTCGAGGTCCATCCGGTCGAACAGCACCTTCAGCTCGTTGACCAACGCGATGTTCACGCTCCGATAGATGTTCTCCAAGAGTTTCGCCGCTTCGGCAACACGGGCCGACGAGACGGGAACGATCTGCTCGAGCACCGCACCGTACAGAGCGGCGGCGGCCGCCGCGCAGTGTGGGGTGTAACCGCCGATCAGCTTGGGAATGGTGCGCGTATTGAAGTGTGGGTTGTTCGGATCCTCACGCTCGGGAGAGAAGGCAAGGTGGAAATCCGTCCCCGCTTGCAGCCCGCCCGCTTCGAGTAATGGCCGTACAACTTCATCGGTGGTTCCCGGGTACGTCGTGCTTTCCAGCACCACGAGTTGGCCGCGGCGCAGATGGCCAGCGATGGCTTCAGCGGTACCCGTGACATAGGACAGATCCGGCTCGCGGTTCTCCGTCAAGGGTGTCGGTACGCAGATAAGAATCGCGTCGCACCGCGCCAACAGGCTGTAGTCGCGCGTCGGAAAAAACGCCGGTCCACCCGACTCCGGCAGCTGAGTACGCAAGAGCGGCTGCAGGCGGGCGGCCGAGACGTGCCGGATATAGCTCCGGCCAGCCCGTAACTCGTCAATCTTTGCAGCGTCGACATCGAAGCCGATCACGGCGAAACCGCCCTCGGCAAACGTCGCCGCCAACGGTAGTCCCACGTATCCCAACCCGATGATTCCAACCGTGGCGCGCCGCGTTTTGAACCGGTCAATCAGGGTATCCACTATCCATCCATGCCTTCAATTGGCCGCACCATACTCCATGCCTGAGCTGTGACGCCAGCGCATTGTGCGCGAAAAAGGAGACGCTACAAAGCAAAGAGCGGAAGCCCGAATCGGACTCCCGCTCTTTGCGAACCTGACCGTACTGTCTCTGCCTAGCCTCGCCCCCGTCGCCGCCACAGCAATAGTGCGGCGGGAACGATGAGCCAGACCATCGGACTTGCGTCGGGGCTACCCGGCGCCGCAATCGTGCAGCCGCCGCCACCGCCACCACCAGACGCGATAGTGTTGGTTGGCGTCGGCCCCACCGGGGTTTTCGTCCGCGTCGCCGTAGCTGTTGACGTCGGCGGAGGCGACGTATTGGTTGGCGTCGGTGTGTTGGTTGGCGGTTGCACGGTGGACGTACGCGTAGCGGTCGGGGTGTTCGTCGGACCCACCATCGTACTCGTTGCCGTCGGCGTCACCAGTGCGACCGTTACCGCGCCATTCATACCGGTGGCCGGGAGCGCCTGTGCGTTCGCGTTACTGACCAGCACCGAGTTCGCCGTCAACGTCGTCGTGACACCAAGCCCTGATCCATCGGGGATATGGAAAATGCAGGTGGCGATATCACCGGTGCCAATCGGGAGGTTCGGACTGCCCGGGGCGTTCGGATTCGGCGCGATCTCGAGGTCGAATCCCTGCCCGCCAGGTGGCTCGTTGAGGCGGACCGCGGCGAGGATGTGAGTGTCGGAGAGGCGCGGCGCTATCGTGCAATCGTTCGGGAGATTGATCGACAGGGCGTCCTGGGTGCCGGCGGGGAAAAGCACTAAGAGTCCGGCGCCAACACCGGTGTTCGTGGGATCGGTCAGCGTGAACGGGATGCCAGCCGTGCCTCCTGGGGGCCCACTGGCGCTTCCGATGGCCAACTGGATCTGCTGGGCACCAGCCGTTGGGCAGACTGCCAGCAGGATCAGCAAAAGGAGGAAGACCGCGGGCGCACCCACGGACATTCTGGGCTGACGCGTTATTCCATCGCTCTGCCAAATCATTCTGTTACCTCCTTTGACCATCACTTCCGCCTCGTCTGCGCGCCTCACTGACAACCTTGCTGGAAGTTGATCACCGAGGCCGTTACTTCGTTGTTTCGCACGCGGCCGTCGCCATTGATGTCGACCTCCACACACGATGCCAAATCCGTAGGATCATGGAAGAGGTTCACCATTGTGGTGATCTCATTGTTGCGCACTCTGCCGTCGAGATTGCAGTCAGCGGCGCATTCGCACACGCCGGCGCCCTCCTCGACCACGCAAGTCTCTCGGCCGTTGAGGCAGTCGCTGGGACCGGCGGTCGGTCCCGAGCAGCTCCGGATTCCCTTGCAGACTCCGGCGCGGCAATGCGTGCCGGTCGGACACTGGCTGTCGGTGTCACATGGTGGCGGCGTTGCCACCGTCACACCTCCCGCCGTGAATACTGCGCCAAACTCACTGCCTCTCGGGTCACCAATGTTGAGCCGGTCAGCAACGACCTGGTACGTCCCAGGCTGAGCGCTGGGATTAATCCGGAAGTTACACGAAACCAGCGGCCCTGGATCAAAGGAGGTAAGCGGGAACGGTGGCGGTTCGGCCTTACACAGGTCGGTGTTGCCGATGAAGAGACGTAGGCGCGCCACGCCGGGGGGCGTTCCCGGACTCTGCGGCAGGAACGTGAACGACGCCTCCGTCGTCTGCAGGCGCGAAGCGACCGAGCAGTCGGTGGTTGGATCTGGCAGCTCCAACACCGTCGTATCGATCAGCAGGTCCATCTGTGCAGTCGCGACCTCTCCACCCAAGCCCAGGCTGACGCCGAGGTTGATATCAGCGCCCGCGATTCCGGTGGCGGAGCCAATGTCGAGGCTGCGGATCTCGCTCGTGCGATCTCGCACGAGGGGCTGTCCTTCGGCCGGGCAGCCCAACCCGAGGTTGGTCAGGGCCAGACATACTTCTGAGCCGGTAATTTTGCCGTCGCCGTTGAAGTCGCCTGCAGCACAGTCCGACAACGGACACTCGTCAGTGAGGACACAGACCATCAGGCTTGTCTCGTTCCCTTTGACGAAGCCGTCCAAGTTGCAGTCGCCGCCGCACTCGCATGTGCCATTGGTGCACGCCTCACGCTCACCGCGGCACTTCAGCCGGTCGATCACCGGATCGGTGTCACTGCATTCCCGGATCGGCACACACACTCCGGCCCGGCAGTGAAATCCTGGCCCCTCGATATCGACGCACTGTTGGTCTGTGGTGCAGGTGGGGAGCGGAGTCGGCGTCGGTGTTGGCGTGTGAAGGTCTTTGCAGATCCCATTCACGCACGTCAGATCATCCGGACACACACCGTCGGGACAGGCAATCGTCGGCGTCGGCGTTGGTGCCGGCTTGCAGACCTTGTTCTCGCAGACTTGCCCGCGTGGGCAGTCCTGGTCGACGAAGCACGGAATGGTAGGCGTCGGCGTCGGTGTGGGCGTCGCTTGGTGGATGGTTCCTGGCATGACTTTGACCGAAACGCCAGGAATCGAATCAGCGTTCGGATCGCTGGCTGACAGTCGCGAGGTCATCAAAGAGACCTGCCCCAGCGTTGCATCGGCAGGCACGTGAAATGTGCACGTAATGAGGTCGCCCTCATAGGTCGCGTTGGGGTTCTGGAAGGCGAATACAGCCAAGCGCAACCGCGCGGCTGGTGGTTGGTCGGGAGGACGGACCGTGTCGGGGAGGTTTGCCGTAAAGTCCTGTGCGCTCACCTCTGCGGTCGGGACACACGGGGGCACGCACGTTCCTTGTCCGCACTCGGCATTCGACTGACAAGCCGCTCCACCATTCGAGCAAGATCCGATGAGTTCGATCTGCGTGGTGTTGAACACAATGTCGGTCTGGGCGCCACTGACAAGGGGGTCGGTCTGAGCACGTTCCAAGCCCATCGTCAATGTGAGGCTCCCACCTTGCACCCCGTCGCTGGTATCCACCGTAACGGTTACTACAGCGAACGCCTGGGCTCCAAACATCAGAGAGACCGCGAAAGCGCAGCACCCTGCCAGCCAACCGCTTGCTGCTGCGCGCTTCAACCGCTTAGGTTCTGCCATTCCAAAGTCCCTCCTGTGGCCGTCGCAGAGCGCGGCGATCACCTTGACCGATCGTGATCCGAACTGCCTCAGCACGTTTCTCAGCGTCCTGACGTTTCCCACACCGCCACTCGCTTCCTGTCCCTACTGTGGGCAGCCGAGCCCCAAGCTGAGCGCCGCACGGGTGACATCTGTGACGAAGACCTCACCGTCGCCATCCGCATCCGCCGCCGGGCATTCCGACAAGGGCACTTCGCCGGCGAGAATGCGAACCGCCATGGTCACTTCGTTCACGAATACCTCGCCGTCCCCGTCACAATCCCCAGGACACGCAACACCCGGGGTCGGAGCCGGCACTGGAGTTGGGGTGGCGATCAAGATAGACACGCCGCCGCTGACTGCTTGAGACCCAAAGACGTTCCCACGCGCGTCACCGACGTTGAGGCGGTCCGCAGCTAGCGTCACAGGTGCTGCCGCTGCCGACGACTTGATACGGAACGCACAGGTGGCGATTCCGCCGTCGGCGAACGTTGCGATCGGCGCCGCCAGGTCGCCAATGAAGAGGCGCAGGCGCCGCTTGCCCTCGGGCGCAGGAGGATCGTCGGGTAGCGTCGCCGACAGGACGTGCTCTGACAGTCGAGGATCCTTCACACAAGCAGCGCCGGGGTTGGCAATGTCCAGGACGGTTGGATCAAAGAGTAGATCCAGTTGCGCCGTGGCCACCTCGCCACCGCCACCACTCATGCCGATCGAAATGGTGGCGTCCTGCCCCGCCGAGCCACTCACGGACCCGACCGCCAAGGTCACCATGCCACCCCGATCATGCGCGAAGATGAGCGGCTGGCCCTCTTGGAAACAGCCCTCACCCAAGTTGATCACGCCGAGCGTGATCTCGTTGCCCATCACCTTGCCGTCGCCGTTGATGTCGGCCGCCGTGCACTGGCCTAGCGGCACCGTACCGCCCAGAATCTTCACGGCCTTGTTGATCTCGTTGACGAACACGTACCCGTCCAGATTGCAATCCACACCGCACTCACACAGGTCGTTGATGCAGGCTTCGCGATCACCGAAGCAGGCGTGCCGATCAACTACCGGGTTGTTGTCGTCACACGGACGCTCGATCTTGCAGAACCCGGTGCGGCAATGCTTGCCGTCTGGACATTGTCCAGGATCGTCGCTGGTACACCGCTGGAAAGTTGCCGTGGGGGTCTGTGTCTTTGTCGCCGTCGCGGTCGCTGGCGGCGGTGGGGTGCGGGTCGGCGTGCGACTCGGCGTCGGGATCAGACAACTGCCGTTGACACACACCTGGCCATCAGGGCAAGTTCCATCCGGGCACATCCCTGGACCGAAGAATGGGTTCACCGCCGCGTACACATCCGCAACTTGGTTGCTGTCAATGCGCACGAGGTTTGTCGCGAAGGACACAAATCCGATCTGCTTGCCGTCACGGCTCAAGGCTGGAACGACATCGGGCGTGCCACCGTTTGCCTCCTGGCCCTGATCGTTGACGTCAGCCTGCTTGGTGAAGCCGATCTGGCGGTCGCGCACGAACACATCCGACGTCACGTTGCCATCGCTAGGCACCAGGTTCGTCGCAAAGGATCCAAAGCCGACAAAGCGGCCATCATTGTTGAGCGACGGCGGAAACGAAAAGTCGTTGGCGTCACCGTTAATGATGCTGACACTAATGCGCTCGGTCACATTCGCCGTTCGATCGCGGACGAAGACATCGACGACATTGTTTGCATCGTTGGGCACCAAGTTATCCGCCAGCGATTTGAAACCGACGACGAGGCCGTTCCCGCTGATTGCTGGGAGGATGCTGTCGCCGTCGCCTTGGACCGTACCGCCGCCCGGGATATTGGCAATGCTGACACGCTCAAGATTGCCGGTGCTACGGTCGCACACAAAGATGTCGAGGTGTCCGTTGGTATCGTCGGGGACTAAATTGGTCGCTGCCGACGCAAAGGCCACGAAGCGACCATCTGCGCTGATGCTCGGCGTAAAGCTGAAGCGGTTGGGCTGCACGCTGTCACACACCCGCTCGGTGGTGTTGTTCGAACGATCACGCACAAAGATGTCGGCCGCGTTGTTGGTATCGTTCGACACCAAGTTCGACGCGCGCGACTGAAAGGCAACGAAACGTCCATCCGCACTAATGCTCGGATTGACGCTCGGGCCGTTGCCTTGGGTCCCGTCGGTCGCAAGGCTGACGCGTTCGGTCGAGTTGCCAGCACGGAGGCGCACGAATACATCCGGCTGGGCGTTCGTGTCGCCCGCGACCAGATTGGTGGCATCGGAATAGAAGGCAACAACTTGGCCGTCCGCGCTCACTCCCGGCGAACCGCCAGTCGCATGACTCGGCCCGTTCGCTTGGTCGCCCGAGCTACTGACACTCAGCCGCTCCGTCGTACCGGCGTTCCGGTCATGCAGAAAGATGTCTCGCAATTGGTTCGAGTCGCCGACGACCAAGTTATTTGCGTCTGAGTAGAACACCACAACGTTGCCATCGCTGTTGGTAGCCACGCCGTTACTGCTGTTGTTGCCGACTGCTCCGTTGATGCCGACGCTCGCTAAGTCTACGGCGCTGGCCCCATGGCCAACGAGGAGACAGGCGCCCAGGCCAGCGGCCACCAGTCCAGACAACCGGCTGCGGACCGACCGAGACAGACCGTTGCGCGCACCCATCGCAATCTGGAACGCTACCCGGTTGATGAAGATCTCTACCCTAGGCGTATCCATGCGTGCCTCCTCATGTGCGCGCTTCCGTCGCGGCCGGCCGACCTGAGCAAACTCCACGCCGGAAGTCCTTCTACTGCGGAGCAAGACCTGTATTCGCCGGCACAAGCAACGGCCCCATCGTTAGAACTCAGGTGTGTCACTGGGTCGCGTTGGATGGCGTCGCTGCGTCGGCAGCCACGAATCGAGAAAGATAGCCCCGGCAGCTGCCTATTGAGTATTGTGCCAACCCCTTGGCCTTTCACGCCGGACCCCATTCCGCTCTCCCCTCGACAAACTAGCCACAACGGCTCCCAACGGTGCCAGTATCAACAGGAAAAGTCAACTGTTTCTACACAACGATACGCCAGGGCTGCCGGGGCATAGCCGCATCTTCGTCGCTGTGCTGGCATGATAATCCTCATGGACCCGTTTCGGCCGGGCTCTATGGGCAGGGGGAGTGCCAAACAATCAACCGATGACGCGGGCAATTTCCTCCGGCAGGTTCGTAAATTGGAATCCTGGTTTGCTGAGAAGTTGCACGCCGGTCGCGGCAAAGAACGAATCCTCGCGCGGGGCGGAAGCTTTGTCGAGAAGCAACAGTATTGGCATGTCCCGAGTTGCTTCTGTTGCGCGCAGCCCTGCCAACGCCCTGGAAACCGACGGGCAGCTTGGCGACAGGTGCAAGATGGCTGCCTCGGGGTCCACCATCGTCGCAAACTCGAGCGCCTGCTTTCCATCAAGGACCATCGAGGTAGAGATTTTCGCCTGAGCAAGCGGCTCGCGCATGCGGCCCATGCCGTCGACATCGGCACTGAGCGTCAGCAACCGCTTGAGCTTCGGGCGCAAACGTCCGAGGCGTTCAATCAAGCGCGCCGGGTCCATCGGCCAGAGGGCAAAGTCGGCGCGCCCGAAACAGAACCCAGCCGGGGTGTCTTTCGTCATGATGTAGGCGAGGATCGGTAGGTTCCGACTGCCAACGCGCTCGCGGAGGAGGCGCAAGGTATGCCATGCCGCCACACCGCTCCCGAGATTGAGCATGACGCACTTCACCTTGCGCCGCAGCATGTCGTCCACCCCCGCCTCGGTCGGCGCAAAGGTCGCAACTTCAAAACCCGCGCCGTTGAGGGCGGCACACGCGCTGTCGCGTAGGGCCCCTTCATCGAGCAACACTAACTCCCCGCTTGGTACAACAACTTTGTGCGCGCGCACAGACTCGGCAGGTCGCACATCCAGTGGCTCGGGGGCACCCTCGACCAGGGCACCGAGGGGTGCAGACCGCTCGATTTCCAAGGGGCCCTGATACAGTAGCGGCCCCTCCACGACCGCGTCGGGTTGTACGGGCTCAACCGCTTCCGGCTCGGGGCGCGCGGCGGCGCGCGATCCGTCCTCGAGTTGGGCAGTATGGGTCCGCGCCAACGCCGCCATTTCCTCCGCGTGAGCCAGCCGATTCTGTTCCAGTTGATTGGTGAGCTCGGCCAGCATCCGACCCAGCTCGTCTCGTTCGTTCGCCAGTTCCTCCGCGGTGCGTTCGGCTTTACGCGCCAACTCCGCGAAGCGCTCGCGTTCTGCCGTGGTGGTTTGGATCGCCGCGTCACGCTGCTGCAGCAACCGACCCAGCTCATCCTTCCGCTGCTGCGTTTCGCTCAGGCGCTGGCTGACGTCTTGCGTTTCTTCCCGGACGCGCTCGCTCTCCACGGTGAATTCGCCAACCGTAGCCCGCAATTCCGCCACTTGCGTCTGCAGGGTATCGGCGACGGTGGCGCGTTCCGTGCGGTCCGCCTCGATGTGGCGGCGCTCCTCCTGCACGCGGGTCAAGGTGTCGCGCAGTGCCGCCTGCTCTCGCGCCGCTGCCGCCGCTGCCTCGTCGTGTTGAGCCCGGCTAGCGCGTAGTTGCTCCTCGAACACGACGCGTTGCCGTTCCACGCGCGCGCGCTCCAACTGTTGAGCCGTCAGCTGCTCTTCGAGCTGTCGCACCCGGCTACCAAGCTCACTGGCTTGGTGCGCGAGGGCGCCGCGATCGGCGCTCTGTTGCCGCAGCGCCGCAAGCTCCGTGCGCGTCTTGGCCAGCTCCCCATCGAGGCCAGCCCGCCTCGTCTCGGCAGCCGTTAAGGCTTGCTCGAGTTGCCCGCAGCGGCTGGTCAGGGTGGCCACGTGTTGGCGGTCTTGTTCAGCGCGTGCCGTCTGCGCGGCGACGGCTTGTTCGGCCCGCTGCAGGCGCTCGCTCAGCGCCGCACGTTCGCCGGTCACCCCCGCGAGTTGGTTGCGCAGCTCGGCCGACTCACTCCGCAAAGCCTCAAGCGCGGTGGCGTGCGCCGCGTGCGCCGCTGTGATCTGCTCGCGCGTGGCGTCGAGCGCGTTGTGCGCGGCGGCACGTCCCCCCTCGAGCTGGCCGATCTGTTCACGCGCGGCCTGCAGTGCTTGCGCTTCTCGCGTGCCGGCAGCGGTTGCAGCGGCCAGATCACGTTCCAGAGCATCGCGGACGTCGTGCAGTTGCTGACTTTCGGTACCGCTCTCCCGCAGCTGGACCGTGAGCCCCGCCACCTCCGCGCGCAGCGCCGCCGTCGCTTGCTGCATCTCGGCATCGCGCACCTGAGCCGCTTCCTGCTCGCGGCGCATGGCAGTCAGCTGCTCGTCGCGCTCGCTTACTGCAGTTCGGTGCGCCACCGCATCGGCGGACAGGCGCTCCATCTCCGCCTGCGCCGCAGTCAGATCCCCACGCAGAGCGGCTTCCGCTTGCCGGTGATTGGCGCGGGCCTCATCCACTGACCGTCGCAGTGCTGCACTCTCCGCGGCGGCGCTGCCGCGGGCAGCTTCCAGCTGCGTTGCGGTATCGTTTAGCTCGGTAGCGAGGCCCGAGAGTCGTTCCACTTCCGCGCGGGCGGCCGCCGCCTGGGCCTTCGCGGTGTCCCGCTCCGATTCGGCGGTCGTGCGCTCAAGTGCGGCGCGGCCTTGCATCGTCTCCAGTGTTTCCTGGGCCGCGCGCAGTTGGCTGGTCAGCTTCGTCACCTGCGCCGTCAGCCGTTGACGCTCGGTGATGGCCGCCTCTGCGGTCGCGTCGCGTTGTGCCAGGGCCCCGCTCAGCTCGTTGAGGCGGCGGTGCATCTCGCTCAAGCGACGCGTCGCGTCCTGCCCTTCGGCTCGCACCCGGGCGCTCTCCACCTGTACCTCCGCCAGGGTCGCCCGCAACGCATCTGCGTCAGCGGCGTGCGCGGCGTTCTCGACTTCGAGCTGGCGGTGCTCTTCGCTCAAGCGATCCAGTGTCTCCCGCAAGGCGGCATGGCGCTGCTCGGCGGCTGCTTGCGCCGCGGCTTGCAGGCGCCGCGCCTCGTCCAGTTCCTCACCGACCGCTGCACGTTCGCGCGCCGCGCGGGCCACGTCGCCACGTAGCGCCGCGCGCTGCTGCTCGAGGTCGACCACCGTGCGCCCAAGCTCGGACGCTTGATGCGCCAGCACGCCGCGGTCGTCGCTCTGCTGGCGCAGCGCCTCGATCTCCGCCTGCGCCTGCTCCAAGCGTCTCTCCGCAGTCGCCCACCGCTCCTCCGCCGCTTGTCGCGCTTGCTCGATCTGTGTGGACTGTTCGGCCAAGACCGCAACACGGTGGGCGGTCTCGTCTGACCGGCGCATCTCCGCCGCCTGCGCGCGTCCCGCCTCTTCCAGACGTTCCGCGAGCGCGTCCCGCTGCGCGGCGACGTGTTCCAGCTCTTGGCGCATGGCGAGCGCCTCTGCCTGCAAGTGGTCAACCGTCTGCCCGTGCGTGGAATCGCTGGCAGCCATACGCCGCTCAGTGTCGGCCAGCGTCGCGGTCAAAGTCGCGCCGGTCTGCTCCAACTCGCCGACGCGCTGCAGGGCTGTCTGCAGTTGTCGCGCGATAGCCTGCTGCTGCTCGTCGCCACCCGCGATCGCGCTGGCCAGCTCGCGTTCCAGGGCCGCACGCTCGTCGCGCAGCGCCTGGGCCACCGCCCCGCTGTAGTCCAACTGCGCCGTGAGGGTACCGACCTCGGTGTGTGCATGGATCAGATCGGCGTCGAGCGCTGCACGCTGCGCCTCCGCCGCTGCCAATGATTGTTCGAGTTGCGCGCAGCGCTCCGCGAGCCCATTGGCGCGTTGGTGCTCGCGCTCCAAACGGTCCACATGGGCCGCCATGTCACGTTCTACATCTTCAAGCTGTTTGGCTTGCTTGGTGCGCGCACCGGTCAGCGACTGCACTTGGCGTTTGAGCTTGCCGGTTTCGGCATCGAGCTGCGCGACGGCCTCACTATGCGACCGCTCCGCTTGGCTGAGCCGCTGGCGGGCTTCCGCCGCGGTGCCATTGAGTGTCGCCCGTTCCTCCTCCAGCTGAGCGATCTGGGCGCGTGCCGCGTCCAATCCTTGCGCGAGCGCCTGCTCCGCCTCGCCCTGTGTGGCGGTGATGAGCGCCAGCTGATGCTCAAGCGCCGCACGACCTTCGCGCAGCTGCTGGTATTCGGCGGCCCGCTCTTCGAGTTGAGCCGTCAGGGTGGCCAGCTCGGCGCGCTGCCCCATCCGCTCGTGCTGCCACTCGCCCGCCGCCTGCTGTGTGCTCTCCTCGCGCTGGCGCAGCACCTCCAGCTGGGCATCGCGCTCGGTCAGCTCGCTGCGGAGGGTCGCTGCGTCGGCAACGAGGCGATTGATTTCAGCGCGTCCCGCTGCGAGATGGGCACGCAGGGTCTCGGTGGCATCAATGTTCCCGATGCGCGCCTCTTCGAACGCGCGGCGCACCGCCGCGAGTTCCGCCGCCAACGCGCTCCGTTCGCCCTCAACGTGCGCGGCCTGGCGTTGCAGCTCGTCACGCTGGGTGGCGATGCGCTCGGCTGCGGCGCGTGCGGCCGACGCCTGTTGCTTCCACGTGTCGCGATCGGTTGCGAGCGCCTCTTGTTCCTCCGCGGCAGCGGTACGCCCCGCGGCGAGTGCTTCGTGTCGGATCTGCAGCTGCTCACCAGCGGCGGCCAGCTCCGCAGCTAGGCGCTGGTTCTCCGCGCTGGCGGCCGCGAGCGCGGCGTCGCGCTCGCGCTGCACCGCGCCCAGGTCCTCGAGTTGTTGCCGTGTAGCGGAAAGGATTTGGGTTGCTTCGCGGCTCTCGTCGATCGCCCGCGCGCGCTCGCCACGCATTTCCTCAAGACGCGCCTGCACGTCACCGAGCGCGGCGCGCAGCCCGTCGAGCTCCCCGCCCAATGCCGCCTTGTCCGCTTCCGCAGCTCCCCGCTCGTCGGTCAGCCGCTGCAGCGCTTGTTGCAGTGCCGAGCGTTCCTGGTTCGCTGCGGCAGTAGTCTCGCCCTCGCGGCGGCGGGCCGCCTCGAGCCGCTCTTCCAATGCGGCGCGTTGGCGATCCGCTCGCGCCACGTCACCGTGGGCTGCCGCCAGCGCTTGTTCGAGCTCCACCACTCTACTGCCGAGCTCGCTCGCCTGGCGGGCCAGGACACCGCGGTCCGTGCTCTGTTGGCGGAGCGCTTCGATCTCACGACGAAGCGCCGCCAGCTGTTCGTCGCGCGCCGCAACCAGGTCGGTGCCCTCGTTCAGCTCCTGCTGTCGTGCCGCCAACGCCGCCGCCAGCCGCTCGGCATCGGTGCGCGCGGTGGCCAGATCGGCGCGCAGAACACGTTCCGTTTCGGCCCGCCCCGCACGCTCATGGTCGAGCGCATCACGCAGTGCCGTGCTCTCCGCCAGCCCCGCAGCGCGATCCGCCTCTAGACGCGTCTGCGCGTGCTTGGACTCTTCGGCCAATGCGGTCAGGCGATCGAGCTCTGCACTTATCGCCTGCAGTTCCGTCGTGGCGGCATCGCGAGCGACGCTGGTGCTTCGCAGGTCATGTTCGACGGCCGCGAGGCGTTCGCCGCGCTGCGCAAGCTCGTCGCGCGCCGTCGTCGCCTGTTCCTGCCACTCATCGCGCTGGGTTTCGAGTACACTGCGGTCCTGCGCCGCCGCGGCCCGCGTCCGATCAAGGGCTTCCTGAGCCGCCTGCAGCTGCCCGGCCGCCGTCGCCAGCTGCGCGGCGAGAGCTTCGTGCTCGTTCGCCAGCTGCTCGTGTGCTTCGTCGCGCTGCCGCAATCGTTCGTGGAGATCGCCGCCCCGCCGCTGCGCTTCTGCGAGACGCACGGTGAGATCGCGTCCCTCCTCGACGGCCCGCTGGAGGCGATCGGTCAAGGCGCTGCGATCGGCACCGAGTGTCTCGATCTGCCGCCGCATTTCGACCGCCTCAGCCTGGATCTGTCCAAGCGTGGCAGCGTACGCAACCTCTGCTTGGCTCGCCCGCTGTCGCGTCTCGGTCTGTGCAGTTCGTAACGCGGCCCGTTCGTCGAGGAGCTGCTGGCGCTCGGCGACCGTTTGCCCGACCTGCGCAGTGAGCGTCGCGGCCTCGGCGCGGAGCGCAGCGTTGGCCTGCTGCGACTCCGCCGCGGCGTGCCGAGTCGTTTCGTGCTCCGAGCGCAGCGCGGCGAACTGTTGGTCGCGCTCGACCGCCGTCCGGCGGCGCTCGGCGAGCTCCGCCGCTAAGGCGGCGCTTTCGGTAGCGAGGCGTTCAGCCTCCAGCCGCGCCGCGGCGACGTCCGTGCGTGACGCTTCCTCGATCTGCTGACGATTGGAGCGCTCTTCCTCCAGCGCGCGCTGCAGCGTGGTTCCTTCTGCCTGGGCCGCGGCGCGTGCAGCCTCGAGCTGCGTGGCGCGCAAGCTCAGCTCCTCACCGAGCGCCGCGAGCCGATCGATCTCGGCGCGCGCCGCTTGTAGCTGACTGGTGGCGGCGTCCCGCGCGATGACGGTACCGCGCAAGTCGCGATCGAGACCGGTCAAGGCCTCCGAGCGCTCCCCGAGCTGGGCACGAAATGCGGTGGCCTGCTCCTTCCAGGCATCGCGATCGGCCTCCGTCGTGGCACGCTCTTGCGTATACCGAGCTTGCGTGCGCTCCAGTGCCTCTGCGCCCGCCCGCAGCTGTCCAGTGAGCAGCTCGACATGCGTTGCCAAGCGTTCGCGCTCGGCGCGTTCCGCCGTCAGCTGTGTCTGAAACTCTACGGCGTTAGCCTCCGCAGCGGTCACCCGCTGGGTGAGGCCGCTGCGCTCACTTTCCAGCTTCTGGATCGATTGGGCGGCAGCGGCGCGGCGGGCCTCCGCCATGCGCTGAAACCGTGCGCGCTCCGAATCGATCGCGAGCAGCCGATCCTCAAGGGCCGCCGCTTGGCCGCGCAGCTCAGTCGCCTCGACTTCGCGGGCACGCTCCGCGTCGGCGAGCTGCTGCGTTGCACTATCTCGCTCGCGTGCGGCAGCATTCGCAGATGCCGTCAGCGCACGCACCGTCTGCGCGCTCCGGTCGACGTCATCGCGCGCACGGCGCAGCTCCTCCTCGAGGCTCTGGACTTTGGCAGTCAAGTCGGCGGCCGCTTGCTGCGCCGCCAGCGCCTGCACCTGCGCCGCTTGGGTAGCGGCGCCGTCAACGACCGCCGGGGCTGCTTCACGGGTTGCCCGTGCCGCGGCGCTCTGCTCGTGCAGCACCGGCCGCGCCGAACGCATAGCCGGGCCGCTCGTGTCACGCAGGCCGCGAGCGCACACGCGTAACGCTTGGCTCAACGTCTGTAGGTGCGCATCGGGAAAGGCGCGGCTGCCGGCCGCGAAGAGCAACACCACCCCGACGGGTTCGTAGTCGTAGTAGAGGGGGACCGAGGCTATGCACAGCCCGTTGGACGACAGCTCGACGAGCGAGGGCGGGACAAACGGGTTCTGGTGCGCGGCCTCGACGACAGCGATGCGTCGATTGCGCAAGCCGCGCATGGGAATGTCCCAGGTGCAATCGGCACCGCCACCGAGGACGAGTCGCCCCTCTGGAGGCAGGCCGTTTTCCGCTAACAGCACCAGCCGGTCCCGCCGCCGGTCGTAGCCGAGGATCGCGACGGCACGGACCCGAACCGCTGCAGCGATCAGGCGCGCCGTCTCGGCAGCGAAGCTTCGCCGTGAGAGCCGGCGCCCAAGGAGCTCGACGAAGCGATTGCCCAGCCCAGCGAGTCCGGCCGGGGCCGGTGGCTCGCTGCTGTCGGACCGGCGTGCGCGTCCGGGGGTGCTGAGGGCCATCGAGTGCTATGCCTTTCCCGTCTGCCGCCCCTCTGCAGGGCTGCGGAGTGCCATGGTAGACCGCAAGAGATGTACCAGGGAGACTGCAGGTTCACACCCGCGGGCCGTCGGCGCGATGGGCGGGAGGCGGGAGACACTGCCGAGAGCTCAAGCGGACGAAAACGTCGCTGTTTTGAGTGTGTAGGCTACGCCACGATGGGTAAGTTTATGCCGGAGCGCAGGCCACCCGCGGTTGGCACTGCCGGCGGTACGGGTTCGGCGGCCATGGCGAGGATTCGGCAAGCGGTGCTTTTCCGACGCTTGGTGGCAGGTGCACTCGTCGCTTGGCATTCGAGGTCACCGCCGCTACTAGCGCACACACGACCCGTCGGCGCTGCGCTCCAAGAGGAGCTGCTTGCGCATGGCGTGCTGCCCAACCCACCCGCTAGAGCGGATCAAACTGCGGCCGGAAGGCAGCAGTGTATGTCGGAGTCCGTACTTTGTACCAACGCCCCACTTATCGTGGCAAACTACTTCGTCTTCCCGACATAGATGTCCATTACATCGTGGAGAAACTTAATGGCTTCCTCCCGTGGACGCTGGAACGAGTTCCGCCCGATGATGGAACCGAAGCCGCCGCCGTCGCGGATGGCCCGCACCTCGTCGAAGATGGCGGATGTCTCCTTCGCCTCGCCACCTGAGAAGATCACGATCCGCCGTCCGTTGAAGGCACTCTGCACGACGTGCCGCACGCGCTCCGTCAACGTACCGATCGGGATGCGCTCCTTCTCGTAGACCTTCTTCGCGGCCGCCTGTTCGATATGCGCCGTCGGTGGCTTCACCTTGATCACGTGTGCCCCGAGCTGTGCGGCGATCTGCGCCGCATAGGCAACAACGTCGATGGCCGTTTCCCCTTCCTTAGAAACGCCCGAGCCACGCGGGTAGGACCAGACTACCACGGCGAGGCCCTTGCGCTTGGCCTCTTCGCCGAGCGCCCGGATCTGGCCGTACATCTCGTTGCGCGCCAACGAAGCGGGGTAGATGGTGAACCCAATGGCTGCGCAGCCGAGACGTAGCGCGTCGTCGACGCTGCCGGTGATCGCCGGGCACGGATCGGCGCCGCCGACCAAACTGTCGGAGTTGTTGAGCTTGAGGATGAGTGGGATCTCCCCTGCATACTCGGCCGCAGCGGCTTCCAGAAACCCCAGCGGCGCGGCATAGGCGTTACACCCCGCCCCCAGCGCGAGCTCGAAATGATAGCGGGGGTCGTACGCGGGCGGGTTCGGAGCGAAACTGCGTGCCGGGCCGTGCTCGAAGCCCTGGTCGACCGGCAAGATGACCAGGCGCCCGGTGCCGCCGATGCGACCGTGGTTCAGCAATCGCGCGATATTCGTCCGCGTTCCCGGCGTGTCACTCGAATACCAACCCAAGATCTCCCGCACTCGCTCAGTCATGATTGTGCTCCTTCCGTGCGCGCCGTCTGTGTGTACTGCGTCGTCCGCGCGCTCTCCCCTTTTTCAGACATGCCATATTACGCCGCGCACCGGAAGGGTCATCTAGGCAGTCGCAGAACGGCGGTCACGCGCGGCGTGCCAGCGTTGCCAGTCGGCCCGCCAGGTGCAGCGCCGCGTGGTAGAGGGGGTCGCGACCCATCACGTCGAACTGATCGCTCAGCAGCGCGGCTGGATCACGCTGCGCAAGCGGTACGATGCGTTCGAGCGAGGGACTACCGTGAGTATCGACGGTAGCCCGCACGGCCCCTTCCGCGCAGCGTCCCACGACGCAGCGGATCGCCGGCTCGCTGCGGGCACTCAGCTCGATGGCACACAGGAGGCCGGCGTCTCCTTCGCCCGTGCAGTCGATATCCGCGTGCACGGTCTGCTCCGCATCGAACGTGTAGCGGCACCGGGGTCCGTCGGCTTCACACAACCTCGGCGTCCATTTGAGCCGACTTGCCAACCACCCGAGCCACAGGAGCGCTTCGCTGGTGACGGCGCCGCCGTTCACCTCCACGCGAATACGGTCCAGTGCTCCAAGACACGCCTGTGCGTGAGGGGCATCGAAGGCTTGGGCGGTCAGCGTGCGCCACGGCCTGAGCCGGCTCCAGGCCAGGTCGGCGAGTGGCAGCGGTCGCTCGCCATCGAGTAGCGCAGCAACCCGGGGCACATCCTGCACGGCCAGCTCGAGTGTGTCGATGACGACGCGATCCGCGATCGCGTTGAGCGCCGCGAACAGCGACGTGTCGAGCGGCGGCCGGCCACGCCACCACACAACCAGCGGCAAGTCGGGCACCAACAGCGCGAGCAAGAGGTGCGCGAGGTCATCGACGGCCCGGCCTTGCGCCTCGACTGTGATCTGCTCACAGCAGATATGCGGCTGGCCCGGGACCGCCAGGTGGCAGAGCGCCGACACTGATGTTTGCAGCGAGTCTGCGAGTTGCGGCTGCGCGGCCAGCAGGAAGATGCGGCACGGGTGGCGCAAGGTGACCGGTGCGATGATGTCGGTCGTGGGCCCGGGCGCATCGTCTGCGGAGAGCACGATGGCAAAGTTGAGTGTACATGAGCGCACGACGCTGGTGTTGCCGCCCAGTGCCGGCGCCTGGTCGGCACGTTGCCAGAACTGCTCCAGACCGCGTTCGATCGCCGCAGGATCGACGCGCAACGGCGCCGCCAGCGGGAACGGTCGAGTCGGATCCATAGCAATCACAGTCGGCGCCACACACGCCCGTCCCGCGCGAGCAAAGCGTCCGCCTCCTGCGGCCCCCAGCTGCCGGCTTCGTGGTTTGGGAAGTCGCTCGGCTCGACGTTCTGCCAGGTTTCAATGAGCGGCATCACGTGCGCCCACGCCTGCTCGACCCACTCGCCGCGTGCAAACAAGGTGGCGTCGCCGCGGATGCACTCGAGCAGCAGCGTCTCATACGCAGACGGGGTGCGCACACCAAAGGCGCTGCCGTACCGGAAGTCCATGTTCACCGGCCGCACGCGAAGCCCGGTTCCGGGTCGCTTGGCGACGAACTTCAAAGAGATGCCTTCGTCAGGCTGGATGCGCAGCGCCAGCACGTTGGGTTCGAGTCGATCGGCAGGCGTGCCGCCGAACAGCAGGTGCGGTGCGCGGCGAAACTGGATGCTGATCTCCGTGACTTGCTTGGGCAGCCGCTTGCCCGAGCGCACGTAGAACGGCACGTCGGCCCAACGCCAGTTGTCGATGAGGAACTTCACCGCCGCATACGTCTCAGTGGTCGACTGCGGCGACACGCCCGGCTCACCGCGGTACGCGGGCACCGGCGTTCCAGCGACCGAGCCGGCCGCATACTGGCCACGCGCCGCGAACTGGTCGATGTCGTTTGGGGTGATCGGACGCAGCGCGCGCAGCACCTTCACCTTCTCGTTGCGTACGGCCTCGGCATCGAAGGCGGCGGGCGGTTCCATCGCAACGAGACAGAGCAACTGCAAGATGTGGTTCTGGATCATGTCCCGCACCGCGCCAGCCTCTTCGTAGTACGCACCGCGATCTTCGACGCCAAGTCGCTCCGCCGCGGTGATCTGCACGTGATCGATGTAGCGGCGGTTCCAGATCGGCTCGAAGATGCCGTTGCCGAAGCGGAAGACCAACAGGTTCTGCACGGTTTCCTTGCCGAGGTAGTGGTCGATGCGAAAGACTTGGTCCTCGGCGAATACATGTAACGTGGTTTCGTTCAGCGCCCGCGCCGACGAGAGGTCCCGGCCGAACGGCTTCTCAATGATGATGCGCTTCCACCCGCCGGCCGGCGCCGCAGGTCCGGCAATGCTGCGCTCGCCGAGCAGCCGGACGATGTCGGGGTAGACGCTCGGCGGCATCGCCAGATAGAAAACGTGGTTGCCACGCGTGCCGCACTGCGCATCGATGGCCGCCAAGCGGCTCGGGAGGGCGGAGGGCTGCCGAGTGTTGGCGAAGTCCTCCGCAACGTAGAAGAGGTTGCGCGCAAAGCCGCCCCATACCGTTTCCGAAACCGCCTCGCCACCGAACTCCGTGACTGCCTGGTGCATGTGCTCGCGAAACGACTCGTCGGTCATGGGCGAACGGGCAACACCCACGACGGCGAACCCGGCGGGCAACTGATTGTCACGCGCCAAGTTGAACAACGCCGGGACCAGCTTGCGTTTGGCCAGATCACCGGACGCACCGAAGATCACCACAACACAGGGGTCGAGCGGCTGCTCCAGATGCGACCCATCTCGCAGGGGGTTCGTCACGTCGTCGCTCCATGTGGCCGCCGTCGCCACCACGGCGGGCCCACGCCATTCGTGCGCCTACGATATCCCAGTGCCCGGCCGGCGGGAAGATGGCAGGGAGCGACGGCACGCGCGACAGTCGGAGTTCTACAAGTTATGTGGTTGCGTATTGACTCGGTTCAGTGTAACTACGAGGCAGCACGGAAAGTCTCTTGTCAGGCAATACGTAGCGAATCCGTCGCAGCATCTGAGTCAGCTTGCGCCACGACACGAAAGGGAACAGCCGAGCATGAAGCGCGCACGCAAAGCACCAGACATTCCCTTGAATCAGCTCCGCTTGGCAGACTTGCTACGTATGCCCGCCGATGCTGCGGACCGCCGGATGGTGAACCTCAAGGTGCCCGCGGACACGCTGCGGCGCGTCCATCAGCTGGCGAAAAGCCTTGGCGTGAGCAAGACTGCGGCGGTCATCGCCGTGCTCAACGAAGGCCTGCAGGCGGCCTACCGGCGCGGCATCAGTCGGCAGCCCGACTAACTCCCCTTCGGCAGCCCGAGTACCTGCATGGCGATGATGCCACGCATGATCTCCGACGTACCCGAGGCGATGCTGGCGGCCGGCGCCGCCAGGAAGGCGCGCTGCACCCATTGTTCTGGGTTGCCCTCATCAGTCCCCGGATCAGGCGTGTCGTACCGCAAGCCGTGTGCGCCCAGCATAGACATGCCGATCCGCGGCATGGCCTGGGTGAGCTCCGTCCAATGCAGCTTGATGATCGATGCTTCCGGACCAGGCATGCCCATACGCAGAAGCTTGTCCAGCGTGCGCTGGCACGTGTGCCGGAAGGTTTCCACGCCGAGGTACACGTCGGCGAGTGCCTGACGTGTGACGGGAACCTGTGTGGCGCCCCGCTCACGCGCCAAGCGGACCAGCAGGTCGCGCGCTTTGGTGAGCAGGATTTGCATCTCCACCACGTAGAGGATGCCGCGCTCGTTTTGGAGCGCCGCCGTCGCGATCTGCCAGCCGTTGTGCAGCTCGCCGAGTAGGTTGTCGCGCGGCACGCGCACGTCCTCGAAGAACACCTCGTTGAACTCCGCCTGCCCGCCCATCTGGCGTAGCGGCCGGACGGTAATACCCGGGCTCTTCATGTCGACCAGCAGGCAGGAGATACCCTGGCGCCGCTTCGACTCCGGATCGCTGCGACACAGCAGCATGCACCAATCGGCATGCTGCGCCAACGTCGTCCACACCTTTTGACCGTTCACCACGAAGTGATCGCCGTCGAGGATGGCGGTGGTACGCAATGAGGCCAGGTCCGACCCTGCACTGGGTTCTGAAAACCCGAAGCACCAGAGATCGTCGGCACTGAGGATGCGATGCGCGAAGCGGCGCTTCTGCTCCTCCGTGCCGTAGGCAATGAGCGGTGGGCCGGCGATGCCGATTCCCAGGCTGCCGACGACTTCGGGCGCCTCGGCACGTGCCATCTCTTCGGTGTAGACGATCTGCTCGGGGATCGACGCGCCGCGACCGCCGTACTCGGTGGGCCAGGTGATGCCGACCCAGCGGGCTGCTGCGAGCGTCGCTTGCCAGGTGCGCAGGCGTGGCAGGCGCTCCGCCTCCGGGAGTCGCGCGGCGCGCTCGGGCCGCAGATCATCGGGAAGGTTTGCCGTAAGCCAATTGCGCAGCTCGGTTCGGAAGGCCTCGAGGTCTTGCGTAGTCATCCGCGGTTTCTAAACGCCGCGCACCGCCGCGTCAACGTTCACGGCGTTTCGTCCGGCAATGCCCCGCGCAGAATCCACGCGCGGATCTGTTCGATTTGATCCGCAGACAGGACAGGCTTCCCGAGCGGCATGCGGCTGCCGTAACGGAGATCGAACACCGTCGGCAGCGTGAGCTTGGTGATGAGAAAGCTCTTGTCGGGGCTGCCCGCGGTCACTCGCAGTAGACCGTCCTGCACCGCCGCCGCGTTCATCGGGGTCACACCCACCAATTGTCCGTAGGACTCACCTGCAACGAGCGATTGTCCGCCGGCGGGCGTCGCGCCCTCGTGACAGCCGAGGCCGAGACACGTGGTGTTGAAGATCGTGGCTTGAATCTGCGGCAGGGTGGAATCAATGCTGAACGTCGGCGTTGGCACTGCGGAAGGTGAAGGCGTCGGGGTCACCGTCGCGCTCGGCGTGGTTGTTACCGTTGTGGTCGGCGTCGGGGGAGGTGTGCCCGATGGCGTCACTGTCGGCGTCGCGGTCTCCGTCGGCGGCACGGTGTTGGTCGCCGTCGCGCTTGGCGTCGGTGTGTCGGTCGGTTGCAGCGTCGGTGAAGATGTCGGCGTGGATCCGCCGGGTCCCGGTGCACCTTGCAGAATCCAGGATCGAACTTTTTCGATATCGGCCTGCGACAGCGGTGGGGCGCCAAGCGGCATGCGGCTCCCCTCGCCAACGCCCGGCCCGGTCAACTTGACCAGCAAGAAACTAGTGTCCGCGTCCCCCGGCACCACTCGTTCCAGACCGGCAGCGGCAGCGGCCGCGTTGTTGGGTGTGACGCCCACAAGCGCGCCGTACGAAATGCCATCCTCAAGAACCAGGTCGCCCTGCTGCGAGGTTGAGCTATGGCAAGGCGCCGAGACGCAGCTCACATCGAAGATGGTGCGCTGAATGTCGTCAAAGCTCGACCCGCCGCCGCTGGGTGCGGGACCGTTACCAGCGCAGCCAGCCGCAGCGCACAAACCGGTGAGTGCAAGCCACAGCACCCACCACGCACTCAGAACACTCCTGGACACGATACTGGCTAGAAAGGGATCGGTACGTGGTGAGCGGTGCGCGCGCCGAGTTAGAGTCCCTTGGCAGCGCCGACCACGATGCTGGCCACGCCTTGCTTGCTGAACTTCTTGCCGCTCACTTCGGCACGCTCGCCGGCCAGCTTCTTCGCGCTGTCGTACGGGTCGGGGTTGTTGTGGTCATCTAAGAGGAGGTACACCTCGCCGTCATCGGTGAGCACGCCGATCGGCACGCCCTTCTTGGCGCACATCTGCGCGCAAGCCTTGTGCGCCGCACCATGGCTCCCCTTGGCCATGTAACAGGCCATGTCGATGATCTCTCCCTGCACGGTCACGTCGTCTTGCGCGGATGCAGGGAGGGCCCACGCCAGCACGGCGGCAAAGCCGGTGAGGGCGAACAGGCACACGGCAACAGACTGTCTCACGTCATTTCTCCTCTTCCATCTCCCCGAACAGGAAAGTACTATGCGCGCAGCGATTGCAATGTCAATTTCCGCTCTGGCGATCTGCACGGTTCCACGGCTGTCAAGTCTACCAGCGTGCTCAACAGTCGGCCGCCGGCAAAGGTTCCGCACAGCACCACGCGCGACGGGTTGATGACGAGGATTCGACCGCTCGGGAAGATTCCGATGAGAAGCGCATCAGAGGCTGCTACGAGCGCCCAGTCGCCACCCGTGCGGCGCGATTGGACCATGGAGGTTGACGGAGGAGAACGCCGCCCACTACGGCGGCAGATGCTGTTTCTGTACGGAACCGGGTTGGCGATCGGCCTGCACCTGGCGCTGATCCATCTGTTTCTGTTCCGCTCCGTCGGCGCGTTCTTCTTCTTTCTGATGGCCACGGTGTTCTTCTCGACTGCAACCCTCGGGCTCTGGCAGTGGGTGTTGCCGAGATTCTCCGAGCTGCGGCCACTGTCTCGGCTCTCCGTGCAGTTGCTGATCTCCGTAGTGACCTTTGCCGTACTGTCATTCATGGCTACAGAGGTGAACGCCTTCCTCTTGGGCGGGCACTCCTTGCTGCTGCCCTACACGGGCGGCGATCGGACGATCACCATTCCCGCGGCGGCGCTGCGGCGCGCACCGGTCATCTATTCGCTGATCCCGATCATTCCGAGTGCTCTGCTCTGCGTCGTCGCGTTCAACCTGCACTGGTGGCGGATCTTTGTGATGCAAGGCCGCGAGCGCGAGCTGCGGGAGTTGGCCGTCTCGGCACAATTGGCAGCGCTGCGCGCCCAGGTGAATCCGCATTTCCTCTTCAACAGCCTCAACTCGATCGCGCAGCTGATCTCGACAGAGCCAGTGAAGGCGGAGGCGTGCGTCGAGCGGCTGGCGGCAATCTTCCGTTCCCTCCTCAAGCGTACCCAAGCGGATTTCGTCCCGCTGGCGGAGGAGCTGGAAATTGCCGAGGCCTACCTGGAGATCGAGCGCGCCCGCTTCGGCGACGACTTGGTTGTCACCGAAGAGATCGATGAGCGCGCCCGCGCGCTGCTGCTGCCCGGGTTGATTCTCCAGCCCTTGGTGGAGAACGCCGTACGGCACGGCATCTCCAAGAAGATCGGCGGCGGCTCGGTGGTCATCCGCGCGGCGTTGGACAACGGCGACCTGCGGCTGACGGTACACGACACCGGCGTCGGCATGCGCGCGCAGCAGTCGGTGTTCGAACGCGGCGTCGGCCTGCGCAACGTGCGCGACCGTCTCGTCAAGCTGTACGGCCCGGAGTACGCCCCGGCCATCACCAGCGCCAACGGCGAGGGCACGACCGTGACCCTCCGCATCCCCGTAACGGTCGCTGCGCGCGTCACCGCCACCGGCGTCGTGGCTGGGACCGGCGCGCCATGATTCGTACGGTGGTCGTGGACGATGAGCGGCTGGCGCGTGACCGGCTGCTGTCGTTTCTGCGTGGCATCGACGACATCGAGGTCATCGGCCAAGCAAAGAATGGCGTTGATGCAGTGCGGGTCATCGAAGAGGCGGCACCCGATGTCGTGTTCCTCGATGTTCAAATGCCCGGGCTCGACGGCTTTGGTGTCCTGAAGACGCTCAAGAAGACGCCCGAAGTTGTGTTTGCCACCGCGTACGACGAGTACGCGATACAAGCCTTCGAGGTCCACGCAGCCGATTATTTGCTGAAGCCGATATCGCGGACTCGACTGGAGGAGGCCGTGCGCCGGGTACGCCAGCGCCTCGCCGGCCAGACGCCGACCTCGCAGTTGCAAGATCTCCTGCAGATGCTCGAAGCGCGCGAGCGTCGTTACCTGGGGCAAGTGCCTGTGCATCGCGGCCGGCAGATCCTCGTGCTGCCGAGCGAGCAGATTCTGTGGTTCGAAGTGGAGTACCGCTTGGTCTACGCCCATGTCGACGGCGATCGGTACATGACCAACTTCACGTTGAAGGAACTCGAGGAACGCCTCGACCCGGAGATCTTCTTCCGCGCCCATAAGTCGCGCCTAGTGAACCTCAAGCACGTGCGTGCCATCGTGCCGTGGTTCGGCGGCCGCTTCAAACTCGTGATGCGCGATCAGAAGGGCTCCGAGGTCGAGTTGAGCCGGGCACAAGCGCGCGAGTTGCGGGCACGCATGCATTGGTGAGAGCGCGGTCACCCTCTCGATCCACACGATTGACCAGTGGAGCGGCAAGCCCGGCGGATAGCCATTTGCTTGCTTGTAATTCCGCAGCCACCACGATAGGTGCTCTGAACCAGGAAATCTCCGGATGAGAGGGGACGAGGTCGAATGGGCGCTATGCGCAGCGGCTTGATTGCATCGGGATTGGTCTTGAGCTGCCTTTTCCTCTCTGCGTGTGGGGACGACGACAATACCCCGGTGGCCGGCCCCACGGCCACGCCGACCAACCCACCCACAGCGACGCGTACTGCCACCAGCACCGTCACCCCCACAGCGCCGCCGACGGCCACTGCCACCAACACACCGACGCCCACTGTTCCACCGACGCTGACCCCGACGCCGACGATTCCTCGGACATCCACTGCAACCGCCACGTCCACTGCGACCCCGACGGCGACCGTAACCGACACGCCTCAAGCGACGTCCACGCCAACCATCACCGCCACCGCGACGATCACCGCGACGGCGACCGTCACGCCGACCTTCGGCGTGCTGGGCACGCGGCGCTTCACGATCAAACAAGTCAGGAGCCCGTTCCAGGCATCACTCTCGCCTGGGTTCACAGTCACCGTCGGCACGTTCCAGGGACAGACGAACGGCCAGCCCGAGCCGGGCTTCCTCGAGATCGAGGCTGGGCAACCTGATCCAGGAACCGGCGTTGCAACCGTCAACGTGACCGGCTCTTCAGAGTTTTTGTATGCCGACGGGCGGCAACTCGCAGGCATTGTGATCTGCCTGAAGCCGATCATCCCGATCCAAGCGGCGGGCATCGTCGCCTGCGCCGGCGGCCTGCCGCTGGGCATCAACACCCAGCAGGATCATCATCTCGGCAAGATCGGTGTCGATGGGTTCACCCCGGACGACTGCAGCAGCATGCACGGCGACATCGAGAGTCCAAACCAGATCTGCGCCGCCGGCATCATCGGTGACCCGTGTCGCACCAACGCTGACTGCGATACCACCTCTGGCGCCGGTGACGGCATCTGCGGCCTCGACATGGCGCAGTGCAGCGAAGGAAAGAATGGCCAGGACTGTCGCGCAGACGCCGATTGCGATACTGCGCCCGGCGCCGAGGACGGCGTCTGCGGCACCCCGAAACCGCACCCCGGCGTCTGTAACGGCCCGCTCAATGGGACGCAAGGCACCGCAGACAGCGGCGTGGGCGCCGTGGTTCTGGCACCGAACTCGAGCACGAGCCCCCCTCTCGTCGGCTTGCCGGTACGGCTGTCGATCCAATCGAGTCTGCCGTGCGTCGATCCCGGGCCGGGCGCGGCCATCACCTTTGCACTGACCAGCGGCCAGGCCACGTCCGTGATCAACAACTTTAGCGACACGCTCGGCCAAACGGTGACGATAAACAGTAAGGGCGAGAACTTCTCGTGCGCCGACTGGCAGAATCCTAGCGGCCCGGGCAAGCTGGTCCTCAACGCGCCGGCCCTCGACCAAAACCCCACGGGTGGCGACGTCATCACAGGGTTTACTTTCAGCGGGCGGTGACGCCTGCTCCGAGGTAGATGGCATCACGGCGCGATTCCGTGTAAGGGAACGTGCCCCCTGAGGTGTTGTTTCATGCTTGGGCGTCAACGCGTGCGGTGTTTCTGTACGGCACTACTTTTGGTCGGATTCGTCGTGGCGGTCGCTGCCGCCCAGCCAACGCCGCTGCACGGCGACGCCAACTGCGACGGCCGGGTCGATCAGGCAGACATCGACGCAGTCCTCACGATTGTCTTTGGTGGACCCAACATCTGCGAGACCGCGGACGTTAACGGTGACGGCCGCGTCAGCCTGGCCGACACCACTGCGATCGTGCTGCTGCTCGAGCTGCCGGCAGAATCTCCCACACCTACGGAGTCACCCACGATTGCCGCGACGCCGGAAGTGACGGAGACCGCGACGGCGCCACCGACCGTCACTCCAACAGCGGCCGTCACACCGACCGAGACGCCGACAGCTCCGGGCGGCGTGACGGCAACTGCCACTCGCACCAGTACACCGACCTCAACGCGTCCCACGGCAACAGGCACGCGCGGCACTCCGACTGCAACCGCGACCCCGCAGCACTCCGCGACGGTGACGGCGACCGAGGGGGCCGGCAACACGCCGACGCCAGGTCCAAATGATTGCTGTCAGCTCGGCCCATTCTGCGGCCCGCCGAGCGGCGGCGTGTGCCCGGCGGGCGGCGTCCCGGTGTTCAACGCGGGTTGCTCGGGAACCACCGGGCAGTGCGTCACCTTCACACCGGGAGCCACACATACGCGCACGCCCACCGGTGGCAGCGCGACGCCAACGAACACTGTGGGCGACACCCCAACGCCAACCCTGACCGGTACGGCGGTGTCCATAGAGTCTGGAACCCCGACGCTGACGGCCACTCGATCACCCACCAGCACGAGGACACCCAGCAACACGAGGACACAGACTGGCACGAGAACGCCGACGGTCACGAGGACTCGCCCCGCCACACGCACCTCAACGCCGACACCGGTTCCAACCCGGACAGTCACGAGTACCTTCACGACAACCGTCACTCGCACCTTTACGAGCACCCGCACTTTTACCGCCACGCGCACCGCAACCAACACGGGGACACCGACGCGCACCGCCACGATCACGCGCACACCGACCATCACACCTACCGCGACGATCACGCGCACGGCGACCATCACGCGGACCGCGAGCAATACACCCACACCCACTTTCACCCGCACCACAACGCCAACGCGGACAGCGACGCGCACGCCGACTAACACGGCAACCGCAACGCCGACCCGGACAGTCACCAACACGCGCGTGCCCACCAACACACCGACGCCCACCCTGACGCGCACCTTCACACCAACGCGAACCATCACACCGACGCGCACGGTGACGCGGACCCCCACGCCCACCTTGCCCATCTCCGACGGGCCGCAGATCACCTTCTTTGGCGTGGCCGCCGCGTTCAACGTAGTGCTCACGCCGACGACCGAGGACGCCCTCGGCAATCCGGTCTACCTCCGCCCGGGCGGCTCAGGCTTCTTCCTCATCGTCGAAGTCAAACCAGGCAAAAGCGGCAGGCCACCGGGGTCCAGCACGTCCAAGGGCGACAGTCAGAACTCGCCTGATCTCCAGATTGAGGCGACGAACAGCCTGGGCAACGGCAGTACACTTATCTGTGACGTCGGACCTGAACCGGCTCAGCCCCTCGGCGGCGTGCCGGGCATCAATCCGCCGAGCTTCGACTTCTCCTCACCGCAGGTCGTCGCGGCGCTGAACGATTTCGGCTGCCGCTTCGACATACACACGAGTGATTTCCCGTGCACCCTCAGCGACAAAGGGAACCCGTCGTTCGTACACCCGGGAGTCTCCACCCTGCAGTACTGCACCATGAGCGTACTCGGCAACGAGCTGGACTTCCCGCGCGGCGACACGCTGGTGACCGTGCAGGTCCGTGACGATCGCGGGAACATCGGCTTCCCGCAGCGACTCGTCATCCGCGTCCCCTAACCCGTGGCAAACCGCCGCGGGCGGCGCCGCGCGGCTAGCAACGCGTGCCCTGATACGGCATATCAATCACCAACGAGCGTGCTCAGCGCAGCGCTCGCGGAAGGAGATTCACCATGCAATGGACAGCCTGGATTGGCCTGGCACTCGGCGTCGTGATGGTAGCCACCCCGAAGGTGGGACCGCCTCCCGTTATTCTGGACATTGGTCCCGTCGTCCCGACGCCTGCCCCGACGCCCAGGTCGGCTCAGCGGAAGCGGCTGATCACCGTGATCACCATACAGAACACTGCGAAAGGTGAGACCGTAGCGTCGTTCGAAGCCACGGACGTGGCCGATGAAGGGAAGGACCGTGTCCGGACCCTGGCGTCGAAGACCTATTCACTGGCCGATGAGGACCCGCAGTTGAAAGAGCTGCGCGAACGCATCCTGCAACAGATTCGCGAGTTGGAGCACAACATGTTGAAGTTTGCCGAGAAGGCGGGGCCGCCCAAGGAACGCGCCCCGATGCCACCGCAGGGCCAACCCTGACCGACTCCGGCGGGGAGTCTCACCGGAGGAGCGTCAGGAGCGCCGCGATATCCGCTGCGGTCACCTCACCATCGGCATTGACGTCCGCCTCGGGCGGCGGCTCGTCCATGAAGAGGGCCTCGATCAGCAACGGAAGATCGTTACTGTCGACACTGCCGTCACCATTCAGGTCGCCGGGCGGGATCGCTGGTGTCGGGTTTGGAGTCGGCGTCGGTGTGGGCGTTGGCGTCGGGCTCACCGGCATGGTTGCGGTGGGCGTCCGGGTCACGGTGCGCGTCCGCGTCGGCGTGGCCGTCCCGGTTTGCGTCACGGTCGGGCCAGGCGTCAGCGCAGAACCGGTGTAGAAACGGCTGTACTGCAGCAGATTGCGCGCCGCATCTCCCTGCGTAGCCGGTTTGTCTTGCCAACAGTACGCCAGCGTGGAGACGATGATCCGGCCGTCACCGTACTGATACTCCGCGAGGCTTGGGCCGTCGTTGTTCGCCAGCAGCACCGCGGCGTTGCCGGGCAGATTGGTCAACGTCCCGTAGTCCGTCGGTTGCCAATTGGCGAAGTCGCCGGTGTCGAGCGCCGCTCCCCCGAAGGTGGCGCCGGTGATGTATGGATGTTGCGCAGTCAGGATCTGCTCGCTCACGTGTTGCGCCACACTGGAGAAGCCGACCCCGCCGGGCGCAATGTTGAGCTGATCGCCGAGACTGCCGGCAACGTTGAGCACCGCGACACCGCCGAGGCTGACGAACTGTTCAATGAGACCACCGGGCGCCACCATCTGCTGCAACTGCGTGTAGTCGTCGGCTCCAAGGTCCGGCGCGACGTAAATGGCCTGATGCAGCTGGCGCAACTTGACGGGATCCTGATGCGCCAGCAAATCGAACGGGTAGCTGCCATAGGATAACAAGAGCGGAACATTGCCAGCCAGGTTGAACACACACGTGTACTGATTGCT
>JBGQHM010000027.1:0-32596 GCA_041497995.1 Binatia bacterium | reverse complement strand
CTGATGCGCTCGCTCCTGCTACGGATCGTACTATTCATCACCGTGGCGACTGTCTTTCAGGAACCTCGGCTGGCGGCAGCCGCCAGCACAGATACGACGTGCCGCAAGTTCATTGCGAATAGCGTGCGCACGCTGACGTACAAAGCGGTCAAGGCGCAGACCGAATGTCATGACCAGCGGCTACGCGGCCTCATTAGTCCAACCACCGAAGTCCAACCACCGACTGCAACAACCTCACCGACCCCGGCTTCCCGGCGAGCAGCATCAAGAGCGTGACGTCCGCCGCGACTTCCTTTGCAAGCGGCATCAGCAAGTCGTGCGGCACGGGCGTGTCTGCACCGGCCACGAACGGGTACACGAGCTGCCCCAGCCCCTGCAACGCAACAACGCCGACGATCTCCACCTACGCCGACGTCGCCGCGTGCCTCACCTGCTTGGCCAAGGACCAGAGCACGGCCGCCAGCGAGACGGCGTACGGAGCCACGCCGCCGGTGCAGGGCTCCAAGACCACGGCGTGGAAGTGTCAGAACGAGTACCTCGGCAAGGCGATGCGAACATACGCCTACGCCAGGATGAAGTACCAGATCAGCTGCCAATACGACGAAGACCGCGCCAAGCTGTCGGGAGTGGACTGCGCGAGCGCTGATTTGAAAGGGAGCATCGCGAAGGCGTTGGCAACGATGCTCGCGAAGGTGGCGAAGTGTTCCGGCGGCGATCTGGCAGCCCTTACCAGCTGTGCGACGGGCGTCTCGGCGGAGCAGACGTGCCTGCGCACGGCGGCGGAGACGATGACCGATTCCTTGTTCGATCAGATGTACCCGGCGGCGGCAGCCCCAACGCCGACGGCGACAGCAACGCCCGGCACGGGCTGTACGCAAGTGGCGAACTTCCTCAACGTCGCCAGCGCACCCGGTGCGGGGTCCAGCTATCCGAAGCCGACCCTCAGCGTCACGTGCGGTACGAACACCGTCACCGTCAGCAGCAACGGCATTCCGCACTACCAATTCGTGTCGATCACACCGAACGGGTTGTCGGCGGGGAACTATACGTTCAGCTTCCCGCGTAGTCCGCAGGTGGCGGCGAGCGTGACGACTCTCAACTGCCTGGGTGTCACCGGCGTCGCCGTCAATGGCTTACAGTTCACCGGGCCCAATGAAGCGCAGATGCCGGATCCGTATGGGGACCCGATCATCAATGCCATTCTCGACGAGTGCCTCGGCCACACCGCGCCGGGCGGCTCGTATCACTACCACGCGCTGCTGCAGAAGTGCCTGATTGCCAGCGGTCTGGTCTCGCAGCCGTGGAACAACGCCGACCCGCCGACAAACGCACAGTCACCGATCATCGGCTACGGGCTCGACGGCTTCCCGGTCTATGGCCCCTACGAGTGCACGACGGCGGCGTGCACGCAGGTGGTCGAGATGCTGAGCAGTTGGGACAACACAGGCCACGGCACCGTCGGCTGCGTGACGAGCTCAACATGCGCCGCTAACGAGGAGTGTGCCACGGTGATGATCAGCGGGCAGAAGACTCAGGCGTGCGCCCCGAAGACGTATGCGTGGCAGAACAATACCTACAGCGCGAAAGCGGGCAGCCAGTATCTCGACCAGTGTAACGGGCATGTCGGGCCGAACGGCGACTATCACTACCATTCCACCGAGACGTTCCCCTACATCATGGGCTGCTACCGCGGCACGCCGATGGGCGTTAACAGCGGCGCCTGCCCGACGCACTAGACACGTGCTTGCCAATCCACGGCCAGGTGATGCATGCATCGGAGTACGATGCTGTCCCTGGCCGTGCGTTGGGTTGCCTTTGCGGTGCTGCTCACCGTCGCAGGGTGCCGATCGGACTCGGCGCCGTCGGCGCCGCACACCGTTGGCTACCGGCTTGAGTGGTCCTGGGGCAGCACCCAGGCCGACCCCAGTGGCAGCGGTTGGCAGACCGTCAACGACCGCGGCTACCGGGTCCATTTGGAGCGCGGGTATCTCGTTGACTACAGCATGGAACTGGTCGAGTGCCCCAAGGAAGCTCTCGAGTCAGGCGTTGACTCACTGTGGGCGTGGCTTCCAGCACGCGCAGCCTGGGCAGGTCATATGCCGACGACGCCCAACCCTGCAGCGATTCACACGCCGCACGTCGAGGCGCTGCACGCGCCCGTTGACTTCGATGTCGGCTCGATACAGCTCGCTGCCCAGCGCTACTGCCGCATCCACTACCTGATCGCGCGTTCCAACCGGTCCGCGGTTGGTCTGCCGGAGGACGTCGACATGGTGGAGCGCAGTCTCTACGTGCGCGGCACCTATCAGGCTACGACAGCAGCGACGCCGCGGTCCTTCGAGCTCGCCACGTCGGCTGCCAACGCGGTGCTTACGGAGCTGTTCCCGCCGGGGAGGGTCGGAGCCCAGGGAGCGGCGATCGTCGTCGACACCGGGCGCGAGAACGCTCGCGTCGTCATCCAGCGCCAGCTCCAGTCGCTGTTCGACGGCATCGACTTCGACACCATGCCGCCCGCCCGCATCGAACGGCAGGTGTTGCAGAATCTCATCGACCGCACGGTGATCGCCGTGCATCGTTCCGCCGAATGACTCGAGCCGTGTCACGCAATCGCTTGAAAGCCGCGTACCTTGGTGCGATCTGCGCCTGCGCAGTCGGCGTTGCGATCGGCTGCGCACGGCGCGGCGTGCCGGTGGTCATTCCATTTGCCGCCCGCTTCGGAGACCAGCCATTCTCCTGCACGGAAGCGGTTGATGCCGGCGGCGGCGCGTTCGTAGCGCGCGACCTCAGGTTCTATGTCCACGCCGTTCAGTTGCTCGCCGCCGATGGCACGGCGGCAGACGTTTCGTTGCGCGACGACGGCGTCTGGCAGAACGGCGGCGTGGCGTTGCTCGACTTCGAAGATGGGACAGGTAACTGCCGCGACGGCACGAAGGGGATCCATACGGCAGTGGAGGGGCTGGTGCGCGAGGGCTCGTACGTCGGCGTCCGGTTCATGGTGGGTGTCCCGTTCGACCACAACCATGCGAACCCCGCGGAGGCCGCGCCTCCACTCACACTCGGTCACATGCACTGGGGCTGGCAGGCCGGCTACAAGTTCCTGCGCTTCGAAGGAGAAAACACCGCGGGCGCCGCTTATCGCTTCCACCTCGGCAGCACCGAGTGCGCCGGGACGGTCGGGCACATCACGAGTTGCGCGCGGCCCAACCGTCCGCTGATCGAGCTGCAGGGCTTCGGACCTGGGAAAACCGTGGCCCTCGACCTCAGCGTGTTCATGCACGGCGTCGACCTGGCGGGTGCGGCCCGTGACAGCGTACGCGGCTGCATGTCCGGGCCAGATGCCGCGGACTGCGCCGTCGCGTTCAGTGCGATCGGACTCGACCCAGAAACCGGCCGCCCGCTGACTACGCAGCACGTCTTTTCGGTGTTGTGAGTTGCGCGATGCCGCGGAGAGTCGCAGCGTACACCGCGCTCCTCCTGCTGGTGGGGATGGGAGCAGGAGTCGCCCGCTACTTCTGGGTCTCGGAGTCCGCCTGGCGGTGGGATCTCCCAACAGGTTTCCCCGAGCCGCGCATCCCGGCCGACAACCCGATGAGTCGGGCCAAGGTCGACGCCGGCCGCCACCTCTTCTACGACAAGCAACTGTCGAACAATCAGACCCAGTCGTGCGCAAGCTGTCACAAGCAGGACCGCGCCTTCACCGACGGACGTGTCCACGCCATCGGCTCAACCGGCCAGGCACATCGACGCAACAGCATGACGCTGACCAACGTGGCGTACGCATCGCGCCTGACCTGGGCGCATCCGCTGCTCGATCGGATCGAAGACCAAGTGCTCCTGCCAATGTTCGGCGATGCACCGATCGAGCTCGGACTGCCGGACAGTGAGACGCTGCTCGCGCGCCTGCGCGCCGACGCCGCCTACGTCGCACGCTTCACCGCGGCATTTCCGCAAGACCACGACCCGATCACGATCGCCAACGTGACGCGGGCACTGGCGTGCTTCGTCCGCACGCTCATCTCGGGCGACTCCGCCTACGACCACTACACGCGTGGGGATCAGCAGGCGCTCTCGGACTCCGCCAAGCGCGGCATGGAGCTGTTCTTCTCGGAGCGGCTCGAGTGCTTCCACTGCCACGGGAACTTCAACTTCGCCGACGCGGTGGATCACACCAAGCTGCCCGAGCCGGAACGCGCTTTCCACAACACCGGCCTCTACAACGTCGATGGCAAGGGGAGCTACCCCGCATCCGATCAAGGGCTGCGCGATATCACGCATCAATGGGAGGACATGGGCCGCTTCAAGGCACCGACGCTGCGCAACGTCGCGGTCACCGCGCCGTACATGCACGACGGCTCGATCGCGACGCTCGAAGAAGTGCTCGACCACTACTCCGCTGGCGGGCGGACGATCGAACGCGGACCGACGGCCGGCGATGGCCATGTCAGCCCACTCAAGGAGAAGTTCGTCGCGGGGTTCATCTTAAATCCGGCGGAGCGTGGCGACGTGATCGCTTTCTTGCAGAGCCTCACCGACGACGCGTTTCTCACCGATCCACGCTTCGCGGATCCTGCCGCGCCCCAACCCCAGTAGCTGGCGCCACACCACGCCGCCAGATAGGATCGCGGCGCCATGGGACGCCTGTCGACACTGAGCCGATCAATCGCGGGCAAGGTTGCCATCATCACCGGCGCGGGGAGCGGTATGGGCCGAGCCACCGCACACCTCTTCGCCGACGAGGGCGCGAAAGTTGCGGTCGTCGACGTGAACAGGGAGGGCGTCGATCGCGTCGCAAGCGAGATCACCGATGCCGGGGGCACGGCGGCCGCTTGGGCCATCGATGTCACCAACGCCAGGGCGATCGTCACGCTCGTGAGCGAGGTCGTGGCGCGCTTCGGTGGGGTCGACATTCTCGTCAACAACGCCGGCGTCAGTCTGCCGGCGCCGATTGACAGCGACGACTTCGATCAAGCGTGGGCGCGCACCCTTGCGGTGAATCTCACCGCGCATGTGCAGCTCATTCGCGCCTGTCTGCCGCATCTGAAAGCGCAGCGCAGCGGACGGATCGTCAACATCGCCTCCACCGAGGGCTTGGGCGCGACGGCGTTCATCAGCCCCTACACCAGCAGCAAGCACGGCGTGATCGGACTCACCCGCTCGCTCGCCGTCGAGCTGGGCTCTCAAGGGGTTACGGTCAACTGCATCTGCCCGGGTCCGATCAACACCGGGATGACAGCGGTCATCCCCGACGAGGCGAAGCAGAAGTTCGCCCGCCGCCGCGTGCCGCTGCGGCGCTACGGTGAGCCCGAAGAAGTCGCACACGCGACGCTCAGCCTAGTGTTGCCGGCCGCGTCGTACATCAACGGGGCAGTGTTGGTGGTGGACGGCGGCATGACCGTGCAGAACACGTGAGACACGCTTGTGACTGTCAAAGGCGGCGCGCACGGAGAGCCAGCGTTTCATTCCCCGGGGATGCTTCCGATGGCGCTGCGTAAGGCCCAAGCGATGGCCGCCAACTGGCGCACAGCCCCGAGGAAGGTACTCCAAGAGACCAATGTGCGGAGTGTTTGAAGGGACTACCAATGACTCGACTGACCAAACTTGAATTGCACGGCTGGAAGTCGATCCGCAGTCTACCTGACTTCCTGCCTGGACCGTTGACCGTCTTGATCGGAGCTAACGGTGTCGGAAAATCGAATCTGATCTCATTCTTCAAATTGCTCAATTGGATGACTCCATCGCCGGGCAACCTGCAGTTTCACGTTGGCAGATCAGGCGGTGCGAACGCGCTGCTACACGATGGGGCCGCCTACACTCCGCAGCTGAGTGCCACGCTGACATTTGAGACTGACGCTGGCGTAAACGACTACCACATGCGGCTCTTCCATGCGGCCCCGGACACCTTAATCTTCGCTGAGGAACGATACCGCTTCAGTGGCAAGAAATTCGGCACGCCTGCATCCTGGAAATCTCTCGGTTCCGGGCACCGGGAGGCAAAGGTTATCGAGCTTGCCGAGCAGGGCAACAAGACAGCCAAAGCGATCTTATGGCTGCTTAAGGGATGCGTGGGGTACCAGTTCCACAACACATCTGACACCGCGCGGATCCGGCAGCGTTGGGACGCAGAGGACAATCGGTTCCTGAAGGAGGATGCGGCCAACCTTGCCCCGTTCCTGCGTAATCTCCGCGAAACGCATGCCAAGCACTACACCGTGATTGTCGAGACAATCCGTCAAATCGCTCCCTTCTTCGCTGATTTCGAACTCGACCCATCGAACGGTTCGGTGCTTCTGCAGTGGCGGGAGCGCAATTCTGACACCGTGTTCGGTGCGCATCAAGCGTCCGATGGAACATTGCGGGTAATGGCACTTGTCGCCCTTCTACTCCAACCGCCGGAGAACCTGCCGGCTGTTGTCATTTTGGATGAGCCTGAACTCGGCTTGCACCCATACGCCATCAACGTAGTGGCCGGGTTGCTCAAGGGCGTCTCGACGCATACTCAGGTGATCCTAGCAACACAGTCAGCAACGTTGGTCGACTATTTTGACCCGCAGGACATTGTCGTGGTGGACCGGCCCGATCGTCAATCGACGTTCACTCGGCTGGATCCGCATAGACTCGAGCAGTGGCTCCAGGAGTACTCGCTTGCGGAGCTCTGGGAGAAGAATGTTCTCGGCGGGAGACCGTAAGGGATGGTGCGGCTGCATTTCGTGGTCGAGGGTCAAACCGAAGAAGAGTTCGTCAACTCTGTCCTCGTCGACCACCTCGGTCTTTTCAATGTGGTCGCCGACGTACGCTGTGTAGAAACAAGCCGCCAGCGCGCACGGTTCTATCGGGGGGGTCTGACCGTCCAACCGAGGATCTTTCGCGGAGGCCTGTGCAGCTACGAGAGAGCCAAGAGGGATCTGCACCTCTGGATGGCGGAAGATCAAAATATCGATGCGCGTTTTACGACGATGTTCGACTTGTACGCACTCCCGAATGACTTCCCGACGTTTGATGAAGCTGCACGAAAAACCGATCCGTACGATCGAGTCGCCTCACTTGAGCGCGCGCTTGCTTCAGACATATCTGACTGGCGCTTCGTTCCCTACATTCAGCTTCATGAGTTTGAGACGCTCCTTCTTGCAGACCCAGCGCACCTGAGGTCGGAGTTTCCTGATCACGAGAGCGCCGTCCGTCGTCTAGTGGCCCTTGTTCCGCCAGGCAAGAATCCAGAAGAGATCAACGACGGCACCGAGACGGCGCCGTCCAAGCGGATCAGCAAACATATCGCCGAGTACGAGGGTCGAAAATCGTCAGCTGGACCCCTTGTGGCCGGAAAGGTGGGGCTGCCCACGCTTCGCGCTAGATGTCGCCATTTCGGTGAATGGCTTGGTGCGCTAGAGCGTCTCGGTGGCAACCGATGATCGATCGCCAATCGTCCGGTCTTCGTGTAAAGCCTGGCGTCGAGCCACGCGGCAGGCCTGAACGAGCCGGAGGCACCCACTCTTTCACCGAGCGGGGCCATGGCACAGTCTGCGCGTGGATTCCGAGACCCTACTGCAGGAGGGAAGCGATGATCGAAACCGCTCCGTTCGGATGCACCGGCCACCACAGCACGCGCGTCATCTTCGGCGCCGCGGCGCTCGGCGCCATGCGGCAAGAGAAGGCTGATCAGGTCCTCGAGGTGCTGCTGCACCACGGCATCAACCATATCGACACCGCGGCGTCGTACGGCGACTCCGAGCTGCGCGTCGGTCCGTGGATGGAGCGCTATCGCGACAGCTTCTTCTTGGCCAGCAAGACCGGCGATCGTACATATGCGAGCGCGCGTGACAGCGTGCAGCGCTCGCTGGAGCGGCTGCGCACCCGCCAACTCGATCTCATCCAGCTCCACAACCTCGTCGACGAGCACGAGTGGGAGACGGCGCTCGGCGCGGGTGGCGCGCTCGAAGCGCTGGTCGAAGCGCGCGACCAGGGACTCGTGCGCTTCATCGGCGTCACCGGCCACGGCACGCGCGTCGCCGCGATGCACCGCCGCAGCCTCGAACGCTTTCCGTTCAACTCGGTGTTGCTGCCGTACAATTTCACGATGATGTCGATCCCCGAGTACGCCACCGACTTCGAAGCACTCGCCGCCACCTGCCGCGAGCGTGGTGTCGCCATGCAAACGATCAAAGCAGTGGCCCGGCGGCGCTGGCGCGACGACGATACGCAACGGCGCTTCAGTTGGTACGAACCGCTGAAGGAACCAGAGGCCATCCGCCGCGCCGTCCACTTTGTCCTGAGCCGCCCCGGCATCTTTCTCGATTCATCGAGCGACGCCACCATTCTCCCCCTCATCCTTGATGCCGCCGCACAGGCCAGCGGCGAACCGTCATCGGCAGAGCTCGAAGCCGATGTGGGCGAGCACGCGATGGAACCGCTCTTCGTGTGGGGCGGCTCCGATTCGATCTGAGATCCGGTTGCCCATCCCTCCACTCGCCATTTGGCGTTTGTGAAGAGCGGCAAAGCACGGCATGATCGTTCGTATGAAGCAGTTGGGTTTCATCCTCGCGCTGAGCTTGCTGTTGTCGCCGGTGTGCCCGGCGGTCGCAGACGATCGAGGCTGGAGCTATCTCATCGAGAAGCTGGTCGCCGACGGCGTGGAGCGTGAGCGCGTCGTAGAAGCATTCAGCGATCCGCGCGTCGCGCCGTTCAGCGGGCTCGAGTTCTCTCCCGTCGCACCCCACGAGTCACGCGCCACCTACCGGCGGTTCCTGCGGCCCGCGACGCTCGCGGCGGCGCACCGCTGTCGTATCCGCTACGCCGACGCGTTCGAGGCGGCCGAACGGGCGCACGGGGTGTCGGCCGATGTGATCGCGGCGATCATCTTCATCGAGAGCGGCTGCGGGCGGAACACGGGATCGAAGGTTGTGCTGTACCGCCTGGCACGGTTGGCGATGGCGAACGAACCGGACAATCTGCAGCGCAACCTCGAGCGCTACACCGACGGCAACGAGCGTATCGATCCCGAAACCGCGCCGCAGGTGCGAGCCCGTGCACGCTATCTGGAGAATACGTTCTACCCGGAGGTGCTCGCACTGTTCACCGTCGCGGACCGCATGGGCGTCGAACCGCTCGACATCCGCGGCTCCGTTTCCGGTGCGTTCGGTGCTCCGCAATTTCTGCCCACCAGTTATCTTGCCTATGGCGTCGACGGCAACGGCGACGGACGCGTCAGTCTGTACGACACGGAAGACGCTGCCGCCTCGTGTGCGCGCTACTTCGCCGGCCACGGCTGGCGCCCCGGTCTGTCCAGCAAGGAACGCCGCGCCGCCGTCTGGCAGTACAATCATTCCGAAGCCTACGTCGATACCGTCCTCGCCCTGGCGGCGCGCATCAACTCGGCGCCGGCTACGTACGCCAAGCAAGCCTCGAAGCACAAGAAGCCCAAAGCTCGTAAGGTATACCGGCGCGCGGTGCAGACCGCGCAGCGCGGGTAGCTGCATCAAACGTCCGGCGCCTAGATGGCGCGGTCGACTGCGTACAGTGGCTGCGGCTGATCGCGGCCTGCCGTCAAGCGCGAGACAATCGGTAACAGCACCAAACCAACCGCCGCGGCCATGGTCCTAAACGGAAAGAGCAAGCCGCCGTCTGACGCATACCAACTCGCCGGATCGCTCGGTATCAACCACACACCGAGCTGCGCATAGGGGAGCAGCGGCGGGATGCCGAAGAGCGGCTCACCGCCACCCAGGCGCAACACCAGCGCGACGCCGAACGCCGCCATCGATCCCGTGCGATTCGCGCGCCGATCAAACAACGCGCAGACCAATTGCGGGAACAGCAGCACAAACACCAAGTCGCTCGTGAAGAACCACAGTGCTTGCACACTCTGCACCTCGATCGCCATGACGACGGCTGCGGCGCTCAGCAGCGCGAGTGAGCTGCGCATGAGCGCTTTGGTGCCGCGCACGGAGAGGGTCGGCCACAACAGACGCTTGCAGCAGTTCCACGTGAACATGGCGCTGGCGGAAAGAATCGAAGCGCTGTAGCTGGAGGTCACCGCGCCGATGATCGCGCCGAGCCCCAACATCGCCACCAGTGGCGGGGTCATGTGCTGCAGCAGCAACGGGAGCGCCAGCGCCGGCGTGCCTTGCAGCTCCGCATGCAGCCCCGGCGGCCAGGCGTAGTTGAAGGCGGCGGTGCCCAACAATAGCGGCGGAACGGTCAGGGCAATCGTCAGCACGCCGGCGAAGAGTGAGTGCAACTGCGCCTTTCGCGGCGTCTGGCACGCGAGGACGCGCTGGAAGTAGCAATTCCACGGGATGCCGCCGAGCATGAGCATCAGGCTGACGTCCCACCATCCGGTGATCGCCGGCACCGTCCAGTACGATCCGCCGGCCCGCACCGGTGGTAGCAGCCCGGCGCGATCGGGGCGCGCCGTGACGTAGGCCGCCCAGCTGGCATCCAGGCCGCCCACCGCGCCGAGCGCGAACGGCAGCGCGACTGCGAGACCGATCACGACGAGCAGCAGCTGGAACGCGTCGGTGTACGCCACGGACCACATGCCACCGACGACAGTGTAGGCGGTCACCACGGCGGCGGAGAGCACAATCGCGGTGCGCAAGTCCATACCGAGCAGAATCCCGAAGGTCGAGCCGATGGCGACCAGCAGCTCGGCGCTCCAAAAGATCTCACCAAGCATCGCCGGCAGACTGAGCACCGCGGCCCAGCGTTTTCCAAAACGGGCTTCGAAGGGATCGATCAGCGTCGTGAACTCGTGACGGCGCATGGTGTTCGCGAAGAACAGGCCGCCGAGAATCAAGCTGACGCCGAAGCACAGACCGCCTTGTGCGCCGAGTGCGATGCTCGACTTGTAAACGGCCTCGGCTGTTCCGAGAAGGTAACCGCCGTCCACCCAGGTGGCGGTCATCGACAGCGTCGCGATCCACAGCGGCATCGCCCGCCCGGCGAGCAGCAGGTCGGCGGCGCCGCCGTCTTTCACCTTGCGCGCCGCCAGCCAGCCCACGACCAGGAAGGCCGCGTACATGATGACGACGGCTGCAATGGTCATGAACTGCGCGCGCGTCGCGCCTACCGGATCAACGGGTCGTGGACCGCAACCGCTCGGTCGTGGCCTGCAGATCGCCCAACGCCACTGCCTTCGAGTGCGTGCCGCGCAGCACGTCGAGCGGATCGCGCAGATCGTCGACGTATCCGAGCGCGTAGGCGCCGCGCGCATATCCCATCAGCCGCAGGAGTGGGTCGGCGAAGGTGCGCGCCACGTCCGCCGGGACGGAGAGATACTGGTTCTCCTCCTGCCGCAGCCAGCTGACGGCGTAGGTGATGTTCAACCCGTAGCGCGTTTCGTTTGATCGGTTCGCACCGCCGCCGTGGTAGAGCGATCCCGTGTAGAAGACCACCGAACCGGCCGGCATCTCGGCGGGCTCCGTATCCACCTCGCCAAACTCGAGCCGATCGCCAAGCTTGTTGCTCCCGGGGATGACGCGCGTCGCCCCGTTTTTGGCGCTGAAATCATTCATCGCCCAGATGGTGTTGCACTGCACCTCGTAGCCGGACGGGAACGGAAAGAAATCGAACGCCCACTGGTCGCGATGGATGCGCTGCATCGGCTCGTTCGGACCGATGGCGATCAGCTGCGTCAGATGCAGTTGGAAGGTCGTCGCGTGTGACAGGACGGTGCGTACGGTCTCGAGGATGAGCGGGTGCATGACCAGGTCGCGGCACGTCGCGGAGCGGGCAAGCAGCCCGCCGGTCCGCCGGGTGTGATGGCCGGCGAATTCATCCGAACCGAAGGGCGTGGCGTCGACGTATGGGCTCAACTCCGCGCGGGCCTGGTCGAGCACATCCTTCGAGACGAGGCGCTCGACGATCGCACAGCCGTCACGAGCCAGAGCGGCGGCGATATCGGCGCCGGAGGCGGTTCCCGGAAAGCGTTCGATAGGCATGGTGCAGACCGTAATTGCTGCCACCCTGGCGGTCAAGCGAACCGGTAGGTGCGCCCTTTCGTTTCTCGCCGCTTTGCGACAATAGACTGACCATCATGTCCCCATTGCCCGACTTCCTTCCCATCGTCCGCGAGCAGATGGCGCGCGGTGACTACCGCACGACGTATCCAGAGCCGGAGCTGACCCATGCGGTCGACCTCTGCGACGCGCACGGGCGGCTCAACCCCGCGGCCGTGGGCTGGTCACGCCACCCGCTGGTACGCGCGAAT
Source organism: Binatia bacterium (assembly GCA_041497995.1). Taxonomy (GTDB): domain Bacteria; phylum Desulfobacterota; class Binatia; order HRBIN30; family HRBIN30; genus DATKMS01. The sequence continues at coordinate 20,394 of JBGQHM010000027.1, read as the reverse complement.
CTGTCGAGGCATTGGCTGCGAAAGAAGCGCTGGAACTTTTGGAACTGGATCGCACCGCACTTCGTGCTCTCGGTGACGCTCGCAGACATCGACTACGCCGCCTTCTGCGACGTCACCTTCACCGACTTCGACACCCAACAGGCGACAACCGCGATGGCGTTCACGATGCCGGGCTCCTTCGCGATGCCCGAGCACGTCGAGCAAACGATCCGCTTCCGCAGCAAGGCCATCGAGTACTCCAACGTCAACGATGGCAGCACTCTCGCGATCGCGGTGCGTGCGACAGCGAAGGGGATCCCGATCACGGGAGACTTCGTCGTGACCATGCCGCAAGGACACGAATCGCTCAACATCGTGGTGCCGTGGACCAGCAGCCGCTTCCAGCTCAACTCCAAGCACAACACCCTGCCGACCGCCGGGCGCATCAAGATCGGTGACAAGGAGTACCTGGTGCACCCGGACGAATGTCATGCCGTGCAGGATTTCGGACGTGGCATCTGGCCGTACTGCTCGTTCTGGAATTGGGCGGTAGCCACCGGCGTCCAGGATGGAACGCTGGTCGGTGTGAACATGGGAGGCAAGTGGACGACCGGAACCGGCGTGAACGAGAACGGTCTGTGCATCAATGGGCGCTTGTACAAGGTGATGGAGGATCTCAATTGGACCTATGATCAAGACAATTGGATGCGTCCGTGGCGGGTCACCGCGCCGCACTCGCGGATGATTGATCTCACGTTCGAGCCGATGGTGGCCCGGTCGTCGCGCCTAAGCCTCGGCGTCCTGCGCACCGGTGGCGTCTGCTGTTTCGGCCGCTGGCATGGTACCGTCAGGTTCGACGGCAACGAGTTGCAGATCCGATCACTCATCGGCTGGGCCGAAGAGTTCGACCATCGTTGGTGACGCTGACGCGCCACGGGGCACCATGTCCATCTAGAACCACGACGGACAGTTACCCCTCTTCTCGCAGCAGCGCCTTGAAGCCGGCCTGGCGGAAGTTACGGTCGTGTGTAAGCGCCTCGCTCAATCGGAGTTCCTGCATGGCGCGGATTGACGCGCAGTCTGTGTGACTCCAAGTCTTGTCGCTTCGCGCAGCATAGAGCGACAAGGCGGACCTGAATTGTGCCGTATTCTGCGGAACGATTGTGGCGTTCGGGCTCTTGCGCAGCCGCTCGACCAAGGTAGCCGCCGCTCGTCTCAAGAACTCTCCGCGGCGGCTGAAGTCGTTCAAGAATTCCGTGAGCACCATCTCGGTGGTCACAACGTGCACAGGGCGGAGCGCTCGGGAGAGCTCTCGTGCCCTTGCATGAAGCGAGTCGCGGGGATTACTGACGGCGATCCAATAGCCAGTATCCGCGACACGACCCTCATTCCTCATCCTTGGAAGAGCCGTAGAGGTAGTGGTCCACATTCTTCGACAGATCCGGAGGCACCTTGGCCCACTCGGAGTCAGGGACTGTCGCGGCGATCTCCTCCGCAATCTCCCAAATCGGCTTGGCGTTCGGATCGTACTTGGGAAATCGTGGCCGCGGGGTTGCCCGCTTCGTCTGACGCGGCCGCGCCTTCCTGCGTTCCTTCGAAGCCATTGGAGGATCTCCTTGTCCCGCATGTATCACAGCCCGACGTTGAATGCGCGCTCGACGCACGCAATGACGCGCGGCAAGCCCCGGACCCAGCCCGGCCAAGCAAATCGGTCAACCCGATGGCATCGTCTGTTCCCGGTACCACCTGATCGGTAATCAGTGCGACGTGCATATCGAGTTCTCGTTGTCGACCGTCGCGAGTGCGCCCCTTCTTGACAGCGCGCCGTCGCTCCCCCTATTGGCAGAGGAAGAACTGGGTGCCCCAGAGAGAGAAGGCTGAGGAGCGGTGTCGTGAGGAGCTGCGCAGCATGCACTTGCGATCGGACCTTCCGCTACTGCAGCGAGCGAGAAGACGGCTGTGAAGGCACGGTTGATGGTGCTCGCAGTCGTCAAGACTTGCGTCCATCTCTTGGACACTGGGATCTTGAGGACACGAGGCTCGGAAAGCTCACTGTAGTTCCCTATGTACGAGATCAAACGCTTCCCATACGATGGAACCATCGACGCCGACGGACACGTGCTCGAGCCGGCGTGGCTGTGGGAGCAATACCTCGAGCAGCGATACGTCGACCGCGCCATCCGCATCAAGACCGATGACCAGGGGCTCGAATACCTGGAGCTCGACGGCCGGCCGAGCGCACGCACGGTGAAGGGTGTGCTCGGTTTGATGGGAGCGATGGGCGACGAAAACGCCCGCCCGTCTCCTGAGCGGCGCTACATGGATCATATCCCGTACGGCGCGGGCGAGTCGGCGGAACGTGTTGCGCTGCTCGACAAGGAACACCTCGACGCCACCTTGCTCTACCCGACCATCCACCTGCTGTGGGAGTGCGAGGTCATCGATCCGGAGATCTCGCTCGCCTATTGCCGCGCCTACAACCGCTGGATCGCCGACTTCTGCCGGAGCTCAGGCGGCCGGCTTGTACCGATCGCACACCTCACGCTGCTCGATCCCGAAGGCTCCGCCGCCGAGTTGAAGCGTGCCGTCGCCGATGGCTGCAAGGGTGGATGGGTGGCGCCGTTCACGCACACCCGCAAGGGTCATGGCCATCCCGACCATGATCCGCTGTGGCGCACCGCGGTAGAGCTCGACGTGCCCATTGCGATTCATCCAACCTACGAACCGCTATGGTCTATCCCCGTGCGCTTCGACAAGCTCGGCCGCCCCGGCGAGTTCCACTACAACGTCACGTTGCGCCAAGGCGTACAGCAAGCCTTCCTCACCTTCCTCGACTACGGGACGCTCGATCGCTTCCCGACGCTGCGCCTCGGCATCCTCGAATCCGGCATGGGCTGGCTCGGCCCGTTCCTCGATCGCTGCGACGCGGTCTTTGATACGATCTCCGGCCGCGCCGTGCCGATCCAATCCAAGCCGAGCGAGATTTTCGCGCGTCAGTGCTTCATCTCCGGCGATCCGGACGAGACTGCCGCGCCGCTGCTGTTCGAGCACGTCGGCGCGCACTTGTTCATGTGGGCAACCGACTATCCGCATCCCGATCATCCATCGACGTGGGTGGACGCGCTGAGTCGCCAGGTCGGCGGCCTTTCAGACACGACACGCCGCGCATATCTAGGCGGCAATGTCCGCCGGATCTACAAACTCCGGAGTGACGGCAGCACGTATCCTTGAGCCATCCCCCACTGCGCAGCCGTTCAGGGGCTTGGGGCGGTGCAGTGGGTGCCGAGATTTTGCAGGACGATGTTCCGATCCAGGCTGTCCGTCTGCCCATCGAGATTGAAATCGAAGAAGCTTGGATTGGACCCCGTGAAGGCCTGCACACCGTCCAGGTCTAGCTGATTCACGACCTTGTCGAGATTGCCGTCCCCCGGGCACGCTGGCTCCGAGTTGAGGATCCGGTTCAGCTCGTTGTTCAGCTGGTTGAAGATTGGCTGCAGCGGTAGCGGCAGGCAGGCGGCGGGATCCGGTTGGCAGCACGCCGGGGGAGTCGCACTTTGGCAGTCCTGGAGCAGATTGTCCTGTGGGCGATCGATCCCTGCAGGGTTATGTGTCGTCGGTTGCAGCGAATAGAATTCGATCACCGTCTTCGTGCCGTACTCCGCCCACGGGAAGGGACGCTGGCTCGGTGGGGTCGATGGATCGATCGGCGCCGTGCAATCTTCGAGCTGGAGCTTGACCAGCTTGAAGTCGCGGTTGCGCACGGCGTACTGCTGAATCGGTGAGATCGTGCGTGTTTCGTTGGTGGGATTGGGACTGTTGACGTATTCGCAGCAATTCGTGAGCTGGGCTGGGCACGTCGGATCGCACGGATCGGCGCTGTCGGCACACGAGTCGGGTGGCCCGTACCAGGTCCCGGCATTGTCCAGGCAGCGCGCCTGGTTGCCGATGAGCCCCTCGACGCACTGGGTGCCTGGGACGCACGGCCAGCTGCGGCTCGGGACGCACGAGTCAGGCGCCGGTGCACTGACGGGAGTTTCGAAGAAGCCGATGCCGAGTTGCGTGAAGCTGAACGTGCGAATGGGCCGCTGGGCGGGATTGATCAGGTAGGGGAGCATCGGCTGGCTGTCGAGGATGTGTGACGGCGGCACCACGTTGGGGTCGTGCACGTCGACACCTGCCACGTCGGCAAATAGCTCGAAATAGTCGGCCTCGTTGATCAGCGCGTCGACGGTGCGTCCCGGGTTTTTCACGAAGGCCCCAGCAACCATCATCGGTATCCATACGCCGGTCTGATACACGGTCCCCTTGGAGCGCGAGAGATCGAAGGGAGGCTTGACGATCTGACCGTAGGTGCCGTTGTCGCCCGCGATCACCAGCAGCGTATTGCCAAGATGGAGACTCGTGATCTGCGTTCGATCCTTGTTCAGGGTCGCCAGATGGAGATCATCGAGTAAGCGTCCGATGGCTACATCCATCGCCTCAAGCATCGAATTTGCGAGGAGCCGGCTGTCCGGGTCGTCCGTTGGGTCACAAGTGATCTGGTCGAGTCCGGGCTTGGACAACAGCGCGCTCGATGGCTGCTGATACGGAGTGTGGATGGCGTTGTAGCTCACCGTCAGCATGCGCGGATTTTTTTGCGCATTCCACCAACCGACGGCACCGTCAGTCTGGTCGACGGTCATGTATTCGCGAGTCGTACTGGTGCACGCCAAGTCGTTTCCCGGCACACAGTCAGGGGAGCCGTCGCTCGTGCACTGACCTGGAGCAGTCTCCGGCGGCAGGGCGCCTTGTGTGGTCACCTTCGGCCACACGTAGTAACCGTTGTCGCGCGAGAAATCGACGTCGTCCGGAGGAGGGCTCTCGCAGCCAGCTTGGACCATGAAAATCCCGCCCGCCTCGAGGCACACCTTGCCGTTCGGCTCCGTGCGGCAGGTGTCGTCGGCAAAGTAGCAAGCTCCCGGGTCCGGGCTCTGGTTGAAACCGCAGGTGAGCGCGTCGGGCGCATTCGTGAGCCCGCCCTGCATGTCGATACTCGGCGGATCGGCACCGAGGTTGCCGCTGAAGTAGTCCCAACCGCGGGTGGCCGGCGAGCAGTTGCCGGAAGGGTTGTTGAAGTTTCCCAGGTGGTACTTGCCCACCATGGCGCTGGCATAACCAGCATTGCGCAGCACCCTGGGCAGCGTGGCCTCGTATGGGGAGAGCTCATCCTGCGGCAACATGTTTTCCACAAGTGCGCTCTGCACACCCGTGCGTAGCGGCCAGCGGCCGGTGAACATGGTGGAGCGCGCCGGCGAACACTCGGGCATGCTCCACACGTTGGAGAACTTCACACCGGCGCTGGCGATCAGGTTGATGTTGGGCGTCGACGCCGGGTCGCTCCCACCCCAGCCGAAGGCGGTCATCTGATCGACCCCGACGTCATCCATGAGGATGAGCAGGATGTCGGGACGACTGCTGTTCACTGCATCCTGACCGTCGCCGCAGCCTGTGCCTGACAGACTCAGCGCAAGAACCAGTCCCGCGGTGGCATTCAGTATGACTCGATGTCGGAGTCTACTGCCGTCCATGAGTATCCTCACCTTTCGTCTGTGCGCACGATCGTAGCACGCCACGCACGAAATCAAGCAACTCCCCCGCCGACTCGAAGCGCGCGGCTTTACCGGAGACAAAGTGCTCCACACGCCCGCTGAGGGGTGGCGCGTCTAGCCCTGTGGACCCGCCGCCACGGAACTCGACCACGAATGCCCGCTCGGGCAACAGTTCCGCGAGCTCCGAGTTGGTCGATGGATCACTCACGTCGGGATTCGACATGCAGCCACAGTAGCGGCGCGCGGGTCCGAGATCCTGAAAGCATTCCGCAATCATTCCGAGATCTCAGATGCAGCGAACGCGCGTCTGTCCAGCGGTTGCCGAGATCATCCGCTTGCGCGACAGACCGCTGCGCTACAGCTCCCTCGCTCAGGGGTCGAGACGGGTCACCTCGACCGCGTTTGATCCCTTCCAGGACGATGAGATCCCATCCTCGCCGAAGACGAGACCGCGCGGCGGTACGCTGTTCACGTCGCGCTGGAACATGCGAAGCAGGAGAAGATTGTCCGGAGGCGGGGTGAAGTGGGTGAACACCAGGAGCCGCACGCCCGCGGCGACGGCCTCGCAAGCGGCGTCGCCGGGCTCGTGTCGTAGCTCTCGACTTGCTTCATCCCAGTTCCTCCAGCAGCGCCTTCGCGTCGATCGTGGCGGCGGCAGACCGCGCACGTTAGAGCGGCTCGGCCATCCGATCCCACCGCAGTTGCGGTCACGCCCGATAGCCGCCGCGTGGACGTCGCCAGCGGCAACGCGCTCAATAGTGCTGGACGCGAAGGCGCACGTAGTCGCACCCGAGATTCCAGTCGGTGACGCTCCCGCCAGCATCGCGATCGCCGACATCCCGAGCCGCTGCGGCGCGGTGTAGCGGCGGGCGATGGCGTCGTCACAGTCGACGAAGTGCTGATACTGGTCGGGAATGCGCTGCAAAACCTTCCCCTCGCGATCTGCGCGGCTGGCGACGTTGACCGCAACGGTGAGATCGGGGTCAACGAGATTCTGTCTGCCATGCGCGCGGCGTTGAACGGTTGTCCAGCCGGCTAGTTCCGGCGCGGCGAGCACGCGCCCGCCGGAGTTGGTTGCTCAAAGCGCCTCTGTCACGCCATCGTGCGACTACGACGGTAAAGTAGTTGCACTTTCTGCAGTCCGCGAGGAGAGTATCTGTACGCAGTACGATGCTGCCGTAGGAAAGCGATGAACAGACGGGGTCGATCGATGCTGGTAGCCCTCGGTCTGCTGGTGCCTCTCAGCGCTGGCGCAGGAGGCCCGGCGTTCCTTGTGAGGGATATCTCTCCCGGACCAGACGCGAGCGCGGTCTCCGACCCCAGCGATTTCATCGTGCTCGGTGACGTCGTGCTGTTCACGGCGGACGACAATGTGCACGGCCGTGAGCTGTGGCGTACGGACGGCACGTCCGAGGGCACGGTGCTTGTGAAGGACATCAACCCGGGCTCGGTGTCGTCGATCGTTTATGCGCCCGATCCTTTCACGCCGTTCAAGGGAGCCGTCTTCTTCGTGGCCTACGATCAAACACACGGCGGCGAGCTGTGGCGCACGGACGGTACAGCCGACGGGACGGTGTTGGTAAAGGACATCAATCCCGGTGCGGGCAGTTCCTCGTACGCCTCGGGGTTCTTCGAGTGGAACGGGACGCTGTTCTTTGCCGCGAGCGACGAAACGGCCGGCGCGGAGCTGTGGAAGAGCGACGGTACGGACAACGGCACCGTCAGGGTCGCTGACATTAACCCGGGAATGGCTGGGTCGTCACCGTACTACTTCACGCCGGTTGGGAGCACACTGTTCTTCGTCGCCAACGACGGCACGCACGGCTGTGAGTTGTGGCGGACGGACGGGACCGAAGCGGGCACTCGATTCGTGAAAGACACGTCGCCGTCGGCCGAATGCGAAATCGGCGTGGGTCCCTACGACATGTTTCGGGTCTATGTATCCCCTACAGCGCTGACCGACGTCGCGGGGACATTGTACTTCGTCGGGCAGACTGAATACGATCAGGTGCTGTGGAAGAGTGATGGCACCGAGGCGGGAACGGTCCCGCTACGCAGCTTCGGTCGGGCGTGCCACGCGTTCGAACAAGTGTCGTGTCCGCCAGGGTGCCTCACTGACGTCGGCGGCGGTCTGTACTTCAACGCGGAAGACTATGAGAAGGGGCGTGAGCTGTGGCGAAGTGACGGCACGCCTGACGGCACAGTGATGGTGAAGGACATCAACCCGCATCCGTGCAGCTTCGGCGAGTTCAACGATCAGTGCAGCTCCGACCCGTGTGGCTTCGTCCAAACCGATGGCGCCATATATTTCACCGCGCACGATGCGAACTTCCAGTACAGCCGCTGGGTGACGGACGGCACAACCGAGGGCACCCAGCCGGCACCGCTGCCGACGCCCACTCCAGGACCGACGCCGTATCCCATCCTGGGGCCGCGTGTGGAGCTCAACGGCTCGTTCATCTTTGCCAAGGGCGAACTCTACAAGACCGATGGTACCGACGCGGGCACCGTGCTCTTGAAAGACATCAACCTCCGGCCGGCCTCATCGTTCCCCAGTCAGCTGACTGACTTCGACGGGACGCTCTCCTTCTTCGCAACCGACATCGACGGCTTGGGCCTCTGGCGCAGCGACGGGACAGCGCAAGGAACAACCTTGGTCAAAATCATCAACGCCGCCGAGTCCTACGCGTCGCATCGTGCTCCCACCGTCGTAGGGGATCGCCTCATGTTCGTTGCCGACGACGGTGTACACGGTGCCGAGCTGTGGAGCAGCGACGGAACGGCAGCCGGCACCAATCTCGTCAAGGACATCTATCCTGGTATCGGCGGCGGCTTCCCACTCGACTACCTCGCGCCAACGCCAGAGCTCGTTGCCCTCGGTAGGTTGGTGCTCTTTCCCGCGAATGATGGCCACGGGGGAACCGAGCTCTGGCGCAGCGATGGCACCACGACCGGAACGTTCATGGTCAAGGACATCTACCCCGGTCCAGACGGCTCGATACCAATCGATTTGACACAAACTGGCGGCACCCTCTACTTCACGGCGCTCGACGGCCCCTTGGCGCTGCGCCAGCTCTGGCAGAGCGACGGCACTCCCGAGGGAACGATCAAGGTGACGGACCCGGAGCTGGTTGGGCGCGACGTGTACGGTTCCGCCATCGTCAACGGTACTGCCTATTGGGTGCTCACGGATCCCCCGGGTTGGGGCCTCTGGAGGAGCGATGGAACGTCATCGGGGAGCACTCTCCTCCGGCGGTTTACGGGTTACCCACCGACGTCACTCGTCAACCTCGAAGGCATCCTTCTGTTTGTCGCGCCAACAGACGATGCCGACGAGCTCTCGCTCTGGCGCAGCGACGGCTCCGAAGCGGGTACATCAGTGGTAAAGAATATCCACCTGCCCCCCGTCCAGGGCGGGTTTCTGGCGCAGGCGGTGGTGAACGGCACGCTCTTCTTTACGTTCTATGCGGAGGGCGTGGGCGACGAGCTGTGGAAGAGCGACGGCGCGGCGGACGGCACTCGCCTCGTCAAGGATATCAATCCTGGTCCGGGGAGTTCGCTGCCCAGTTCCCTCGTCGCTGCGGGTGGCCTGTTGGTTTTCACCGCGGACGACGGCGTTCACGGGCGCGAGTTGTGGGAAAGCGACGGGACCGAAGACGGCACGCGGTTGTTGCAAGACATCGCACCGGGTGACCGCGAGTCGAACGTCTTTGGCTTCATGCGCGCCGGCTCCAATCTGTACTTCACGGCCGACGACGGAACCTCAGGATACGAATTGTGGGCGGTACCGCTCGCGGTGCTCTCACCCTGCTCAGGCGATTGCAATGCCGATTTCCGCGTCACGATCGACGAGGTCGTCAAGGGCGTAAAGATCGCGTTGGGTGGGGCGCCGATAGATGCCTGCCTCGCAGTGGACGGCAATCGCGACGGCAGCGTCACGATCGCGGAGCTGGTCGCCGCCGTCAATCACGCCCTGGCGGGGTGCGGGTGACGTGTCGCCTCCCAGGCCGTCGTAGTGAACACCATCCCAATTGGGATCCAGCACATCCGAGCGGCTGGTGCGACGGCATTCTCATCGTGCCGATTGACAGCCAACTTTCCCTTCAACTAGACAGGGACCTGCGTTTCCGACCTGCGTCTCCGCGCACGATGTCGCGGCGAATCCAGTCGTTCACGAGCCGCCCGACCTCGGTGCCTCTGTCCTCAGCCACCTTGCGCAGGAAGGCGGCGACCTCAGGATCAAGGTAGACCGAAATGCGCAGCGTGACATCCTTGCGGTAGAGCTTCCCACGAACGCCTTTGGAGAAATCGTACTCCTTCTTCATCGGTTCGCCTTGCCGTACTGGGCCGATTCCTTCTCGGTCGCCTTCCGGGCGGAAATCAAGCGGACCAGAGACCGTGCCGGATCCACCTCTTCGAATGTGTGAACCAGTACGAGCGGGCTGACCGCGTTCGACGACCTCGCCCGTGAGCGATGTCTATCACGGGGCCGTTCCACCTCGCCCCAGCGGCAGCGCCGAGAGCTCGGTGTAGGATTCCCTTGCGCAACCGATCGTTGCGCAACAGTCTGCGCTCGGGTGTCCCGTCACTCAGGGATCGAGACGGGTCACGTCGATCGCGTCTGACCCCTTCGACAGCACGATGAGTGTCCCGTCCTCGCCGAGAACTAGACCGCGCGGTGGCACGGCCTTCACGTCGCGCGTGAAGATGCGAGCCAGGAGAGGATTGTCCGGAGGCGGGGTGAAGTGCGTGAATACCAGGAGCCGCACGCCCGCCGCGACGGCTTCGCTGGCAGCGTCGGCCGGACTCGTGTGGTAGCTCGGGATGTCACCGAGGATCTTCGCGATGCGCGATTCGCCCGCCGCGCGCGCGGCTTCCTGCATGATTTTGACGACGGCGTTCGCCTGCGCCTCGTGCACGAGAACGTCCGCGCCTCGTGCTTGCGTCACGAGATTCGCAGACGGTCGGGTGTCCCCGCTGATCACCACGGACCGGCCGCCGTAGTCGAACCGGTAACCGAAGGCCGGCTTTACGGGATCGTGCTCGACCGCGAACGCGGTCACGACGACCCCATCCTCATCGAGGATGCGGGTCGCAGCGGCACCATCGAGCACGACGGGCACGGGAATCATTGCGGCACGGTCGGGAGGCAGCAGATCGGCGCCGTGGTGTGCGGTGCGATAGCGCGTGTCGGCGGCGTACGCCTCGGCGAAGCCGTGCACGAGCTCGTTCACGCCATCGGGCCCATACACGCGCAGCGGACCCGGTCGTCCCGCCGCCCAGGTCTGCAGGTTGAACTCGCCGAGCTCGCCGATGTGGTCGGAGTGCAGGTGCGTGTAGAAGATGGCGCCGATGGCCTCGCCACGGACGCGTCGGAGCGCGAGTGTCCCCCAGCTCCCGGGTCCCGTGTCGACGATCCACATGTGACCGCCGGCGAAGACCGCCGTGCACGCCTCCGCCCGTCGTGGCGACGGGATCGGCGACGCCGTCCCGCACAGCAAGACGCGGAGCGCGTCGGGAGCGAGGAGCCCGGACATGTTTCGTCCGATGCGCTGCTGCGCGATGCGGGCGACGATCGCATCCTGTACACCCGGTAAGCGGAGCGCGAGGGCAACTACACCGACAACGATCACGGCGAGCGCAAGCAGAGCCCAGAGGAAGCGCTTCATCATCCGATCCAGGCGGCAACCCGCTCGAAGCACCAGAAGGCGGACAGGATGCCCATGGTGTAGACCGCAAGCCGCGTGGAACGGGCCGCAATCGGCGGCAGCCATCGTGCGGCCAGCGCACCCGCGGCGAGCACCGCGCCGACAAAGGTGAGCTGACCGATCTCGATTCCGCCGTTGAAGGACACGAGCGCCAGCGGGATGTCGCCGGTGGGCAAACCCGCCTCGGCGAGGGCGCCCGCGAATCCGAAGCCGTGGAGCAGGCCGAACGCCAGCGCCATCGCCCACGGGAAGCGGCGCAGGAGCGTGCCCCGTCCGGCATCGCGAGCTAGCTCGACGGCAAGGATCAAGACGCTAAGAGCGATCAGCACCTCGACGGGCCGCGACGGCACTTGAGCGAGACGCAGCGCAGCCAGTGAGAGGGTGATGCTGTGGCCCAGGGTGAACGCCGTGATCGTCTGCAGCAGCAAACGCGGCACCGACACCAGCAGGAGCAAGCCGAAGACGAACAGCAGATGATCGGGGCCGGTCAGGATGTGCTCGATGCCGAGAACCGCGTAGCCACGCACGACGTCCCACCGGCTGGGCTGCGCCGGCACGGTGAACGACGGCGCGTGTGCGCTCAGCACGGTCTGAATTGTCGTGCCGTCGGCCCGCTCGATCCGCAAGAGCGCGTCGATCTTCGCCGTCGCCAGGTCGTCGACACCGATCGATTCACCCGCGAGGCCGCCCGGTCCGCAGTCGACCGTCCAACGAAGCGTCACGCGTTCACTGTCCTCCGACGCTGTGGCCGAGGATGTCTGCCGACAGCGGGCCGGAAATGCGGGCTGGACGTTCGTTCCGGGCAGCCGCAGTGCCGCCGATTTCCAGGTGACCTCGAACTTCCCGGCTCCCGTTTCGCGCAGAGAAAGCAGCGCCGGGGTCAGGCCGTGCGCCTGGCTCCTGCTCGGCGTGAGTACCGTGAGCATGCTCGCCGCCATCGCTGCAGTAATCACCGACCGCAGGCACGCCGCGCGTCTCACGCCTGCCTCCGTTCCCGCCAAGCGGCGGAGTCTACGCGCAGCGCCGCACGCGTCGCGAGCTCGTGGATGAGTTGGGCCACGCGCTGCGCGCGGCGCACCTCGTGCCACGCCTCCAACACCCGGCCGCGCACCGCCTCGAACGGTGGGATAGCGCCTTGCTCGTGAGCCTCGATCCACACAAGGTGCACGCCGTACGGCGACGGGAGGGGGCCGGTCCAGGTCCGCGCATCACTGCGCAGGATCTCGGCTGCGAGCGTCGGACCGAACACCTTCTCGAGCTGTGGCCGCGACTGCGATGTGAGATGCGGCGGAAACGGAAAGGGGTCGCCCCGCCTGGCAGCAGCGGCTGGGTCTGCCGGACGACTGCGAAGCTCGGCGATGAGTTGCTCCGCTTCTCGTCTCGCTCCGTCGCCACGGGTTTGCGAGCCGAGGAAGACATGCCACAGGGTGACCCGCTCCGGCTGCCGGTAGTCGATTTGATGCTCGGCGTAGAAGGCCCGCAGCTCGTCGTCCGCGGTGTCTTGCTCACCGGCCCGCGAGGCCAACAGTCGCATCTTCTGCACCAAGATGCGCCGGACGACGAGATCTTTGCGGTCGAGCTCGAGCGCGCGCGCCTGGGCGTAGAGCGCTTCCTCGTCGCCCGCGGACTCGTCCGTCAGGCCGCGCATCTGCTCGACGAGCCAGTTGCGGACGCTGCGATCGTTGCGGTCCAGCCCGCGCGCTACCGCTTCGCGGTAGAGGAGCTCCTCCTCGACCGTCTTGTCGATGAGTGCGACCTCGTCGGCCGCCGTTGGCTGCAGCCCCGTTTCGCGCGTGTAGGCGCCACGCATCCGCGCCACCTCGTCGGCGGTGACGACGACGGGGTCGAGAGAGGTGCGAGGTCGGCTGACCGCCGCAGGGCGGGTGACGTGGACGATTACGAACAGCACGAACCCGCCTGCGAGGAAGTGAAGCAGCGGGCTGCGCAGACAACCAATGGGACGCCGCATGTTCAGCTCGTCTGCAGCTTGCTGCCCTTGAGCGACCATAACCTACTATGCGTGGCGTGAAAGCTGCCTATGCGCAGGTCGATTTCGACGAAGTGGTCAGCCCGGTCGGCGTGCGAGAGGTCGACCGGTACCGTTTGCAGCACCAATTGTTTGAAACCCGACGACGGAACCTTGAGGGTGACGCTCTTCAAGCCGCCGAGCGTTCCTGCCTTGTCCGTCAGTTGGTACTTCGTGCCCTTGTGCACCATCGTGCCTGCCGGGATGGTGACGTCATAGATCGTATCGTCGTCACGCACGGTGAGCGCGACGTCATCGACGTCCGGATTGAACACCGGCGCCGAGGCACCGATCTGCGCCGTGACCTTGAGCACGTCGGCCCCGGTTTGCTTGCCGAAGGCCACGCTCGCCGTCACCTTGCCGATCGCCTCCGGCTCGTACCAGAACGGCGACGTCCAGGCGCGCTCTTGGATCGTCTTCGGCACTGCTGGGTTGCAACACTCCGTGTACGCCGCCGGAACGGTTGCGGGCGCGCTGCAGTCGATTCCCTGGTTGTTGCAATGGTAAGTGCTCCAGCGGCACGTTGGATTTTCGAGGACGCGCGCGTAGTAGAAGGCGCGCTGGCTGGCCTTGAACTCGGGGTCCTTCCACACAGCGCACAAAGAGTCGGCCCCCGGGCCGGAGGTTTGACACGTGGCGGTGTCGACGCTGGCGCCGTTGTCGGGTTTCTTGGTGATGTCGAACACGGCCTCCTGCGCTTCGCCGCTGTCGTCGATCCAGCCCTTGACGATCTGGATGCGTTGCAGCAGCGTGCCGGGCATGTCCGTCGTGCCCGCGTCCTTCATAGCGAGCACGGCGATGCTCGGGCTACCGTTGCCGGCCACCGGCCCGATATCACTGCCCATCGGCACGCCCTTGCGGTAGCCGGTGGCGGCGAAGTTCGCCCCTTTGCAGATGCTGCCCGCCAGCTTGCCGGCGAAGGCGCGCACGATCGGCCGCGAGCCGCTGGTGGCGTAGACCTCTCGCCGGCGCATGGCGGCGAAGAGCGCGTCGCGGGAATTCTCTTCCGCCCACAGCACCGCTAGACCGCCCGGGTTCGCCTCGATGCCCGCCGGTGTCACGCGGGCGACCATGAATGCCGGGTTGGCATGATCGCGCAGCCCAATGTGTCCCGTGGCCCCGAAGTCCCGCTCCTCGGTGCTGCCAGGTGCCGCATTGTGATCGTCGGTGCTGCCGACCACACCGAGCTTGAACGGATTCACTCCGATCAGCTGCTCTTGCTTGAGCCCTTCCTTCAGCGCGTTGCGGACGTAGTTGAGCGGTGGGAACGTCTGATTCGGGTCCGAGACCGCGGCGAACAGCTGCAGGCGGTTCAGCTTCTCGTAGCCGCAGGTCTCATCGGTGGACTGGACGCCGGGGCGGCACTCCGAATCGCCCTTGTGCTGAGTGAGCTCCACCAGCGGCTCCATGGACGACCGGAACGTAGCGTCGGCGGCGGTCAGCGGGTTGTTGTTTGCGCCGACCGGGGCAAACATGAGACCGCCGCTGGCGTTCGGATTGTGCGGAATCGCCAGCACGTCGCAGCCGGGTAAGCCGTCGAGGCATTGTGCCTTGAGCGTGTTCCACAGCCCCTGCGGAGTCGGTTGTTCCATGTAGCTGGTCGGCAGCGACGGTACGACGTCGTTGCGGAAGATGACGTTGCGGTGCAGGTTGTTGCCGCCGGGTTGGCCGCTCCACTCGTAGGCCACGAACGTCGTGAAGGTGCACGCCGAGGTGCGGTCGTAGAACTCCTCGGCCGCGGCCTGCGTGTCCTCCCAGACAAGCGACGCCTGCGCCAGACAGTTGGCGCCCCCAGGTCCGCACCAGGAGAATCGCTGCGGGGGGTTCAAGACACCGTAGCCGAGCAGGAAGCTGATGACCGTGGGCGGGGGCAGAAGGCTTGGGACCGCGGGCAGCGGGGCGTCCAGCTGATTGCGCGCCGCAACGCAATCGGTGGAGTCGTACCCGGAAAGGCCGGGCGTGAGACAGATCTCGATCTCGCCGAACTGCTCCGCGTGATCGGTGACCGCGGTGAAATCGAGCGGCCGGCGGAGCTGCGCGGTGCGCGTCGGCGTCCCCTGCGCGTCGTATGGCGGCAGGCCGACGGACTGACCCTGCGCGAAGCGGTAGGCGCCCCGCGGGTTCTCGCGCGTGCCGGCGAAGACCGCATCCGACGAGTAGGCGGTGTGGATGTGCGTGTCGCCGAAGTACGGCTGGCGGAGCGTGTCGAAGTTGGCGCACGGCTGGTGCACTTCGGTCCGCTGCCACGGAACCGATTCGGCCCCCGCGCGCGTCGTGACGAGCGCAAGCGCGAGAAGCGCGGTGAGCAGGCAAACGGATGTCCATCGCGATGCGGGCGGCTGGAGTGTCATGTCGCCATCTTAGCCGCGGCTGCTTGCCGAGATCCCGAAAACATTCCGCAATGATTCCGCAATTTGCGGGTCACCACTCAACGCGCCGTGTTTGTGCGAACGCGGCGACCTTGACTAGAGTGGCGCATGCCCTCGTCACCAGAGCGCGATCCCTTGATCCGCTTCGGGCCCTTCACCTTCGACGCCACAAACGCGCGCCTGTGCTGCGGCGACGAGGCCATCCCCTTGCGCGGCAAGACGCTGGGTGTCCTGGAGTATCTGACGGCGCGGCCGGGGCAGCTGGTGAGCAAAGACGAGCTGTTGAAGGCGTTGTGGCCGGAGGTGTTCGTGTCCGAGGACGTGCTCGTCGGCTGCGTGCGGGAGCTGCGCGCCATCTTCGGCGATACGCGCGGCGCGGCGAGGTACGTGGAGACCGTGTACCGGCGCGGCTATCGATGGATCGCTGGCCTGAGTCAACAGTCGGCAGTCGGCAGTTCAGAGTCGAGCTCCCTAACAACGAACAACCTAACAACCAACAACCTTCCATCCTTCGTGGGTCGCGAAGCCGATCTCGCGCAGCTACGCCTGTGGTTCGAGCGCGCGGCGAGTGGCGTGCGGCAGGTCGTCTTCGTGACCGGAGAGACCGGGATCGGCAAGACCGCGTTGGTCGACGAATTCCTGAGGCTATCAGTTGCGAGGTCGTTTGTTGTTAGACCAGAACAACCCAACAACCTAACAACTAACAACCTAGCAACCTGCTCCATCGCGCGTGGAAAATGCGTCGAGCAGTACGGTCCGGGCGAACCTTTCCTGCCGTTGCTCGATGCGCTGTCGCGATTATCGCGTCAACCGGGCAATGCCTGGGCCGCAGCGGCTCTGCAGGAGCGTCTACCGGAGGGCATGCTCTCGCCGAGCGCCGCAAGCATTTCCTCGCCGGCTGCGGCCATCATGCCGGACCGTGCGGTGCGTCTGCTCGGTGAAGCCGTAGAGGCGCTAGCGAAGGAGCGCGTGCTCATCCTTGTGCTGGAGGATTTGCACTGGACCGATCCGTCGACACTCGACGTGCTCTCGTACCTCGCGCAACGTCCGGAATCGTCCCACCTGATGGTGCTCGCCACCTACCGGCCGACCGAGGTGATCCTCCATCGCCATCCGCTACGGAGGCTCGAACAGGAGCTACGCGCGCGCCAGCGCAGCTCACAGCTTGCACTGAGTCGGCTGACGTCGCATTGCGTGCAGCGCTGGCTGGAACGCCTCTGCCCGTCGCCACCCGAGGCGCTGGTGGAATGGTTCCACAGGCGCACCGAGGGGCACCCATTGTTTCTAGTGACGCTCTTCGAAGCATTACTTGCCGCGGGGCTGGTCGGGTGCAACGACGGTGAATGGAGCGTGCAACCAGGCTACGCCGACTTCGGCGTACCGGAGAGCCTACGCCTCATGATTGATCGACAGGCCGAGCGACTCGACAACGCCGACAGGTTGCTCCTGGAAGCCGCCAGCGCCGCCGGCACCCAGTTTTCCGCGGCCAGCGTCGCTGCCGCCGTGGAGCAAGACCTCGTCTCGGTAGAAAAGCGCTGCAGCGCTCTCGCACGCGACAGCCAATTCATTCGCACCGCGGATCCCGCCCAGTGGCCGGACGGTACGGTAGCGGGTGGGTACCAGTTCACTCACGAGGTATACCGGAACGTCCTCTACGAAAGCCTGTCACCGGCCCACAGACAACTGCTCCACCAACGCCTCGGCCGCCGCCTCGAGCAGGCGTATGGGCAGCGCGCCGACGAAGTGGCAACGGAGCTCTCGGTCCATTTCGAGCGCGGCCGTGACCCGGCGCGCGCCATCCACTACCTGGAGAAAACGGCGACGCATTGCACCAGGCGCGGCGCGCATCGCGAAGCCATCGCCACCGTCCGGCGCGCACTGGAGATGGTGGCGCTGCTACCCGACAAGCCGGAACGAACCGACCGGATGCTCTTCCTGAACCTGCGGCTCGGGGCTCTACAGCTGGTTGCGGAAGACTATGCAGATCCCGCGGTGGAGGTGACGTTTCAACGTTGCCGGCAACTCGCCGAGCAGGCGGAGGCACTGCCACCGTTACTGAGCTCCTTGGCCGGACTGCACACGTGTTATGCCGCCCGTGCCCAACTCGCCGACGCGGCCCGCATCATCCCGCTCATGGTCGCGCTGGCCGAGCAGCTCCCGTTTCCTGAAACGACACTGGTCGCTCATGCCTCCGGGGCGTGGTGCTATTGGAGCCGCGGCGAGTTGGCCACCGCGCGTCAGCACGCCATGCGAGCGGTCGCCGCACAGCCAGCTGAGCCGATGGAGTTTCCTTCCACCTTTGATGTCGTTGCGTATGCGTTCGGGTCCGCAGCGTTCATCGAGATGGGCCTCGGCAACCTCGCCACCGCGCGGGCGCGGGTAGAACACGCGGTCGCGTGGTCACGCCAGACCGCGCGCCCAGTCGACCGCGCCACCGCACTCGCGCTCGCCTCCATGTTCTACGCGTTCATGGACGACCCCGCGGCCGCGGGCGAACGGGCGCGGGAAGCGGTGGCCGTTGCTGAGGAGCACGGATACCGCCAATGGAGCGCCATCGGGCGGATCATCGCAGCGTGGGTGGCCGCCGTTCGGGAGCCGAGCGCCGGCTCGCTCACCGACGTCATCGCGCGCATCGACGAGTACACGCAGATGGGAATCCTGTCACAGCTCTCCGCGTTCCTGTGCCTCGCCGTCGGCGCGCACCTCCGCGCCGGAAAGAAGCCGGCCGGTATGCAGCTCCTCACGCGCGCCGAAACGCACATGCGCGACACCGGCGAACGCTGGTACGAGGCGGAGCTGCATCGTCTGCGCGGCGAGCTCGTGCAGGCACGCGAGCCACAGAAGGCCGAGGCCAGCTTTCAGCACGCCATCAGCATCGCCCGCGCGCAAGGCGCGAAGCTCTGGGAGCTGCGGGCCAGCGTCAGCCTGGCGATGTTATGGCGACAGGAGAAGAAGAGAGACGCGGCGCGCCAGCTGCTGGACCCGATCCTGTCTTCGTTCACGGAAGGCCTCGACGCACCCGACCTGCGAGCCGCTCGCACGCTGCAAGCGCGGCTCGCATGAGGTTGGCTGTTACGGCGCGATGCCGGTCGTGCACCGGCGGTACAGGCTGGAAGCCTATACCACCGATTCAGGCTGCACGCGGTGCGGCTCCCAGTGGTATAGGCTTCCAGCCTGTACCGCTCGGGCAGTCTTACGGTAGGGCGGCCTACACAGGCCGCGGCACCATCAGCATCGGCTGGCGCGGACGCAGGGTGACGCGGATCTCTTCCTGCACGACATGCCCCGGCGCGACATCGACACGGTAGCGCTGCATGATCGTCGCCAAGAGGATCTGCGCTTCCATCAACGCAAACTCGTTGCCGATGCACAGGCGCGGGCCGCCGCTGAACGGGAAGTAGGCGAAGCGCGGGCGCGCCGCCACCTGCTCGGGCGTGAAACGCTCTGGGTCGAAATGCTCGGGATCGGGCCAGAACGCAGGGTGACGATGCGTGACGTACGGGCTCAGCATCGCGCCGCTCTTGGCGGGAATCGCATAGCCGCCGATCTCGTCGGCGGCGTAGCTCTCGCGGCTGATCACGGCAACCGGCGGGTAGAGGCGTAAGGTTTCGTCGATCACACGGCGCGTCAGCTCCAATCGTGGCAAGTCGGCCAGCGCCGGGGTTCTGCCGGCAAGCACCGTTGACACCTCGCGGCGTACCCGGTCACCGACCTCGGGATGCTGCGCGAGAAGCAGACAAGCCCACGCCAACGTGACCGCAGTGGTCTCGTGGCCGGCGAGAACGAAGGTCATGATCTCGTCGCGCAGCTGGCGGTCGCTCATGCCCTCACCCGTGTCCTCATCGCGCGCTTCCATCAGCATCGCGAGCAGGTCATCGCCCCCAGCACCGCTGCGCCGACGGCCTTCGATGATGCCGAGCACGACACGATCGAGCTCGGCCCGCGCCCGCCGAAAGCGCAGATTGCGCGGCGTCGGGATCATCAAGACACTTGGGAAGAGCGAGAAGGCTTCCTCTGACACGAACTTTAGTGCCGACAGCATGGCACGGCCGACACCCGCGGCTTCACCGACTAGGTCAATACCGAAGAGAGCTTGCCCGACGATGCGGAGGGTCACACGCGACATGTGCTCCATGAAATCGATCGGCGTCCCGTCCGCCGCTGGGGCCGCCCAAGCTTCCAGCATCCGGGTGCCGGCAGTGCTCATGATCGTCGCGAAGCTTTCGATGCGCTGGCGGTGGAAGGCCGGCTGCGCCAGGCGTCGCTGCCGCCGCCAGAAGTCACCTTCGCTGGTGAACAGCCCTTCGCCGATGAGCGGCTTCACGCGTCCAACGAGGTTCCCCTTCCAGTAGTTGCGGTTGTTCTCCTGCAACACGTGCTTGATGTAGTCGGGGTGATACAGCATGTGGATGACATACGGCCACGCGTCGAAGCGCACGACGTCGCCGTACTCGCGTGCCGCCGCGAGCAACAGTCCGAGCGGGTCGCGGCGGGCCGCGAAGAGGAAGTGGAAGGCGGTCGGGTAACGAATGCCGGGCGCACGCCGGACACCGTTCGTGGGAAGAGCATGCGCCAGCGGTTCGATCTGAGCGTCGGTTTGCATGGCGCCCATTATCTACATTTTCGTGAGGCAGTGCACCCTGCATTTTGGCTTCGAGCGAGCGGCATCGTGGCGAGGTCCGCTGGCCTCGCCCGCGCGTTGCTTCAGCGCGGGAGAGGGGAGG
>JBGQHM010000026.1:0-32677 GCA_041497995.1 Binatia bacterium | reverse complement strand
TAGGCTTTGCGAATGCGCCAGGCGTGTTCCTGATCCTTGGCGTAGTGCCAATGGTTGGTGGAGTGATCCGCTTGTGCGTCGTTGTGTGGTTGGTCGCAACAACGGTCCGTGCAGTCCAAGCTACATTTGCTGTGGCAACTCGTCGCGCACTCGTGATCTCTGCGCTCGGCTTCGTGGTCTATCTGGTGATGGGCTTGGCATCGTCCTACTTTGCATCGTAGGACGGCTACGCTCGTTTGCAGGGGCGCCAGCTGCTCGTGGGCGACGGGGGCTGCGGCGAAGGCTTTAACGAGACGTCGGGAATGAAGGAGACTCGGACGTTGCCCCGCACGTGAAATGGCAGGCAACGTGCTGACCACAACGGGCCTACGCCGACGTGGGTCGCGGCACTTCAAACGTCGGAAGGGAGGCGAAGTCACGCACGCCTCGGGCGATTCGCAGGGCGCGGCCGGCGGTCGTGTCGTCGGTGATCAGCTGCATGATACCGTCGGCGATGTCCTCCGGCTCCAGCATGGGGACGGTTCCCAGCCATGCTGGTTGATCGCTTCCTTGCGCCCGCCGCAGCATAGGGGTGTTGACCACGCCTGGGCAGACACAATTGACGCGAATGCCCTCGGCGGCTAGCGGGCCCAGCGAATGGGTAAACAGAACTACCCCCGCCTTTGTGGCGGCGTAGACAGGGTCTGGTGGAAAGCCGACGAATGCTGCTAGCGACGCGGTATGCACGATGGCGCCACCGCCGCGCCGGCGCAGCAACGGAATTGCGAGATGGGTGCCCAAGATCACCGCCCGCAGGTTGACGTCGAGCACGCGCTGCCACTGATCGCTGGTTGCTTGGGTGAAATCGAGCGTTCCCGTTGTGATGCCGGCATTGTTGCAGAGGATGTCCATGCCCCCGTGCTTCTCCTCCGCAATCGCGAGCATCCGGCGGGCGTCCGCGTCACGCGCGACGTCAACCTGAACGGCTACCGCAGCGCCGCCGAGCGCTTTGATCTGAGCGGCTGTTTCAAGCCCACCGCCGTCGTCGAGATCTGCGACTATGACCGATGCTCCGTCACGTGCCAGACGCACCGCAGTGGCGCGCCCGATTCCTGAACCCGCTCCAGTGACCACGGCGACCTTGCCCCGTACGTTCATCGTGTCTCCTCCGCTTGATCCCGCAGTCGTCTATCAGGTGCGGCACGTCGATTCTACGACGCACCCTGAACTGGACGCGTACCCTCAGCCCAATGGCGGGGAAAAGGCCGTGGGAGGGATCGGTTCGCGCGCGGTGTCGCCCGGCTGCCAATAGATCTGCAGGCGTGCTGCGCCGCGCACACCGGTGATGTGCATCGCGAAATCGTAGTCTCCAGCCGGTAGAGCGGCCCCGGCGAGCAACGCCTGTCCGCCAATCGTGATGCTCGCCGAGCCATTGCTCGACACATCGAGCTGGTAGCCGCCCGGCGAGGGAATGCGCAGCCGACCGCGCCAATGCACGGCGTACGGCTCGCTGAAGGTCTCGCGGAAGAAGTCGTAGTACGGATACGGCTCAACCCTGCGCAGCGTGCGCTTGCCAAGATCATACTCGGCGAGCAGTCCGTGGATGTCACCGTTCCGAAATAGCAGCACCGGCGGGACCTCGCCCGTCGCTGCACCCGGCGTCTGCCACTGCAGCTGGACAGTGGACGCATCGGTGAGCGTCGCCTCGGCAGCGATCCGATGCAGCCCCTGCGCCAACGGTGACGCCGCGTCGCCTCCGCCGTGCGAAGGTACGAGACGATCGTCGATCCAAACGCGCGCGTCGGTCGTGGAGGAGAAACTGAACTGATAGGGACCATCGATCGGTGCGTACACCGCGCCGGACCACCTGACCTTTGCTGGTCTTGTGCGTCCATCGACGAGGTCCTGGGCGCGATCGAAGCGCAGGTTCGGAACGACTCGAGTGGCGATCGGGCTTCCGTCAGCGGTGAAGTAGGTCGCGATGACACCGCGGGTCGAATCTACAATGCGCCGGGACACGGCGAAGAAGGTGACGATGGGGGGCGCCGGTTCATTCGCTGTGACCAACGGCAGCCAACGATCGAACCACCAACTGCGAACCGGCGGGTTGGTTCG
This sequence comes from Binatia bacterium, assembly GCA_041497995.1. Lineage (GTDB taxonomy): Bacteria > Desulfobacterota > Binatia > HRBIN30 > HRBIN30 > DATKMS01. Next base: position 30,583 of record JBGQHM010000026.1, on the reverse strand, counting down.
TACATCGGCGGCCACCATTGGATACATTGACTGCACGAGGGCAGTGATGGCTGGATTACTGCGGTCGACCATGAACAAGACGCCGCCGCTCGGATCGTCGTGGATCGGGAAGACGTCTACCAGACTGCGAACGTCTTGGAAGGTCAATCCCCACGTACGCGCCAGGAAGTCGAGGGTCTCGTACGTCGCCGCAAAGCCGTCCGCGATGACATACCCGGTCCAGCCAGGTCCGAGCTCCTTCAGGGTTCGCCCCATCTCGACCAAGCGTGACCCCTGAAACCAGCGAAATTCACGGTTCGTGTACACTCGGTAGAAATAGTAATTGAAGTCGATCAGTGAAACGGAGACAACGAGCAGCGCAATGACGCCTTGCAACCAGCGCTGGCGGGGCACTGCGTGCGCGGCATATGCGTACAAACGGACGACCGGCAACGCGGCCCATACGTAAAGCGGCGGGCTTGCGAGCAGCACGCGGTACACCCGTGGCGCTTCGGTCGAAAGAAAGCCGGGCAGTAGGCCGACGATCACCCATCCCAGCAAAAGGGAGTGACGCGGCTCCTCCCATCTACGCAGGCTCTCAACGGCGCCGTGGACGACCAAGAATGCCGGGACTACCGTGAACGCCGGGTCCGATCCGATGCCGACCCACTGGTACTCCGGCCCTTGCTGGTAGTGGAAGATCATGAGGGTGCGCCACACCGCGTTCCACACGGGTTGCACACTGCCGCTGGCGCGTACCGCACGCCACAACGCGACGCTGTTGACGCGTCCGGTCAGCGCATGTGGCTGATGCAAATATCCCTCCGCTGCCGGAATCGAACACAACAGAAAGACGGCGCACAGCCCACTGAGCTCCAGCACGAGCGTCCGCCGCGAGGCGTTCGATCTCCACACCGCGCAGGCAGCAAAGATGACGGCGATCAGCGGCGCGATCTTTGTTGAATGATACGTATACAAGCAGAGTGCGAGCGGCACGCCTGCGAGTGGGATCAGCCAGCGGCGCGTGCCGGTGATCCCACGAATGAAGGCGCACATCGCGAGCAGAAGGAAGAACTCCCCCAACACGACCTGGAGAAGCACTTTGTCGTGGTTGAGCTGCAATGGCGATGTCGCGAAGAACAGCGCTGCGACCACCGCGACTCTGCCGCCAAAGAGGGGCGAAACGGTGCCGTAAAGAACCGGGACTGCCAGAATCCCAACAAGGATGCCCGGTAGCCGTAGCGCGACCGGCCCCGGTCCGAACAGCCAAAAGGCGCCGGCAATCGCGTAATTCGTGAGCGCGTGGAAGACGCTCAAGGCATGCGGTACCAACTGGAAAGGCGAAGTGATCTTGCCGTCGAGCACATCGAGGGCAAGGAGGCCGTTGATCGCATCGTCGCCCCAAACGCCCGGCGGCTCCATCTGGTACACGCGGAAGAACACGGCGACGCCGCTGATGAGTGCGATGGCAAGAGCCCGCTGTCGACGTGACAGCTCTTCGCCCTCGCTGGAGGACCAAATCGAATGCGGCCAGCGCAACACGATGATACTGACGAGCAGCAGCGCTCCGCCGGCGGCGAACCGCCCCCATGACAGGAGCAGTGCACCGCACACGCCGCTCACGAGCGCGACGAGTGTTGCCGCGGCAAGCCCGCTGCTCTGTCCCGATGTTCCGTGTCCGTGCACCGTACCCGACTCGCCGCGGCGTACATACCACCGAACACCGCGTGCGGCATCCAGCGTGCTGGCGCAGATGCTTCAAGAAAGACCGCGCGCGGATCTTGTCGCGCGGGACCTTGCCGAACTGCGTGGCACTCAGCTAAGATCCGCCCCGTTTTGGAGCGCGCGGCTGTTCAGCCGCGCCAACCATACTCGATGTTCCTCTCGGGCGGCGTAGCTCAGTTGGCTAGAGCGAGGGTCTCATAATCCCTAGGTCCGTGGTTCGATTCCACGCGCCGCCACTTCCCCTTCTTCTTGGTGGGATTCAGCACTTGAGGCACCTGGGTTCTACATCGTAGGGGATGTAAGCGATCCGTGTCAAAAGGAGACGCGGACGAGTTGGAACACGCGCACCCACCGCCGTCGCTTGCCGCTCGGCGAGGTGGGCTTGAGTATCGTCATCCATCCCGTGTCGACCTACACCCCCTCGCCGGGCTTGCCTTCGGCGACCGGGATCGTCGGCGCGCTACCTCCGTGGCTGAGCTCCGATTGACATCATGATCGAGAAGCGCTCGGCCGGGTGGGTGTGGACGCCGATGGGGACCAGCCGGCCGCCCGGGTCCCGGTGGCGACGCACGACGACGAGCGCGGCCGTGCCTGGCTCGGCGTGGAGGGCGGCGGCCTGCTCCTCGTCGAGCAGGTCGGCCCGGATCTCCTGCTCGATCACCCGGTGAACGAGGTCGTCGGGCGACACCGCGGCGACGGCGATCCTCCGGCGCCCTTGGGCGTGTTCGGCATGTACTGCTCGCTGAAACACACTGGCTCGCGGGTGCGGCGGTCGTGGCAGCTCCGGCCGGCATCGCGACCCACGCAACGCTCCCGCTCGTCAGCGCGCGCGCCACGCAGATCTGACCCGGTTCCTCGCCAGCGAAAAAATGGAGTCTGTCCCCATTTTTTCGCTGCGACCGTCGCGCACCTTGCGGCCCGGAGGCCCCGATGCCCGAGACCATCGCCAGCCCTAAGCGCACGACGCGCGACCCGCAGCAGACGCGCGCGCGGCTCGATCGCTGGCTCGAGGCGCGACTGCTCGGTGCACGGGTCACGTCGCTCTCGAGCCCGTCCGCGACCGGTATGTCGAGCGAGACGCTGCTGTTCGACGCGACCTGGAGCGAAGTCGGCGCGCCGCGCTCCGCGGCCTTCGTCGCGCGCGTCGCGCCGGATCCGAAAGACGTGCCGGTTTTTTCCGAGCTACGACCTCGAGGCGCAGTTCCGGGTAATCCGCCTCGCGGGCGAGCACGGCGTGCCGGTGCCCAATCTGCGCTGGCTCGAGCTCGACGCTTCGCAGATCGGCGCGCCCTTTTTTGTAATGGATCGCGTCGCGGGCCGCGTACCGCCGGACATCATGCCCTACCCGATGGGGAGCTGGCTCTCGGAAGCGAGCCGCGCAGACCAGCGGCACCTGCAAGACGCGACGATCGCCACGATCGCGAGGCTCCACACGATCGACCCCAACAAGTCGAGCGCGAGCTTCCTGGAATTCCCTGTTGTGCCCGGCGCAACGCCGCTGCGCCGCCACGTCGAGAGCCAGCGCCGCTTCTACGACTGGGTGCGACAAGAGCGTCGCTACCCGCTGCTCGAGCGAGCGTTCGCCTGGATCGACGCGCATTGGCCCGAGCCCGAGGGCGACACCGTCATCAGCTGGGGCGACTCGCGCATCGGCAACATTCTCTACAACGGATTCACGCCGGTCGCCGTGCTCGACTGGGAGATGGCGGCCCTCGGCCCGCGCGAGATCGACCTCGGCTGGCTCGTCTTCCTGCACGCGTTCTTCGAGATGATCGCGCGCGCCGCTGGCCTCCCCGGCATGCCGGACTTTCTGCGCGCACGCGATGTCGTCGCAACCTACGAGCGCGCGAGCAGCAAACGAGTCGGCGACCTGCGCTGGTACGAGACTTATGTGGCGCTTCGCCACGGCATCGTGATGGTGCGCATCCACTCGCGCATGCTACATTTCGACGAAGCGACCCGGCCGGCCGAGCGCGTGCGCAACTACTACCAGCGCTTTCGCGGCTCGCACCGGCGCATGCAGCTGATCGAGGAGCTGCCGCAGCCGCTCATCGTCGCGTTGCACGGCTACTGCCTCGGCGCCGGCTTCGAGGTCGCCATGCTGGGCGACATCCGCCTCGCCGCCGAGACGACGACCTTCGCCGCGCCCGAGGTGCAGATCGGCGTCGCGATCGACGGGGGCTCGACATGCGCCTGGCCGAAGAGGTCGGCCCCGGCTGGGCGAAGTGGATTACCTTCAGTGGCCGGCGCTTCGATGCCGCCAAGGCGCTGGCCATCGGCCTGGTGCAGGAGGTCTACCCGGAAGCGGAGCTGCTCGCCGCCGCCTCGCCGAGGAAATCGCCGCCAACGCGCCACTGGCCGTGCAGGGGACCAAGCGCACCATCAACATGTGGGCCAAGCGCGGCCTCACCGATGCGCTCAAGTTCGAGGCGATGAGCACAGCGACCTGCTTCGTCTCCGACGATCTGCTTGAGGGCTACGCCGCCGCGCGCGAGAAGCGCAAGACGCGCTTCGAAGGCAAGTAGGCGCGCATGCCGTGCGGCGGCGGCGGTGCGTGTCCGGCGTGGCTACGACGTCGGCAAGGAACTGCGCGAGCTCTCCGCTCGCGGTCCGGACGCCGAGGCACGGAAGCAGCTGTTTCCCGGCTCGGTGCGTCGCTGAGGCACGCGCGCTGCACTGGAAGCTGGACGACGCGCGAAGTTCTGGTGCTCTTCAGGAGCTACGGTCTTGCGGGGTCTCGTAGACCAACGCCATCCGGTTCCGCGCCGGCGCCGGTTCAGCCGCGCACGAGGGCCGCGCCTACCAGCTCGAGACGGTCGTTGCCGAAGTACATGTCGTCACCGCCGACGAACATCGTGGGCGACCCAAATCCGCCCCGAGCGATGAGCTCGTCGGTGTTGGCGCGAAGCCGCTCCTTGTAGGCCGGCTGCTCCACCTTGGCGAGTAGCTCGGCGGCATCGAGGCCGCTCCGCGCGGCGATCCGGGAGAACCACGCGACTTTTTCGCCATCGACGACGAGATTGTGGTCCGCAACGAACGAAGGAGAGGGTGCTCGCGATCGACGACCCGCAGTGGGCGGAGTCGCGAGCCTCTTCCATCTCGACCTCATGATCATTTCAGGTCGATGAGATCCTCCTCCCAGAATTCCATGGGCCGCCGCGCATTGCCGGTGCGCCCCCGCTCGATCATGCGCAGATCGACGCGGCGGATCTTGCCAGAGATGGTCTTCGGGAGCTCGGCGAATTCCAACCGGCGAACGCGCTTATAGGGCGCCAGCTTCTCCCGGCAGTACCGCAGCACGTCGCGCGCCAGCTCACGGCTCGGCGTGTACCCGGCGCGCAAAGTGATGAAGGCCTTTGGCACCGCGAGCCGGACCGGGTCTGGACTCGGTACAACGGCCGCCTCGGCGACGGCTTCGTGCTCGATCAACACGCTTTCCAGCTCAAACGGGCTGATGCGATAGTCGGAGGCTTTGAACACGTCATCGGCGCGGCCAACGTAGGTGTAGTAACCATCCGCATCTCGAGTCGCCGTATCGCCCGTGTGATAGTGACCAGCGCGCGTGACTTCCGCAGTTTTCTTTTCGTCGTCCGAATATCCCATCATCAGCCCGGTCGGTCGTGGATCCAATGCACATGAGATCTCCCCTTCGTCGGTCGGTTGGTCGTCTCCATCGAGCAGCGCGACCTTGAAGCCGGGCAGCGGCCGTCCCATAGAGCCCAGCTTCACTGCTTGTCCGGGGGTGTTGGCGATCAGGAGGGTGGTCTCCGTCTGGCCGAAGCCGTCGCGGATGGTGATGTGCCAGGCTTTGTGCACCCGTTCGATGACTTCCGGGTTCAGGGGCTCACCGGCACCGATCAGCTCCTTGAGCCTCACGGGGTAAGACGCCAGATCCTCCTGGACCAGCAGGCGCCAGACCGTGGGCGGGGCGCAGAGCGAGGTGACGCCGCAGCGGCACATCACCTCGAGCGCCGCCTTGGCGTCGAAGCGCGCATAGTCGTGAACGAAGACGGTCGCGCCCGCATTGAACGGCGCGTAGAAAGAGCTCCACGCATGCTTCGCCCAGCCCGGAGAGCTGATGTTCCAGTGCAGGTCTCCCGGTTTGAGCCCGATCCAATACATGGTCGTGAGATGGCCGACCGGGTAGCTCTGGTGAGTGTGCAGCACCAGCTTGGGCTTCGACGTGGTGCCGGAGGTAAAGTAGAGCAGCAGCGGATCAGTCGCCTTCGTCACGCCTTCCGGTGTGAATTCGGCGCTGGCCCGGTACGCACCCTCAAACGGTATCCAGCCGGCCTGGTGTACACCGACACCTACCCGAGTGAACTTCCTGTCGAGCTCGGTAAACTTTGCGGCTTCGGAAGCCGCCACCACCACGTGCCGCACGTTCCCTCGCGTCAGGCGGTCGTTGAGATCATCGGGCGTGAGGAGCAGGGTGGCTGGAATGCTCACTGCGCCAAGCTTGATCGCCGCGAGCATGACCTCCCACAGCGCCACATGGTTGGGAAGCATGACAAGGATACGGTCGCCACGCTTGACTCCTTGGGCGCGCAGGAAGTTGGCCACCCGATTCGAGCGCTCGGACACTTCCTGGTAGGAGAGCTTCACGTCGCCGCCCGCGTCATCCACGATCCACAGAGCCAGCGTATTGTTTCCCTTGGCGTGAACGTCGAAATAGTTTAGCGCCCAGTTGAACTCCCCGAGCTTCGGCCAACGGAACTCCCGATACGCGGTATCGTAGTCCTCACGATGCTGGAGCAGGAAGTTGCGAGCGTCCAGAAATATCTGGGTAGGCGTCATGCATCCCTTTCTTGTCCCGTCAACGTTTTAGCCACCCAGTGCCAGGTCGTGACACTCGTCATGTTAAAGTCACCGACGGCCCGTCACATCTCTGGCTACGTGCGTAGTTGCGGTCATTTTCTGTTCCTGGACAGGTCGAGCCAACGTGGTACGTAACCTGCTTTTCGTCGATCCCGCAAGGGGGCACGAGATAAGCGTATGCGCAGGAATCCGACCGTACTGATCGCTCTGGTTGCAATCGGCCTGACGTGGATTTTCCTGGGTTCCGCGCAAGCTTCCACCTTCGTCATGATGGACAACGATCAGTTGCTTGAGACATCCGATGTTGTGGTCGTTGGGACCGTCACGGCGATCGAATCGGGCGAGGGATCCGCCGGTGGGATTCAGACATATGTCCATGTGCAACCGAGCCGTGTGATCAAGGGTGACGTCGGTACGGAACCCTTCATCATCCGTGAGCCCGGGGGCACGTTTGGTGAGCGGCGCGAGTGGATCTACGGTGCGCCGGAGTTCTGGGTAGGTGAACGCGACTTACTGTTCTTGTCCCGCAATGCCGATGGCACCCTCCAAACCAACGGTCTGTCGATGGGGAAGTTCACCTTGAGTGTCGACAGCAGCGGCCACAGCACGGCCCTGCGCGACTTTGGATACGGCGCATCAGTCTTCGATCCGTCGTCTGGACAGATACAAGACACGCAACCCGAGACCCAGGCCTTCGTGCCGCTTCTCAGCCGGCTCCGCACGCTGGCGCAAGCGCAGGGTGGGGAGGCTCGACGCGCCGCACTCGTGTTGCATCCTCAGGAGCTCGACACAACACCCACGGAAGTTCATGAATCGTTCACCTTCCTGGGTACCCCGTCACGATGGTTCGAGCCCGACAGCGGATTGGCGGTACCCTACTACATCGACTCAACCGGAGACAGTAAGCTTGGATTCGATTCATCTCGTGCGGCCATAGATGCCGCGCTCGCGGCGTGGACCAACGTTCCGACATCCAGCCTCATTCTGTCAGATGGAGGTACTACTAGCCCAGGCCCATTCGGGCAATGCAACATCAACCGCATCGTCTTCAATGATCCGAACAACGAAATCACCAATCCCAGTGGATGTTCGGGTGTGCTTGCCATGGGCGGGTACTGCACGACCGGCCAGACGACAGTAGTGAATGGCACGACCTTCTACCGCATCGTAATTGGGAAGGTCACTTTCAACGACGGATGGAACAATTGTAGCGGTTGGAATCAGTGCAACGTCGCCGAGGTGGCCACCCACGAGATTGGTCACACCATCGGGCTGGGGCATTCGGCAGATGGCGCCGCGACGATGCGCGCTAGTGCGCACTTCGATGGACGCTGCGCAGGGCTCGCTACGGATGACGTGAACGCAGTGAATTTCATCTACCCGGGGAATGGTGTGCCCCCGCCTACGAACACGCCGGGCAGCCCTCCGCCTACGAACACGCCGGGCAGCCCCCCGCCTACGAACACGCCGGGCAGCCCCCCGCCTACGAACACACCGGGCGGCCCTCCGCCTACGAACACGCCACCACCCCCGCCTACGAACACGCCTCCGCCGACGTCGACCTTCACGCCGACTCCGACCTTCACGCGACCGCCGATCCATGATTCGGTCATCGCGCCCATCAAACCACTCAATGTCACGATTGCCAACGGACGGACATCCGCCACCGCGAAGGTTAGTGTTAAAGTCACAAACGCGGATATCTTGCCGTCCGCGGAGACCCCAGGGCATACGACGAAGCTGGTCGCGAGTGATGGTAGCTGTCCGGCCGGTACCATCGTGGGCTTGCCCGACTTCGACTTCATTGATCCGGGCGATCAAGACACCGTACAGCTGGCCGGCGGCAAGGCGAGATCGGCGACCGTGACACTCAACATCGACAGCGCGGCCTTCGCGGGATTGCATCAACAGACACCGATGCGCTGCACGTTGCTTTTCGGCACCGTGATTACACAACCGGTCGGAAGTCTTGATCCGACGAGCGGTAATAGTGGGGCGTTGTTGGAGCTCAACGTAGTCGACCGGAACACCAGCGCAACGGTGACCCAGCCCGTGCTGAAGAGCGTCGCGCCGGTGAAAATCCAGATCCCCCGTGGCCGGACGAGCGTCACGAAGAAGGTGACGCTCCGATTGGGGACCGATGCCAACGGAAAATCCCTGAATCAAACAGGAACGCTAGCCGTCAGCGACACCAGTTGCCCCACGAACGTCGTGACCGCATCGAGTCCCATTCCCGGCGCAGCGGGGAGCAGCGCGAGCAAGGTCACCGTGGTGCTCACGATCAACAGCTCAGCGTTTGCGACGGCCCACAACAAGTGCCCCGCTCGCTGCAATGCCACGTTGGCTGCCAGCGGCGCCGGCGTTGATCCGCAAAACGCCAACAGCGTATCGCGGTTGGTGATCGACGTGATCGACAAGAACGACTTCTGACGTCTAGCGTTGGGCTCTTTACGACAGGGCGGCGATCAGCTTCGGCGATCGTAGCGGTCGCGGCAAGTGCAGGGCCAGTAGGTGGCCCATGAGCTGTGCCGCTTCAGCAGCGGTGGCCGCGCTGAAGCGGCGCATGCGGATGTCACCGAGCGGTGCCGTTCTGATAGCCTCCAATGCAGCAAGGGTCTGGCCAGCGACCGGGACCAGTGACTCGCCTGGCACACGGCAGGTCGGGCACACCATGCTGCCGTGAGTCGGATCCAGAAAGGCGCGGTCAACGAGTTCGAGGGCGCGATTGCAGCGAATGCAGTGTTGGAACTCCGGAGCATACCCGGAGCACTGTAAGAGCCGCAGCTCGAAGGCGCGTAGAAACGCCGCGGTTGCCGCACCGCCGCGTAACTCGTCCAACCCTTCGGCGAGGAGGGTATACACATCGCTCACGGGATGGGCTTCTGCCGTGAGCTGATCGACTAACTCTGTCAGGTAGCTGCCGTATGCGAACTTGGTGGGGTCGGCCAGTTCCCTAGCCGGCTGCAGCACGTCGCAGCTGTCCATGAAGACGAGACTCGCTCCAGCTCGTAGCCGGAAGTGGACGCGCACCCGGGTGAAAGGGTCGAGGCAGTTGGCGAAGCGCCGCCGCGAGTTCTTCGCACCTTTTGCGATTCCCGTGAGTTTGCCGGCATCCGCCGTGAGAAAAGAGACAATCTTGTCCGACTCGCCGTACGGGCGACTCCTCAAGACGATGGCCTCACTACTCTGCGATGGACCCACCGACTTGGAGGAAACCACTCCGAAGCTAGCTTGACAAGGGGAAGGGGCGTCATTAGCTTCCGGCTGCGTCTTTTGGACGCCTTCATTAGCAGTTACCCGCCTAGGAGGATCATGAGTCAAGAGGACGTGAAGGGCACCACGCCTCCGCAGGAGGCAGAAACGGCGCCCGGAGAGCAGGGGCGAGTCGTTGAGGCGGATGCGTTACCCGAATACACAATGCAGCAGCTGCGACAGCAGCTGGAAGAAGCGCAGATCGAGGTGCGCGCAAACCAGGACCGCTTTCTCCGCGAACGGGCCGAGCTGGAGAACTTCAAGAAGCGCATGCAGCGTGAGAAGGCTGAGGCGCTGCGCTTCGCGTGTGAACCGCTGATTCGCGATATCTTACCGATCGTAGACAACCTTGAACGTGCGGTCGAGCACGGGGGCGGGAACGGCCAGTCCGTGCTCGATGGTGTGCGCCTCGTACTCAAGTCCTTCCTCGATGTTCTGGAGCGCCACGGTGTCAAGCGCGTTGACGCCGTCGGCCAACCGTTTGACCCTTCCCGCCACGAGGCCATGGCTCAGGTCGAGTCTACCGAGCACGAACCCAATCGGGTGGTTGAACAACATCATCGCGGCTACTTGCTGCATGACCGGCTGCTGCGGCCGGCGTTGGTGACCGTGAGCCGCCGCAGGAGCGCCGGAGCAGTTGAAAGTGGTCAAAACAGTGATTAACCGAGCCCCACTAACCGTGTCTGTGGCTGCTCATGCGGGGCCGCCACCGACGCGGGTTTGAAGGAGATCGACACCATGTCGAAAGTAATAGGGATTGATTTGGGAACCACCAATTCGTGCGTAGCGATTATGGAAGGCGGGGATCCCAAGGTGATCCCCAATTCGGAAGGCGGCCGTACGACACCGTCGGTGGTGGCCTTCACAGAGGCCGGAGAACGCCTCGTTGGCCAAATCGCGCACCGGCAAGCCATCACCAACCCGGAAAATACCATCTCCGCCGTCAAGCGACTCATGGGGCGCCGGTACGACGATCCCGAAGTCAAAAAGGCCCTGAAGGTATTGCCCTACAAGATCGTCAAGGCTGACAACGGTGACGCCTGGGTAGAGATTCGCGGAAAGAGTTACAGCCCCGCCGAAATCTCGGCGTTCATCCTCCAGAAGATGAAGCAAACGGCGGAGGACTATCTGGGCGAGAAGGTAACCGAAGCCGTGATCACGGTGCCGGCGTACTTCAATGATAGCCAACGGCAGGCGACGAAAGACGCCGGTCGGGTCGCCGGGCTCAACGTCCTGCGCATCATCAATGAACCCACGGCCGCGTCGCTGGCCTACGGGATGGACAAGAAGAAGGACGAGAAGATTGCCGTCTTTGATCTGGGCGGAGGGACCTTTGATATCTCGATTCTCGAAATCGGCGACGGCGTTTTCGAAGTCAAAGCGACGAACGGGGACACTTTCCTGGGCGGTGAGGACTTCGATCAGCGCATCATGGGGTACCTTGCAGACGAATTTCTGAAGGACCAGGGTATCGATCTGCGCAAGGACCGTATGGCACTGCAGCGCCTCAAGGAGGCCTCAGAGAAGGCTAAGTGCGAGCTCTCGACGTCGATGGAGACGGACATCAACCTGCCGTTCGTCACCGCCGATCAAACGGGACCGAAACACCTCAATATGAAGCTGACGCGTTCGAAGCTCGAGGCGCTCTGCGCTGACCTGCTGGACCGCCTCGATGGGCCATGCGTCACCGCGCTGAAGGACGCCGGCCTGAGCGCCAGCGAGATCGACGAAGTCGTCTTGGTCGGTGGCATGACCCGTATGCCCGCCGTGCAGGCGCACGTGAAGAAGCTCTTCGGGAAGGAACCACACAAGGGCGTGAACCCCGATGAGGTCGTGGCGATCGGCGCCGCGATCCAGGCTGGCGTGCTGAAGGGGGAGGTCAAGGATGTTGTTCTACTCGACGTGACGCCTCTGTCCCTGGGCATCGAAACGCTCGGCGGCGTGTTTACCAAGCTCATTGATAAGAACACCACGATCCCCACCAAGAAGAGCCAGATCTTCTCGACGGCACAAGACAACCAGACGGCGGTGACCATCCGCGTGTTCCAGGGTGAACGCGAAATGGCGGCCGACAACAAGCTATTGGGGCAGTTTGACCTGATCGGTATTCCCTCAGCGCCCCGCGGCTTGCCACAAGTTGAGGTGACGTTCGACATCGACGCCAACGGTATCGTGCACGTGAATGCCAAGGACCTCGGCACAGGGAAAGAACAGTCGATTCGTATCACGGCTTCCAGCGGCCTCACCGAGCAAGAGATCAAGCAGATGGTCAAGGACGCCGAGTTGCATGCGGCTGAAGACCACAAACGGCGTGAAGCTGCGGACGCTCGCAACCAGCTCGATAGCGTCGTGTACCAGACCGAGAAGTCACTCAACGAGCACGGCGGTGACCTCGACGCAGCGACCAAGGGAAACATCGAGCAGGCGCTGGAGAAGGCGAAGAAGGCATTGGAAGGCCAGGACGCTGCGGCGATGAAGGCCGCGGCCGATGAGCTGACACAGTCCGCTCACAAACTGGCGGAAGCAATCTACGCGAAAGCCTCGCAACGCACGGCTGGTGGCCAAGGTGACGCGGCGGCCAATAACGGCCAGGCGCAGCCGGGGCCCAAGGACGACGCCGTGGATGCTGACTTCGAAGAAGTGAAGGGGTGAACTGCAGCCGCCAACCAATTCGCGGTGCTCGACCCGCGCACAAAAGCCCTCCCCTCGACTGCGGGGGAGGGCTTTTGTATTCTGCGCGCTGCGGTTTCATCTTCCGCATGAGCCGGCGACGACAACGATGGACGCACACCAAGGGGCGTTTGCCTCTGTAGGCTGACACGCCGAAGGGGATGAGGAGGTAGCGTTGGCGCACAAGCGCGACTACTACGAACTGCTCGGGGTGAACCGTGGCGCCAGCCCGGAAGAGCTCAAGAAAGCCTATCGGAAACTGGCGATGAAGTACCATCCCGACCGGAACCCTGGCGACGTGTCAGCAGAGGGGCTTTTCAAGGAGGCCTCTGAAGCCTACCAAATCCTCAGCGATCCGGAGCGTCGTGCGCAATACGATCGCTTCGGCCATGCGGCCTTCGAGCAAGGGGCCGGCGCTGGCGGCTTCGATTTCTCCGGCGCGGGGTTTGAAGACATCTTCAGCGACATCTTCGGCGACTTCTTCGGCACCGCACGTGGGCGGGGCCGTACTCGTGCACAACGCGGCGAGGATCTGCGTTACGATCTTGAGATCCGCTTCGAGGACGCCGTCTTCGGCACGGAACGGGTCATCAACATCCCCCGTCTGGCGCCTTGTGAGACCTGCGGCGGCAAGGGAACCAAGGGCGGCGCTGCGCGCACGACGTGTGCCGCCTGCCGCGGGACAGGTCAGCTGCGCTTCCAGCAAGGGTTCTTTACGATCGCTAAGACTTGTGGCCAGTGCGGTGGGCAGGGAACAGTGATCAAGGATCCATGTGGGTCCTGCGGCGGCGCTGGCGTGACCCAGAAAACGCAGGCGCTCAACATCAAGATCCCCCCGGGCGTCGACAGTGGCTCGCGGCTCAAGCTCCGAGGTGAAGGCGAGGCCGGACGGAACAGTGGCCCAGCTGGAGACCTGTACGTAATGATCAATGTCGAAGAGCATCCGCTCTTCGCGCGGCAGGAAAACGACATTGTCTGCGAGGTGCCGATCAGCTTCGCCCAAGCGGCGCTGGGTGCGGAGATCGAAGTGCCGACGATCGAGGGCAAGTTCAAGATGAAGGTGGCTGCCGGCACGCAGTCAGGCGCGGTCGTGCGGTTACGGGGGAAGGGTGTGCCCGATCTGCGTGGTTCCGGACGCGGTGATCAATTGGTCCGAGTGCTGGTGGAAACCCCACGCAAGCTCACAGCCCGGCAACGCGAGCTCCTCGAAGAGTTTGCACGAAGTAGTGGAGAAGAGGTAAATCCCCTGACTAAAGGGTTCTTCGATAAGGTCAAGGAGATGTTCGGCTGATGCCTTTGCACGGTCTGGGTGTGCGCCGCTTGGCTGGCTGGTTGCTGTGGATGGTTGCGGCGATCAGCGCCTGCAGTCCGAAAGTCACCGCGCCTCCGGAGCCGCCCGTGTCAGTCCGCCGGGGTGACGACGCCTTTCACTACCAGCAATACCAAACAGCCATCGACGCATACCGCGGATACATCGACCAACCAGAGCAGGGCCCATACACCGCGCGCGTCCTCTACAAGACCGCGCTTGCTCAGTACCGGCTCGGGCACTACCGGCAGACGCTGGCGACGCTCGACGAGCTGGCGCAACGGTACCCGAAGGGCCACTGGGTTCAGGTGGAAGCGTTGCGTGGTGATGCCGAGCGCTCCTTGGGCAACACCATGGTCGCCCTTCAGGATTGGGAGAAGGCTTGGAAACTGGCGAACGACAAGGATCGCCAGAAGCTACGCAAGCGCGTTGTTGCGGCGGCGCAGGACTTGAGCGATGTCGAGCTCGCGCGCGCACGGCGCCTCGCTACGGATGAGGGATACGCGGCGTTGCTCGATCGGCAAATCGCGGCCCGCCAACCGCCCGAGCTGGGGGAACCCATCCCCAACTCCAGCGACGATTCAGGACTGGAAACAGCGGAGGCCGATGTCCGGAAACCTTCCGGAGTGATCGAGGAACCCACGGAGCCGGCTCCAGCCGTGGTGCCGAAGGACGCCCTTGCCTCGCGGAGAGCCCCGAACGCCCCTCCAGCCGATGATGAGCCGCTACCGCCACCCGGTGGCCCAGCATGGGCACCTCCTTCGCCTGCGACGCTGCCACCTGTGGGTGCTCCGGTGGAACAGCCAGCGAGTGCTCCAGTCGCGAAAGCGGTCGCTGTTCCGGTCGAGAAGAAGGTAGTTCGCGGGGCCGGCCAGATCGGTTGCTTGCTGCCGCTCTCGGGTTCAGGCCGCGCCCTGGGTGAGCGCGCGATGCGTGGTGTGCGCCTGGTCTTCGGGGCGGACGACAAACGCTTGGTCGTAGCTGACACGCAAAGCGACCCGGCGGTCGCGGCGCGTCAGTTCGAGCAGTTGGCGCATGACCCCAAGGTCCTTGCTGTGATTGGGCCGGTGCGTGCGGAAGAAGCAGATGCCGTGGCTAGCGGCGCAGAGGAGCTGCACGTGCCCGTCCTCTTGCTGTCGCCGCGCGCCGGGCTGAACGGCCGCTTCGCTGTGCAGGTCGGCGTCACTCGTGCCGAGCAGGTGAATGGGCTGCTCGACTACGCCATGGGCAAGCTCCGAATGCGCCGGTTTGGTCTCGTCTACGCCAAGGACGCCGCTGATGTCGTCGCTCTATTTCGCAGCGAAGTGGAGCGACGCGGCGGAACAATCGTGGGGTCGGCGACGTATGCGCAGGGCGCTCAGAGCGTGATGTCGGAGGCGGCTGTCGTCCGCAAATGGCGCGATCGGGAGAACTTGCAGGCGGTCTTCCTTCCGGGCGACGCCGCGGTCGCCGGCCAGTTCGCCAAGTTCCTCCAACGCGAGATGCCCGACGTCACCCTGCTCGGCGTGCATGGCTGGGAATCATTGGCCGACAAGCAGCGCAGTTTGAACGGGGTCCTCTTCACCGATGGGTTCTACGCGCGCAGCGACCGGCCTTCGACCCAAGCATTTGTCAAACGCTTCCAGCAGGCCTATGGCGAAGTCCCCGACGTCGTCGAGGCGGATGCCTACGACGCAGCCTCGCTGGCGGAGCGAGCGCTGGAGAAGGGCACCGCCACACCTTCCGACATGTTGCAGGCGTTTCACAATCTCGGTCCCATCAAAGGAGCCACCGGCGATATAACCGTGACCGCGCAAGGCGTGCTGCGCAGCGTGTTTCTCTTGCAACTGTCGGGCGGGCACCTAGAGGAAATTGGAGAGTCGCCCTCTCGCCTGCAACAAGAGGCTGCCAGTGCTGAGCGCGACGCGGTGTCATATCCTACTCCCGCGCCGGACGTCCGCCGCCTGCCACCGCAGAGTGAACCGCTACACGATGAACCCCTGGATACGCCGGGGGGCGCCGCGTTGCCGCGTGCGGAGACGACGGGCCCACGCGTGGCGCCGGCCGCTGAGGCATCGGCCCCGCAGGCCATTCCTCCCACCGCGAAGGTAGCGTGCATCCTTCCTCTCACCGGTCCGGATCAGGCCTACGGCAAGCGCGCCCTGGCAGGGCTGCGTCTCGCGTTCGCTGATGTGCCTGAGCAACTCATCGTACGCGACACTGGGGGCGACCCCGCGACCGCCGCTGATTGGTTAGCTCAACTGCAGGGCGACCGCGAGGTGGTGGCGGTTGTGGGACCCCTGCGCAGCACGGAAGCGGAGGTTGCAGCTCCTATCGCTGAACGGCAGCGATTGCCCCTGTTGCTGTTGTCGCAACGTGAGGGACTCGGCGGGCATTACGTGCTGCAAGTAGCGATGACCCGCACGCAGCAGGTCCGCCTCCTCGTCCACTACGTGACCGGCGCATTGAAGCTGCGGCGCTTCGGGATCGTGTACCCTAACGATGGGTATGGGGCATCCTTTGCCGAGGCGTTCAAGAAGGAGGTGGCGAATCAAGGAGCCGCCGTCGTGGGTGCGCAGCCGTACCCACCCGGGACCACGAGCTTCGCAAGCACCGTCGTTGCTGTTCGTGGTTGGCAACGATCAGGTCTCGATGCACTGTTCATTCCGGATGCCGCCCCGACCGCTACTGCCCTGGCCGCCGATGTGCGGAGCGAGATGCCGAGTGTCGTCCTGTTGGGTACCGAGAGCTGGAACGACGCGAAGAGCCTGACCGACGCGGGGTCCGCGGTTGACGGCGTCATCTTCGCGGACGCGTTCTTTGCGGACAGCCCACGCGCCTCGACGCGGGAGTTCGTAGCGCGGTTTCAACAACGAGCCGGCCAGGTCCCCACGGTTTTCGAAGCGCAAGCATTCGACGCCGGCATGGCCCTCCGCAAGGCCATTGCGGGCGGCGCGACATCGCGCGAGCAGATCGTTGCCGGACTCAGCGCGCTGGGCACGGTTGAAGGTGCAGGTGAGCTGCACGCCGCACCCGGTGGCTTCGAACGCACGGTGTCCCTGTTACGTTACCACGACGGCAGAGTGGAGGAGGTCTCGGTCAGCACGGAGAGT
This sequence comes from Binatia bacterium, assembly GCA_041497995.1. Classification (GTDB taxonomy): domain Bacteria; phylum Desulfobacterota; class Binatia; order HRBIN30; family HRBIN30; genus DATKMS01. The sequence continues at coordinate 13,738 of JBGQHM010000026.1, read as the reverse complement.
TGAGTCGGGCTGCCCGTTACGCCCGCGCGCCGGCCGTCTGCAGCAGCCGCGCCGCCGCGACGACGGTTGGCACTGCGCCTAGCCGTTCACCGATCGTCTCTGCAAGGTCGGCTGCGGTCATCGGTAGGTCACGGGCGGCGCGCAGCGCGTGTTGCCGGAACTCTGCGGGGTTGCCCGGAGGGGTGAGGAGGATTCCCAACGCGAGCTCGCGGGTCTTGGGATCGGAACGCAAGCGACTCACCAGACGCAAACCCTCGCCGCGTGGCAACGCCAGGTCGATGAGCACGACGTCGGGTTCCACCATCGGCAACAGATCGATTACCTGGCGAAGATCGAGCGCCGCGGAGACTGAGGAGCGCATCCGCGACAGGACCCCGCGTAGCGCTCCGACGACACCGAAGTTCTCGGTGACCACCAAGAGGCGCTGGATGGTGCCCACCGATTCCAGTAACCGGGCGACACACGCATCGGGATCGACGGGTTGGGCGAAGAAGTCGGCCATACCGAACGAGAAGCCGTTCGCGCCATCCGCACAGTAGGCGAGGACGCTCCGATGGTAGGTGTCTGCTGCAATGAAGGAGAGGATGGCCGCGACCGGATCGTGCGCCCGGCTGAGGAGATTGACGGCCAGCAGTCGGCTGCCGGAGGCGTTCTCCACCGTGGAATCGAGCGTGTTCGTGTAACCTGAATCGGGCTGCCGGCTGACTACTTCGCGCGCCGCCTCACACACTGTCGTGTTCTCCTCGAGGTGAACGACCGTCACCGGACCTGCAATCGAGTTTCCGTGCGCAGATCGTTTGGCTGCCTTGCTGACGGACGGCTGCGCTGCGGCGGGCAGTGCCGCGCCGGCGCGGCACTGCGCCGGGGTGGCGGCCCGATTTGGTTCGACAGCCGGCGGCTTGACGGACGAGGTAGGCGATGCGCGCAACTCGGCGAGCTGACGGTCGAGCGCTGCATATTCGCGTCGTTGCACCTCCAGCTCGCCCATGGCATCCTCGCAGCTCTGCTTCACCAGAACCAGCTCCTCGGTCGTCTTTTGCAGCTCCGCGTCGCGTGCACGCAGCGCTTCCGACCGTTGATTGAGCTCGATCATGTAGCCAGCGACGGCGGCCGAGTGGCGCTGCACCGCTTCACCCCGTTGGCGGTCCAGTTCGACGATCTTGGCTTCCAGACGGGCGCTCTCGGCTTTGAGCCGGCGGGTTTCCTCACTCGAGCCGCGATCGCGCCGCAGCCGTTCGCATTCGCGCTCGAGCTGGCCTGTGAGTGCCGTGAGCTCGTCGACTCGCAGATTGAGCGGGCTGCGCTCGTTTTCCAGCTCCGTAATCTGTGCGGCCATCGCGTCGAGCCGATGCTGCGCTTGGGTGGCCTGCTTCTGTGACCCATCGAGCTGCTCGGCGAGGGCGCTGCAGCGCAGCTCTGAGTCGGTTGCCCGTTGTTCGGCCGCGACGCACGCCTCGGTCTTCTGCTGAGCGAGCGCTATCGCAGCCTCGGTTTGCGTGCGGATCTCGTTGAGCTCGGCCGTCCGTCGCACGAGCTGCTCCTCGAGTGTGCGGCCGCACTGCTCTGCGGCATGCCGCCCAGCCTCTGCGTCGGTCAGCGCCCGACGGGCGCTGACGAGCTCGCCTTGTAGGGTCTGGTGGGTTGCACGCCACTGGTCCTCTCGTCGCCGGGTGGCCTCGCTCGCAGCTTGCCGTGCCTGCGTCTTTTGTTCCTCCAATTGTGCGATCTGGTCACGCAGCTGCTCGATGCCGGCGTCGCGCTGACGCAGCTCATCCTCCAGCAGGCCGATGCGGCTTGCGAGCGCCTCTCGCTCACCCGCGTGCTGCGTCGTCCGCTGTTGCACGGCCGCCAGCGCGTCGGCGTGTGCGGCGTGCAGCCGTTGGAGATCGGCTTCGAACAGGCTGCGCTCGGTTTGCGAGCGCGCTTCGATTTGGTCCCGATCCCGGTGTGCGGCCGCGAGGTGCTGTTCAATCTCCTGGCGCTGTTCGTCCGCTGCCCGGAGTTCGGCTTCGATGTCCTGAATGCGCGCTGTAAGCGCCGTGGTGCGATCGTGTGCATCGCCGGTGTGCGCACGCTCCTCGGCCAACTGGATGGCAAGCGCGTCGCGGGAGGCCACGAGATCGGCCTCGCGCTGCGCGCTGATCTCGTGCCACGCAGTGAGCTCCTCAGCGTGCGCGGCCCGCAGCCGCTGCAGTTCATCTTCGGCACCGCGCAGTCGGTCGATGATGACGTCACGCTCTTGCAGCCCGTCTTCGAGTGACCGCAGGCGACCTGACAGCGCGTCGCGTTCATCTTGCTGCTGCGCTTCCACCTCAATCCGCTCAGCCCGCATTTCTGCGAGCTCGTGATCGAGTCGCTGACCCTGCTGGAGAGCTGCCAGGAGCTCTTCTTCCTGGGCCTGGACGCGTGCTGCGAAGACGTCTACTTGATCATGCGCAGCGGCCAGATCGGCTTGGTGCTGTGAGACCGTGTCCTGCCACGTTTGCAGCTCCACCATGTGCGCGGTGTGCGCCTGCGCCGCGGCTTCGGCCGCTTCGGCAAGGGCGGCGTGGTCACGCGCGGCCAGGTTGGATCGAAGAGCCGCGATTTCATCCGCGGATGCCGTCCGTGTCCGTTCGTGGGTATCGCGGAGAGCACCGAGCTCGTTCAATTCCCGACGTAGCGCGTCGCGCCCGTGACTCTCGTTCGTACGCTGTTGCTGCGCCTCTCGCGCCGTGGCGGCAAGTTGTGCGCGCTCGGTGTGTAGCTGAGAGATCGTCTCTTCGAGCTGTGCCGTACGCGCTTGCAGTGCGGCCAGTGCGGTAGCTTGTGCGGCGTGTTGAGCGCTCGCGGCTTGCTGCTCAGCGGCGAAGGCGTGCTCGAGCCCGACCAGGTGCTCGTGTTCGGCCTGACGCTGCTGCTCCGCATGTCCCAGCGCCTCGCCCTGACTGGTGGTCTCCGTCTCTAGCTGGTTGAGACGCCACTGCGCAGCGTCGAGCGCGGTACTCAGCTCCGCATTCACAATACGCAGCTGCTCGGCGACCGCTTGCGTGGCTCCCAGAGCCTGCTGCGCCTGCTCGGCGCGCGTGCGCGCCGCTTGCGCATCGGCCTCCAACCGCACGCGCACCGCATGCGCGCTCCGCTGGGTGGCTTCGAGCTGGCTCGCGACGTGGTGCAGGCGAAGCTCGGCGTGGTGAAGCTTCGCCTGAGCGTCTGTCTCCACGGCGTGCGAACGGGCGAGTAGGCTTTCGCGTTCATGCTGCCACCCTTCAAGGGCGGATTGCAGAGATACGAGATCTTCCTGCGCCACGTTCTCCATGCTTCGAGGCAGGGCACGAGGGGGGGGCGGTACGGAGCGTGACGATGGATCGTTGCGGTCGTTCATGGCGCGGCCCAGGGTGCGACGTGCAGGAGGGGAGCAGAGCCCGTCGTGGCGTCGCTTAGGCGGTGGATCTCTGCTAGCAACTGTTCCTTGGTGAATGGTTTGGTCAGGTAGCCTTGAGCGCCCATCTCGTGGGCTCTCTCGCGATGTCTCTCACTGGAGCGTGAACTACAAACAATCACTGGCAGGTGGTGATGGCGCGGGTGGCGGCGGATGGCGCCGATCAGTTCATAGCCGTGCATACGCGGCATCTCGAGGTCGGTAACGACGATGCGGAAGCGCCCGGTGCCAAGCTTCTCGAGCGCATCCAGCCCGTCGACCGCCGTGTCGACTTCCAAGCCGCCCGCTTCGAGGAAGTGCGTCCCGACCTTGCGGACGCTGATCGAGTCGTCGACGAAAAGAACCGCACGTCCCACGTCTGATGGTGCGAGACCCACGTCCTCTGCCACGAGCGCTTCGTCATGTTCGGCAGAGGATGCTGCCAGATCGAGCAGCCGGCCGGCATGAAGAACCAGGATCACGGCTCCCGTCCCTGATACGACTGCTCCGGCGAGCAGCGGATGGGCTTCGAGCATCGGCCCGAGAGGGCGCACGACAGCTTCTTGTTGTGCCTGCACGCGATCCACGACCAAGGCCACGGCGCGGGCGCCAGCGCGCAACACGACCGCAACGGCCTGATCCATCGGGACGGGTTCCCCCACGTGCGGCGCCAGAACGAGGGCCGGCAGAGTCTCGCCGCGCACCGTCACAGTGCGCGGCGTATGACGTAGGAGGTCGGCCACGTCGGTTGCGACCACCTGATCCACGAGCCCGACTGGCAATGCAAACAGCTGCGTTCCCGTTTGGACCAGCAGGACCTCGTCGATCGAGGTTGTAGTCGGCAGGGTGACGTGCACCTTAGTGCCTTGGTGGTCAGAGGAGTCGACCGTCACGCTGCCGTTCAATGCTCTTACGTCGGCAGCGACGGCATCCATACCCACGCCGCGCCCCGCCAGCTCGGTAACAGTTTGGTTAGTGCTGAAACCCGGGCGGAAGATCAACGGCAGCAGCTGCTCGCGACGCCACATCTCCCCCGATGGAATGAGCTTGAGTGCGTGGCCGCGCCGCGCGATGGCCTCGAAATCTACGCCACCTCCGTCGTCCTCTACGGACAGGAGCAGGTTTCTGTTCTTGAGCCTGGCGCTGATGCGAATCGTGCCGGTGGTCGGTTTGCCCCGAGCCTGCCGCACGTCTGGCAGCTCGATACCGTGTGAGACCGCATTGCGGACGAGATGTAGGAGGGGTGCGTACAGCCGATCGACGAGCGACTTATCCAACTCGAGCGTGCCCCCGTCGAGTTGCAGCTCGACGAGCTTGCCGTCTTGCCGAGCTGCGTCACGCACGCCGCGCACCAAGCGGCGGAAGACGTTGTCGATCGGCACGGAGCGGAGTCGGGTGATGCCGTGGCGGAGGGCTGCTGTGATCTGTGACAGTCGCAGGGTCTCGTCACCCAGCGCGTCGATCGCGTCGGTCAACCGCTCCGTGATCTCCCGCGAGTGGTCTGCTGCCTCGATGACCCCACGGGCTAGAATGCTGGCGTCATCGTAGCGATCGAGGTCGACCTCGGCGGAATTGCGCGTGTCCGAGCCTCCGTCCGCGGAGGGCTCGCCGTTGGTGTCTTCCGTCGGGTGGTCATTCGTGCCGAATTCGTATTTGTCGCGCAGCGTCTCGATGATCTGTGCGAGGAGGGAGCGATGCGCGCCGAGACGATCCCGTAGATCGGTGAGGGCCTCGACCTTGCGGGTCATCCGATTGCGAGCGCCGAGGAGCTCCCCGACGTGGTCGAGCAGTGCATCGAGCTGGGTGCCGTCGACCCGCAGGCTGCCGGTCTCAGTGTCGCCGGGGGTCGTTGTCTCGGGCACCGGCGGTTGCGGCGCAGGTGCGAGTGCGGGCGTGGTCGAGTCGGCCATGAGAGCGGCGACCTCCGCCTCGACATCACTGAGCACCGCGTGTTGTTCATTGCCAACACCGCGCGCGCTGCTGATGAGGCCGGCAACCGAGTCGGTCAAGCGCAGCAGGAAGTCCACCAGCCGCGATGTGTCGATGGCAACCCGACCGTCCACTACGTTGTCGAGCAGCGACTCGCCGTGATGCAGCTGTTGCGCAACCCGCTCCAGCCCGACCGCAGCCGCGGCGCCCTTGAGCGTATGAAAGTGGCGGAAGAGCTCTCGGAGGAGTGAGGCATCATCTGGCCGGTGCTCGAGATCGAGGAGCAAGCGCTGCGAGGTATCGATCGCCTCTGCCGCGTCGATGCCAAAGGCCTGCAGCAACTCAGGCGGTTCCTCAACCGTTGGCATTGCACCCGGATCACGACGCAAGTCGACGTGTGGGGTTGCGACTGGGCAGAGAAGCTTCGGGGCCGTTTGGCCCGCAGTGGCGCACAGATCATCGAGGGCGGTTTGAACCGTGGTGACAAACTGCGCGGAGAGTGGCTGCTGCCCTGGTTGCTCCGCTGCGGCGCCGAACTCGTCTTGCAGTGACTTGGCGAGCGCCGCAAGGTCGCCGCGTCCCACGACGGCGGCGGAACCCTTGATGGTGTGGAAGATGCGCGACAGCTTCGCGCAAGCGACAGCTTGAGTGTCAGGTGACGCAAGCAGCGCTACCAGCGCGGGCAGGTGGTTGAGGTGCTCCTGCAGCTCCGCTGCAAACACAGAGGCCAGCTCGTCAGTCCAGCCCGTGTCCTCGCTGTCTGCCACTGTGGAACTCTGCGTCATGTGCCTGTCCCAGTGCCGTAGACCATCAAGCGCGGGCTCCACGGCCGTTCCCAACAGTCTCCTGAGGTGCCAGCTCGATCACGTCCGCGTGGGTCGACGGTTGCGCGGAAGAGCCGCTGGCGGCACGCACGCGAAAGGTCTGTGCCCAGGTGTTCAGTTCCGACAGCATGCTCAGTAGCGCGGCACTGCTGTGGACGGCCTGTTCCGACAGCATATGCGTGCGGCGAACGAACTCGGCGACTCTTTGTACGGCGTCACTCAACGCGCTGGTGGCGTGCGTCTGCTCCCCGGTCGCCGCCGAGCTCGTCCCGGACTGTTTGCCGTTCTGCGAGACAACATCACGGTACCGACCGAGCGCCTGACCGGCGTCTGCAATACGCAACGTCTGCCGCTCGATCTCTTCAGCTTGCGTGTCGATACAGTCAACGGCATCGGCCGCCTCGCCGTGCAGCGTTGTCACCAACTCGGCCATGTCCTTCGCGGCCGCCTCGGTGCGGGCCGCCAGCTTGCGGACATCGTTGGCGACCGCTTTGAAACCGAGCCCGTGTTCGCCGGCGCGGGATGCTTCGATGGTCGCGTTCAGCGCCAGCATGTTGGCATGCGCTGTGATCTCCTGAATCGTCGCGATGACCGTTGAGATCTCCATGGAACGTTCACCCAGTCGCTTTAGCTTCATGGTAAGCGTCCGTGCGTGCTTTTGGATCGCTTCCATACCGTCTGCAATGCGAGCTATGGCGTCGGTGCTTTGGCAGGCTGCGCTGTCAGTCACTTGCCCGGCTTGACGGGTCGTCGTCGCTTCGGTCGCGAGTGCATCGAGACGCCGCTGCGTTTCCCGCAGTAGAGTGCTGGTGGTGGTGAGCGCCGTGGCGTGCTGGGCGGCGTCTTGTGAGAGCTGGCCGACCGCGGTGTGAATCTGTTGCGCCGAGTCGATCGCGGCAGCGGCGGTATTGTGGACATGGCTGACGAGCGCGCCGGCGCCGCGCCACATGCGATTCAACGCATGCGGTAGCTTGCCGAGCGTGTCGCCGTCGACTGCAATCCGCTGCGAGAGATCGCCCTCAGATGCGGCGACCACGGCAGTAATGACCGGACGCAACTCGGCTTCCAGCCGCTGCCGGTAGTCGTCCGCATGTCCGTCGGAGGCGCCGGTAGAGGTTGGCGCTGCCGGCGGCGGCGCGGCGACGACCGCGGAGAGCGCGATGGTGAGGAGGAGCACGCCAATGAACAGTAGACCGGCGAGCCATATGGTGCGGCTGCGCAACGAGAGGAGCGGGCGCAACGCCTCGGCGCTGCTGATCTCGGTGATCAGAGTCCAGTTCAGTCCATCGAGATGGGGGAGCCGTCCGACGCTGCCGAGGACGGGCACGCCGCGATAGTTGATGTACGCGCCCTCAAACTCATCCGCGTTCTCGGTCTGCGAGGTTGCCTGTGACACGACCGGCTGACGCGGAAGAGCAGTCGTACCGCCGACTCCGGGCGCGAAGCGCGGCTCAGTGCGCATCAACGAGCCCCCGTCACCGCGGCCGACAAGATACGCCTCACCGGTCTCTCCGAGTCCGATCGCCGACCACTTTCCGTCCGCAGAGAGCAAGCGAGTGAGGGGCGCACTCGACAACCGTACGATCAATGCGCCGGCTACGCGCCCGTGGTCGAGGATAGGGGCGCCGGCGAACGCCGCGGGAACGCCGTGCGCAGGCGGGTAGGGAGCGAGATCGACGATGCGGTAACGGCCATCCCCTGGTGCGGACTGCTGCAGGTTACGGAAGAGTGTCCCCGCGGCAGTTGCGGCGTACGGACCTTCGAGGAGACTCGTCTGGAAGTCAGGCTGCTTGCGTGCGGAATATACTAGTCGGCCGGAGATGGCGTCCGCGAGGTAGACGTCCTCAAACTCGAAACGATCCAGCATGCCCTGAAAGACCGGATCCCACGTGGAGTGGACCCGGTCGTACGGTGTGGCATCCTTCGGCGTGGACGGCAGTGCCTTCGCGGCCGGATCGGCTCGGTCGGCCACGTACGTAGCCTGCAACCATACAGCTGACCGCTGGGGCAACAGGAGAGCCCGCAGGTCGAGCGCCCCGTCGTTCAGCTCTTGCCGGTAGTAGTTTTCGAGGAACCGCTTGAGACTCTCCATTCGCGGTCGCATCCTTGCGGGCTCAGTGAGCGGATCGTTGTCCAACTGTACCGTGGCGTCGCTCAGCTGCCTCAAGGCCAAGAGCGTACTCGAGTCATGGGCTAGACTCACGACGTGTGATTCAACGCGGGAGAAGTGCTGCTCGATCTCCCGCGCCGCATTGGCCCGGAAGGCTTGCAGCCGCTGCAGCGCCTGCTGGCGGAGGATCGCTGATGTTGCTCGGTAGCTCGCGAAACCCAGCGCGACGAGTGATAGCAACAGCACCGGTGCGACCGCCAAGACCAGTCGCCAGCGGGGCTGGCGTGGTGCCAGTCGGAAGCGGCGCGCCGTACTCCCGTCGCGGGTGGCCATGGTGAGATCGTCAACTGCTCGCGATGGATCCGGTAGTGTCCATCCGCGCGCTGCGGCTCGTGGTTGGGTTGTGAAGGCCTGCCGCCACCGTTCGCAGGGCGTGGGTAACCAATGCGTCGACGTGAAGCACTGCGGCTGGAGGCGTCGTTGCGGAGGACCATCCCCGATAGAGATCATGTGTGGCAGGGGTGATCGAAGCGGAGTCGATGGGGCGGACGCGCCGTACGCGGTCGACCACCACACCGATCTTCGTCTCATTGGAGCACAGCACGAGAATCGGGTTGGCGGGCGTATACGGCCGCGCCGGCATGTCGAGCAGGAGGCAGAGTTGCACGACCGACAGCACATCGCCGTGCAGGTCGACGACCCCAACCAACGCTGGCGGCGCCTGCGGAACTGGGGTGGCGAGTTTGCCACTCAGCACTTCACGCACCGCACCCAGGTCAATCGCGAACACCTGCCGGCCGCACTCGAAGATACAGTGATCTTGTCCGGGCCGGATACCACGGGCGGACTCCTCCGTCGCCAACCTATCTTGTTGTGGCTCGGCGACGGTCATCGCACGCTTCCGGTGTGAGGCCGCACCATCTCCGCGCTCACACCGCCATCCGTAGCTCGTGGGAGTCTGCTGCCTGATCGTTTTCCGGCACGGTGTGACCGCTCAGCAGGCTCTCAACGTCGAAGGCGGATGCCACCAACGATGCACACCCGACCTGTGCGAGCAGAGCCGCGCGTGCTTCACCGTCCGGTGTACTGAGGCGCGCAAGCTGGGCCGCATCGGCGACACCGATCGTGCGGATAGTGGTCGCTTCAGGCATCCGCTGGATGATCCGAAGCTGATCCCACAGCGCGCCCGTCCCCGTCATCTCTGCAACCAACAACGAGGGTCCGTACAGCCGCACCAGCAGTGGCAGCTGCCGGAAGTTCTCCGCGACGACCACCACCGACCAGTCCGGGTGCGCGGTGAGAACCGCCTGCAGCTGCTCATACACCTGGCTGTGTCGCGGGCAGGCGACAAGCACGCGCTCGGCGCGTGCTGTGGTCTCGTGCGTGCCCGTGTCCGCGGCCGCTGCTCGGAAGAGGACACGGCACGAGCGCCGAAAGACGTCGAGCAAAGCTTCGTCGAACGCCCGAATCGAACCGTCACCGTACAGCCGGTAGCGCGCCCCGGATTGTGCGTGCTGCAGACCTTCATCCAGTTGGTGGCTGAGCTGCTCAATGAGGTCGGTGTAGGTCTTTGCTTGGTCGGCCGCCGCACCGGTCGGCGTGTCAACCTCTTCCACGAAGACGCCCTCCAGACTGGAACGCAGCGTCTCAAACATCCATTCAATCCGATCACGGCGCGCGGTGGCAGTGGCGGCGTCATCGAGCACCTCACCGATGGCCTCATCGCCTTCGATATCGTCGAGCTCATCCACGAGGATCTGAGCTCCATTGCCACCTGCAAGGGTCTCCTGCATTGGCTCCCCGCCGGCCGCCGCGATGACAGTGTCGCTGGCGACCCATGGCGGCGGTTCTGGTGCTCGTGTCGTCGGTGCCGCAACGGGTGGCAACGTGTCGGGAGGCTGCACGTTCTCGCCCGGAACGTTGAGCTTGACCAGGTGTCCGGCGGCAGCGCGGGCCAAGACCTCAGCAACAACTGCGGTCAGCACGGGCGGTTTGAATGGCTTGGCGATGTAGCTGACGACGTTGCTGACGTCCCGGTACGCCTGTTCGATTTCCGCCCCTTTGGCGGAGATCAACACTACCGGAATGTGCGCGGTCGCGGGATCCGCGGCGAGTTGCCGGCACACGTCGGTGCCACGTAGGTCCGGTAGGATGAAGTCGAGTAGGATAAGCGCAGGCTGTAGTGCCTTTGCCTTGGCGAGAGCCTCGGCACCGTCGGCTGCCAGTTCGAGGTCGTAGCCAGCCGGCTTCAACACGATCTCGAGCGCCTTGCGAATGGTCAGGCTGTCGTCAACGCCTAGAATCCGGGGCCGAGGGTCCATGCGAGTCTCCTTCTCCAGTGTGCCAAGTAGTGCCCGATCACGGCGTCAGCGACCGTGGCGGCTGCGGCGCGCCTCGCCTAGCTGTTCGATGGTCTCGACCAATAGCCACGGCGCCGTGTCCTCGATGCGTTGCGGAAACACGGGGACGTCCGACGGGATGAAGCGATAGATGCCGCTGTGCGCCGCGAGGATCTCCTTGACAGCGGGATGCCCCCACACGCTGGCCGTCTGAGCGTCAGCGATCCGACCTGCCGCGAAGAAGATCGTCGCCGCGTCGCCGTCTGGCAAGGCGATCTGCATTTCGCCGGTTTGTTGTCCGGTGGCGAGGGTCAAGAGGTCGCGTAGCAAGGTGTCGGCAGCGAGGTCTCCACCGATCGCAACACCGTCGCGCGCCTGCTGCTCGCTTTCCTGCACCGCCTTCAGCACCGCACGGGCCGCTGCGGCGGAGCAGGTGTGGCCGTTACGCCGCGCCAAACGAGCGTACGTTTTGAGACCGGCGAGCGTTGTCTCGACGCGCAGGCTCGCGACCAAGGCGGCGATCTCCCTCTCGCGTTGGCAGAAGGTACGTGCCTCGTGCAGACAGGGGTGCAAGCGCTCGCGTAGCGCGCTGCTCAATATCCGACTGGGCTCCAGGAGGGTGTGGATCTTGCCATCGAGCTCGACCAAATGGCCGACGCTGAAACCGCCGTCGCGTTGCAGCGCGGTTGGGAGAGGCGTCCTCGCCCGCAAGTCCAAGTCGCGTACACCGACGCAGGCATCAACAGGGACGGCGAGCGGGAACGAGCCCGCGCGCATGACCATGAAGGCCGCACGGTCAGTGACGCCCAGTAACTCGCTGAGCCCAAAGGCCTCGCGCAAATCGACGATGAGTGCCGGTTCGTTGCGGTGGATCAGAAAGCCGCGTCCTGCCACATCTGCAGCCTTCAGCGTGTGCACCCGTGCCTCACCGCGGACGTACACGGTGTCCACGCGGTCGAGGTCGACGCACAAGGAGCCGTCGTCCACCGTGAAGACCAGGACGCGAGTGGGGCGGGCGGATTCGAGTATTGCGGTGGTGGCCATGAGTCCTCCAGTGCCGACCCGAAGGAGCAGGAGGCATGCCACCAGCCCCATCGGGTGGCCCGGCCCTTGACGCGCCACTAGTGTTCAGTGCCATGGTGCCCAGTTGACGCAGCGTTCTACATGCGTCACAGCACCTGGCCGCGGGCCATACCTGCTTCGCCAATGGGGATTCCCCGCGGCGTTGCGGTGTGCGAGGCAAGCACGGACGACTGGCCGGATGCGACTGCGAGCTGGGCGCCGCGGATTCGGCGTTCGGAAGTGAACAAAACGCGGCACTGCAACCGACGCAACCGTGTGGTGTCATCTGTGCACCCCGCGCGGTGCGCAGAGCACACGGATTGCATCACAGCGCACCTGGGAGGATTGGTGATGCCGGGGCTTGGACGATTCTGCTGCATTGTGGTGAGCGCCGTGTCTTGGATCGCGGCGGGCGCACAGGCTCAGGTCGACTGGAGCGAGCTCTTGGGTGAGAAGGGCAACCAGCCGGCCGTTGAGGCGCCCCAGCGTCAGGAGGCGTCCCCCGGCGCCGCGCAGCCGCCGGAGCAACGCCAGCCGCAGACCTACGGTGCGGCCAAGGGGCGCCCAAAGCCGATGCGGGTTCGACAGATCAAACCCCCTGCAGCGCGCCGCCAGCTCACGCAACCCGACCCCGAAGACGAGCGTGAGTATCCGGCGGTGCCGGCAGCGCGGCGGCGCTGAACGGGCGATTGTCCGACTATCCTCACCGCGGACGAATGGACGCTGAGAGTGACATGCCAAGTGCATCGCCACTTGACGTTGTCTCACGCCGCCGCTTATGGTCGCGCCGATGCCCCGCAGCGCACGCTCGACTACCATCGGTGACGTTGGTGAGTTCGGCTTTCTCGCCAAGCTCCTGCCGCGGCTGCGCGGTGGTTCTGGAATCCTGGTTGGTCCGGGACAAGATTGCGCGGTGATCCGCGGCGGCGGTCGGCGCTACCTGTTCACGGTCGATGCGCTCGTCGAGGGCGTGCACTTCCTGCGTGGCTGGCTGTCGCCCTACCAGCTCGGGCGCAAGAGCTTTCTGGTCAACGCGAGCGACGTTGCGGCCATGGGCGGGCGGCCGCGCTTCTGCGTCGTCAACCTCGCGGTTCCACCTGCGTACCGCGTGTCCGATCTCTCGGCACTGCAGGCCGGTATCGTCGCGGCCGCGACCGAGACCGGGGCAGCGGTGGTCGGCGGCAACCTGACGAGTGCCCAACAGTTGTCGATCGCCATCGCACTGCTGGGCGACGCGCCGAAACGCATCGTCACACGACAGGGGGCTCGCAGCGGCCATCGCATCTACGTGACCGGCACGGTGGGTGACGCGGCGCTGGGGTGCCGCGCCGTGCGCGACGGCACCCCAGCGCCGCCATCTGCGCTCCGCCGTTTCCGCCAACCCACGGTGCGGCTGCAGGCGGGGCGCTGGCTGGTGGAATCCGGCGTCGCCTCGGCGATGATCGATATCAGCGACGGGCTCGTACAGGATCTCGGTCACGTGTGCGCGGAGAGCGGCGTGGGCGCGGAGGTGTATGCGGCAGGCGTACCGCGGTCAGCGGCATATCGGCGGGCGTACGGTGCCGATGCCACGCTTGCGTTGACTGGTGGCGAAGACTACGAGTTGCTCTGCACTGTTCCGGAGCGACATGTGAAGCGGCTCGCTAGCAATCAGGCGCGACTCGGCTGCGCCATCGCGTGCATCGGTGAGGTGACGGCGGGACGGGGCATTCGTATCGTGGACGAGGAAGGCAGGGTACGGCCCCTACGGGCAACGGGCTACGATCACTTCCGTCGTGAGGGGCGCGATGAACCCTGAGCGGCTCAAAGATCTGCTCGAACGTGTTAGCGCGGGTGAAGTTGGTGCAGACGAGGCGCTCCAGCAGCTCAAGCGCATGCCCTTCGACGACCTCGGCTTTGCTAAGGTCGATCACCACCGCTCGCTGCGTACGGGCGTCCCGGAGGTGATCTTCGGCGAGGGCAAAACGGCAGACCAGATTGTCGACATCACCCGCAGCCTGAACGACGGCGCCCACAACGTGCTCATCACACGTCTCGACGCCGCCAAAGCGGAACGGCTGTGCGCGGCGTTTCC
>JBGQHM010000025.1:0-33067 GCA_041497995.1 Binatia bacterium | reverse complement strand
TCAGAACACAAGGTGCTGTACTGGCAGGGTGTTCGTGGTTGCCTAGCCCTCGTGAAGCCCCCCGTGCTAGGCTGCGAGCGGTCGCAAGGGTTGGCGATTTGAGCAGGTAGTCTACAAGCAGGTCAGCAGATACTTACCCAGCCATCCGCTCCCGAAGAGGAAAATGCATGTCGATCACCGAGTCCCTTAAGACACAAACTGCAACGTGGTTTGTCGGGGTCGTCGTAGCTTTACTAAGTATTTTTTCGTCAAAGATTGTCGAGAGCGCCAAGTTTGCCCTGAACCGTGCGGAGCTTCGGACGAAGAACTATGAGGAACTTTCGACTGATTTGAGCGAGTTCGTGTTTCTGGCTGAGCTGACCGCCGAGTACCTGGACCACGGGTGGACGACGCGCGAGGCCTTGACGCCCCTGATCAAGGATTACAACGATTCGATAACAAAGCTTCGTAGGAAGGAGTATGTGTACATCTCGTGGATCACGAGGTACTGGGATCGAGATTTGCTCAAGTGCTATACAGACGTTTTCGACTTGATCCGCAAGTTCGACAAGGCGATCCATTCGGTGAATGATGAATTCGAAGCCGTGAACATCCGCAAGACTCAAGAGAAGGTCACTCCCGAACGCGCCACAGCGGCCGCGAAGGAAATGAACGCAATTTTGCTGGACTTGCGCAGCAACACGAACGCGCTTCTCACGCAGTTGCTATGACGCTCACTGGAGGGACGCCGCCTAACTCGGCATGCAGCGAAACGCGATGGGAAGACGCGCGCCGCTGATGCGCAGCGTTCGGTCTGAGAGCATCGTCAGATGACCTCCCCAGCGCCGATAGTGGATGCAGCGGAACTGTCTCGGCGAGTAGCCCGAGTATTCGAGTCGCTCGTGATTCTCTGGGACGATCCCGAGTTCCGCGTGTACAGCTACCACTCGCCGTACGACCGGCGTTGTCGTGCTGCTACAACGGTCTCTGAGCAAGCTGTGCTGTTGGCGCGAACAGGCCGTCCCGTGAGGGGAACCGAGGATGTCGAGGTCCGCGCGGTCGATCGTGGCCGAACACGCACAGATAACGTCAAGGAACTGTTTTCGGTGTCCTTCAGTAACGATATCTATCAGCAGTCGTCTGACCTCATGCGGAAACAGACGGCATTCCGCGATCAGTTGACAAGGCTAGGCGAATACATCGATCAGAGCCCTGCGCTCCGGTACCGTCTTCATGGGATCATCGGCTACAAAACGTTCTCCCCTGAAGCCTTGGAGAGGCTTCGCGAGGAGCATCGTCTGGATCCCACCACCGAGTTGTGGATCAGTCTTTCGCGAGTGCTAGCAGAGGCCTTAGTCGATCAGGATTTTGATCCGACATCGAGATCTGCCTTCGACCGTTGGTCTGCCACAGTCGATGGTGTTGTGTCTCGGCTGGAACAGTTGGCCGAGCGCCCAGACTACGAGTACGAGGTGCGCATCTTTCTAAATGGGCCAGCAATCGACTCGGCAGAGGACGTGCTCCTAGGTGAACTGAGCGTGCGTGGGGAGCCGGTCCGGGTGTTTCTCGCTTATGCAACGGACGACCTGCTGGATCCTCTTGTCGACTACACCGTCGTCGAGGGATTCAACAAGGTCAATACGATAGTCCGCTATCGTACGAAGGTGGCGGTCGAGGCTGACGAGGTTCCCTATCTTCAGCGGTACGCCGATGCCGCTGAAGTAGCCGAGTTGTTCGTCGATGCGCTGCGGCTCGTTCGCTGCAAAGAGGATATTGGTGTACTCGCTTTGGAGATCGTGGAGCTAGATTCTTTAACCCCGGGAATTCGTAAGACCTGGGCCGATCGCTACCAAGCAGAGTTGGCGCGTTTTCAGCCACGTCGATTCGACTTCGGTGCACCGTCGACTGTTCCCCTAACCGATGCCGAGCTCAAAAGACTTCGTGGAGCAATTTACTCGCTGTTGGGTGCACAGGGAAGTTTCAAAGGCCTGAAGTATGCCCTAAGGCGGTTTCGAAGCAGCGTCGAGCGATATGCTCCGTCGGACCCTGAACGCCTGCTCGAGTATGCAATCGCCCTCGAAGCTCTTTACTTGAACGATATCGGGACGGATCGCGGAGAACTCGCCTATCGTCTCCGCATTCGGATAGCGCGCTTCCTGGCAAGTCGCTTTGAGGAAAGAGCGGAGATCTTTGTGACGCTCCGAGACCTCTACGATCTGCGATCTCGAGTCGCCCACGGGGAATCACTCGAACGCTTGGAAGCAAAGGATCGGAGGATACTTGAGAAGGTATTGGATCGAGGCCCTGAGATCGTGTCCGCATCGGTCCTTCGAATACTAGAGAGCCCGGCTAGTTCAATCCCCACAAGAGAGACCGGTGACTTTTGGCGTCGAGTCGAGCTGGGCGGCATAGGGGGATCGCGAACCAACGAACACGACGGTGCGAATCGTGCAACTGGCGACGATGATGCCGAACAAAGGAATGAAGCCGACGCCACGGAACGGCGCGGCTGATTCTTGGCGATCGGAGACGCGTGGCTGACGTTTTGGTGATCGGCGCCGGTATGGCCGGCGTCACCGCGGCCCGCGCACTCAGCCGCGCCGGCGTGTCGGTCACGGTGCTCGAGGCACGCGATCGGATCGGCGGTCGCATCCAATCGATCCGCGATTTCTGCGGTGAGCCTGTCGAAGGTGGGGCCGAGTTCATCCACGGGGTGAAGGCGGCGACATGGCCTGAGGTCCAGGCCGCGCGGCTTGCGGTGCAGCCGTGTCCGCTCGCGGAGAAGACGCTCTTCAACCTGGGCGGCGGCACGCGCTGGTTGCCGTGGATCCTGCTGCATCCGGGGGTGTGGCCCACCTTCAGTATCTTGTGGCGCCTCAAACGGCTGGGACCTCCCGATAAGTCCGCACGCGAGTTCATCGAGCAGCGCGGCTACCGTGGGCGGGCGCGCACGATGGCAGAGATGGTGCTCACCGCGCATCTGCCGGGGAGTATCGACGAAGTCGGCGTCCTCGGCCTGCGCGAGGACGGCGTGCTGCGCCTCGAGACGGGGCTCAACCACCGCCTCGCCGACGGCTACGATCGGCTGCCGGCGTTCATCGCGCAAGATCTGGACGTGCAATTCGGGGTCGTCGTGCAGACGATCCGCTGGGCGCCGGACGGGGTTGCGGTGCAGACGGCCGGCGGCCGGGAACTGGCGGGGCGCGCCGCGGTGTGCACGCTTCCGGTCGGCGTGCTCAAGTCGGGCGCTGTGCGCTTTGCGCCGGAGCTGCCTGCCGTGAAGCGCGCCGCCCTGGAGTCCCTGGTGATGGGGCCGGTCGTCAAGGTCTTGCTTCAGTTTCGCGAGCGCTTCTGGCCGCGCTGGGCCACGAACATTGTGGGCGCGCCCGGACCGGCGACGCTGTACTGGCCGGTCTTCCACGGGCGTGATGAGAAGCCGCCGGTTCTGATCGCCTACGCAACCGGCCCGCGTGCGGCGCGGCTCTCGTGCGTGAGCGAGGCGGAAGCCACCGCGATCGTTCTCGCGGATCTCTGCCGGCTCTTTCCGAAGGCGGATCCGCGCGGCACGCTCGTCGCGTCTCGCCGTGTGGACTGGGCGGCGGATCCATTCTCCTGCGGTGGCTACACGTTCCTGCGCCCGGGCGGTACGGGAGCCCGCGCGCGGCTCGCTGCCGCCGACACGGGCGCGCTCTTCTGGGCCGGCTCGGCTACCGAGACGGCGCCGATCGCGGCGACCGTGGAGGCCGCGTACCTGAGCGGCCTGCGCGCGGCAACGCAGGTGTGCAGACTGCTCGCTACCTGAGAGAGCGCCCGTCCCTAGTCTAGCAGGCTGCTGAAGAACCCCGCCCCGTGCTTCGACGAGCTCAGCATGAGCGGTTCCCCTCCCCATGTTTCCTACTCTTTTCCGCTCACCCCGAGCTTGTCGAAGGGTCTCCGAAACGTTTTTCAAGCAACTTGCTAGGAGCCCGTCAGAGTCGGCACGCAATAGCGACCAACGGGAGCGGGCCATAGAAATGACGCTGACCGCAGGTCCTAGTGCGAGTTGATGCTGTCGTGATTCGCCAGGCGTCCGAGCTTCTCGCTGTTGGTGATGATCAGCTCGCGGCGCCGCGTGGTGATGGCCTTCTTGATCTTCAACCGGCCGAGGAGGCGGATGGCGGTCTCCGGCGAGACACCGATCATCTCGGCGAGCTCGCGGCGCGAGTAGCCCAGCGTGAGCTTGGTGTTGCCGTTGCTCATCGGTTGTCCGCCGGCACTGGCGAGCTGCACCAGCAACTCGGCGAGCCGGCTCTCGGCACCCTTCAGCGCCAGGGCGCGGACGCGCTTACGGGTGGTGCTCACGGTCTTGCTGAACGCCTCGAGCAGACGCACCCCGGTCATTGGATGCTTCTGAATGAAGTCCACTAGACGCTCGCGTGGCAGGTAGCAGAGCTGCGAATCGGTGAGCGCCTCGGCCGAAGTGGAGTACGCAGTGTTTGGATCGGCGGGGATCTCGCCGAGCACATCACCCGGTGCGGCGATGTCGAGCGTGTACTGGCGCCCGAATCGATCTGATTGGTACAGCTTCACGGCGCCGTGGCAGAGGATGTAGAGCCCGGTCGCGGGCGTGTCCTCATGAAAGATGACCTGCCGCTGCCGGTACAGTGACGACACACCGCAGCTGCGGAACGAGTCCAGTTGGTCGACGGGGAGATCCTTGATGACGCCCTGCGCCCGGATGGAGCAATGTTCGCAGTCAATTTTTCTCATATCAGCCTCCGTTCGGTTGATGAACTCTCAGCAGCTCGTGCATGATCCAAAGTCAGCATATCGCGAGCATTCCGACAGGATGATTAGAACCCATCGCCGCAGATGAACATGATCTAGATCATAAGCCGCCCAGAATCGCAGTGCAGGCCCTCGCTTGGCCGCCGGGTGCTATCCGCGCTCTGGCTCGCCGATGGGATGGCCGTAGATGAGGGAGTAGTAGCGGTAGCGGCCGGGCAGGTGGGAGACTACGCCGCCGATGATCACCGCCGCTGTGAGGAGCCAGAGACGCTGATCCCAGTATACCGCGACCGCGGCGACGAGCCCGATCTTCACCAGCGTCGCCATCCCGCGGACCTGGCCGAGCCACACCGGTGTGCGATAGATCTCCAGCGCCATTAGCGTCCCGCCGCTGGCCACTGTGGCGAGCATCGCGGGCCAGAGACGCTGCGCCGGAAGATTGTACACGTGACCTCCGTACAACGTGCCGAAGGCCAGCAAATGCGCGGTACGCAACGTGGTGCGGATCACGCGCACGCCTGGCAGCGGCCGCGGCGTCACAGACGGTATGGTCATGTCAGTACTGGACGTTGCTCCAGTCCGTCGGTTGCTGTTGCTGTTCGGCTTTCTTCGTCTCTTCCTCCGCCTTCAGCGTCACCTCGGGCGGCTCGGTCATCCCCATCAAGTAAGTGGTGATGTCGTCGATGTCCTCTTTGGGTTGCTCGACTTTCGGTTCGCCCTCGACGGAATAGAAGACGGTGGGCATGCGCGTCTGCGCCCCAGCGATCTGCTTCGGCCGCGCCAGGAAGTCCTTGATCCACTCCGGGCGCAGGCGGGTCTTGGTCAGCATCAGGTTGATGGAGACATCCTCGGGATCGACGCCCTCCGGTAGCCCTTGGTCGATCGACGTCGGATGGCATTGCGCGCACTTGAAGTGGCGGAAGCGCCGGGTGCCGCGCTGGAAGTGATCGGCGGCGATGTTGTCCTTGGCGACGTAGGTGTACGGGTTGGTCACCGTCGCTGCGGCGGCAAAGCCCTCCACCACGTTGCGCGCCTGCGCCTCGTTGAAGCCGAACGTAGGCATGCGCATCTTCAGCCACGGGCGCACCTGCTTGGGCTCGAGAATGAACTGATACATATACTGTCCCTGCAGCCGCGCCCCAACGCCGTCCAGCGTGGGCGGAATCAGGTTCTTGCGCTCGAAGAAGCGGGCGATCTGCCCGTCGTGCTGGTTGACGCGGTGGCAGCCGTTGCAGTTCAAGTGCGCCACCATCCAGCTCACCTCGCGGAGGGCTTGCTGGCCGGGCGACGCACGCACGGTGTAGCGGCCCGGCAGCGGGGCCTCTTGGAACGCCAGGACGCGTGCAATCAGTGCTTGGGTGTCTTCCTCGGTGAGAGTGATCTCCGGCATCTTCAGCTTGATCTTGTCGGTGTTGTAGACGCGCGGATCGGTGAGCTTGCGGTGCAGCCAGTCCCACTTGGTGCGCGGCACATCCTTGGTCGTGGCGAAGTCCAGCTCATCGACCGGTTTGCGGGCGAAGTCGCCGAGGTTGGGGACGGACGGGCGGGTCTGCTCGAAGCCGGTGATCGCGTGGCAGCCGTAGCATTCGTACTGCTTGACGAGTTGCTTGCCGTCGGCCGGGTTGAACTGGCTTAGATCCGGCGCCGGCGTCAGTGGCTCGGTGCGCTTGAGCGACGACAGATACGCGACGATTGCATGACGTTCGTCGTCGGTCAGCGCGAGCTTCGGCATGGCGCTATCGGAGTTGTAGTCCTTGGGATTCTTGATCCAGGCGTCTAGCCATCCGGGGGTAACCTTTGAGCCGATGCCGGCAAGATGCGGCACGCGCGGCGACACGCTGCGCTCGTCGGCCTGCACGCCGTGACAGCCGCGGCAGCCACGTTCGGTGAACAAACGCTCGCCGTCCGACACCGAGACGCCGTCGAGGGCGACCGGCGCGTACGACTTCTCCGCCGACTGGGAGAGCAGGAACGCGGTGATCTTGCCCACCTCCTCGTCCGACAGCTTGAAGTTCGGCATCGCCGTGTTCGTACTCAGGCGCGCCGGCTCTTTGATCCAGGCGTACGTCCAGTCCTTCGGCGCCGCCAGCTTCGACCGCAGCGGCCCCAGGGGCGGCGCGAACTTCGGCAGGTACGTCATCCCCTGAACTTCATGGCAGCCGTAGCAGCCCTTCTCCATGAAGAGGTCATTGCCATGGCTCACAGTCTCCGCGCCCTGTACGCCGTGGGTGACCTCGTGGCAGCGCGCGCAACTAGCCTGCAGGTAGGCGCGCGGCAGCATGGGCGTCAGCCAGTTTGCTTCGCGACCGTGCGCGCCGTCAACCGTCGTCGCAGCTCCCTGGCCTTGATGACACGGTGTGCAACCGAAGCGTGTGATGTCGTGGTGCGCTAGCAGGTCGCCCGGATGAGTGCGGAACGGCTGCGGCGCGTCTTGGAAGAGGGGACTGTCGATGCCGCGATGGCAAGTGGTGCAACGATCGGCGACCTTGACGTCTTCGAGATAGATCTGCGCGATCTCCGGTTGCGCGTGCGTGACCTCATCGAGGACGCGCTGCCAGCGGGTGATCTCGGTGGCGTCCTTCCGCGATTCGGCGTCGTGCAGCTTGGCGGTGACGCGGGTCACGTAGAGCTGTTTGAACTCGCTCTGGTAGCGCATCCACGGCTGCGTTTCTTCGCTGCGGATGGCGACGACGCACAACAAGAGGAAGATCGGGCTGAGGATGGCCATCGCCAGGCGCATCCCGGGCGTGCCACGCATCATTTGCGCTTCCCTCTCACGGGCTTTGCACAGAAAGACTCGAGGCGCCCTAGTTCGTCATTCCCGCGAAGGCGGGAATCCACTCCGCCCCACCACCTGGATGCCCGCCTTCGCGGGCACGACGCCTGCTGGCCAGCCTTCTTGGGCAAAGCCCCTTTCATGCGATCACACATTGAACCATGGCGTCACGAGCACGTACTTCACGTGCAGCAGCAGCCGCAGCAGGATCTTGATCGGCACGCCGTACATCAGCAGGGTCAAGGTGATGACGGCGACGTAGCGTGTCCGCCCCAAGCGCGTGTACAGCCACGGCCAGCGCTTCCGCGGCAGCAAAAGGCCCACCGCAAAATAGGCGACGAGCGCCGGCAGTCCGACCCACCACGGGAAGCTCCACAGAGTTTCCTCGGCGCTCTGCGTCAGCGACCAATCCTGCCACGGCCAGTAGAACTGCCAGTTGGGTCCGCGCAGAAACTGTCCGATGGCAATCAGCGCCCACCACAGCGCGAAGCCGAGCAAGAAGTGACTGATCGCCAGCCGGCGGAACGTGAACGTGTACTGGCCGGTCGCGTTGCGACTGGTGTCGAGGTACGGGATGGTCATCAAGCCGACGATGATCAACGTCGGGATGGCTACGCCAGCGATCCAGGGATCGAAGTAAACGAGCAGCTCCTGCAAACCGACGAAGTACCAGGGCGCCTTCGCGGGATTCTCCGTTTTGCCCGGGTTCGCTTCCGGCAGCAGCGGCGCATTGACCGTGAGAGCCCAGAGCAGCAATCCAACGGAGATCAGCAGGGCGGCAAGGAACTCTTTGAACACCAGGTACGGGAACACCGCGACCGGTTCGTTGCCGCGCGCTGCCTCGCTCGGCTGCGTGGCGCTGGATGCGCTCGGCATGGCGGTCGGATCCATCGGTCGAGCTCCTGAGCCGGCTCTTCACAGCGGCCGGGAGATGCCGCCGTCCTTTCGCGTGCGCCAGAAGTGCACCATCATTAACACGATCGCTACCAGCGGTAGGCCGACACAGTGCAGGACGTAGAAACGCAGGAGCGCATTTCCACCAACCTTCATGTCGCCGAGCAGCAGAAACCGCGCGTCGTTCAACGGCGTGACCCCGAGCGCCGTGTGGAACGGCCCCTCCGCGCCGACGAACGGCGTGGCCGCCGCCATGTTCGTGCCGACGGTCACCGCCCAGAAGGCGAGTTGATCCCATGGCAGCAGATAGCCGGTGAAGCTGAGCAGCAGCGTCAGCACGAGCAAGCTGACGCCGATGACCCAGTTGAACTCGCGCGGCGGCCGATACGATCCGGTGAGGAACACGCGCAGCATATGCAGCATGACGCAGATGACCATCAGGTGTGCGCCCCAGCGGTGCAGGTTGCGCAACGTGGCGCCGAACTGCGCGGCGTACTCGAGTGTCTTCATGTCGAGGTAGGCGTAGTCGGGGACCGGCCGGTAGTAGAACATCAGCAACACGCCGGTGATTGTTTCGACGAGGAAGAGGAAGAACGTCAGCCCGCCGAGGCAGAACGTGTAGGCAACCGTCAACGCGCGCCGTGGGATGGTGATCGGATGGAGATGCAGGAAGATGTTGCTGGTGATTTCGAGCGCGCGGTTGCGGACCGTATCCACATAGTCGTGGCGGAACACGGACCGGTAGAGCTGTGACGCGGTGAGCGCGCTCACCAGCTTCTTGGCGGTGATGTCAGTACGCGAGCTCGCCATGCTCAGCCTCCCATTGCGACGTGGGCACCATGACGATGGCGTCCCACGGGCAGCCATCGAGGAACGCGTCGTCCGGGCCACGACTCACACATTTTTTGCAGCCGACGCATTTGAACGGATCGACCCAGATACGCCCGGCGGGCAGTGCATCTTCCGCCGGCACCAACAGCATGCAGTCAACCACCGGGCAGTAGATCTGGCACACCGGCGCGCCGGCGCAGCCGGTGCATGCATCGGTGATGATGGCGAGCAGCTTGGGCTTCTTGGCGCGCTTGCCGATGAAGCGCCCATCGGCGCTCTTGGCGCCGGTTCGCGAGGGCCGCTGCACGTCGTCGCGGTCACCGGGGAATGAATTCCCCGGCTCAGTCGATGAAAGTCGGCTGAAGCCGACTGCAAATGCAGGGAGTTGAGTCCCCTTCAGGGGACTTTTCGGAGACTCAGCCGGGGAATTCATTCCCCGGCGTCGGGCCGACTCGCACGACACAACGCCGTTCTCGCAAACGTCGACAGGCGCTCCAAGCGAAGGAGGCGGAGGGATGAGTTTGTCCTGTGGCGGTTTCATTGGCCGGAGCACTCGCCCCTATACCGACACGAACGCGCCATCGACGCGGAAGCGCTCTGGACCGTAGACGATGCTCGTGTCGACGACGAGTTGTCCGTCGACGCTCAGCTCGATGCGGAAGCGATCGAGCGGTCGCGGCGCCGGCCCGGCGAAGTTGGTGCCGTCGCTGTGATACTCGCTGCCGTGACACGGACACTTGAAGATCCGTTGGTCCGCAAACCAGTTCACCGTGCAGCCCAGGTGTGCGCAGCGTGCCGAGGTGGCGTAAACGCGGTCGCGCTCGCGCACGATGAAAAAGCGTTGCTGAGACTTCCAACGGTCATCGACGAACACCACCCCGAACCGGTCGGCGGTCTCGCTGCTGCTGAGGAACCCTTCCGGCGTGCCGATCCGAAACGTACTGGGTGGCCGAAAGACAACGCGCGGGAAAAAGAAGCTCACGGTTTCGATCGCCCCCGCGCCGAGGACGATGGCGAAGCTTCCCCAGCCGGCAGCGGTGAGACCGCGCGCGAAGAATTCGCGGCGCGTCAGCTCCATGAGCCGTGGCAGCACGCCTGCGCTTTCCATCTGATCCGTCACGTTCCCTACCTACCGTTCGGTTGATTCATTCGATCGGCCTCTGCCTCACTGAGGCGTCGCTGTCTCGCCTCCCTACTCGGCGATCGCGGCCGCGTACGCTTGGTCGGCTGCGAGGAACGTAGCGGTGAAGCAGATCAAGGCCGGGAAGAAGGACAAGGTGGTCTGCTTCGCCAGCCGCGCCTGCAGGTGCGGCATCCACTTGCAGAGGTGGCGTGCCAGGAAGTCGCGCTCGGCACGCAGCAGCGACGAGACATCGAGCCCCTGCTGGGACGACTCGGCCTCGCGGAATGTCAGGTAATGCAGGAACTCCAGCTCCGTGGTGATGTGGTCCGGTAGCTCACGCATGTCCGGCGACAGGCGCAGGTGGAAAAAGTTGTAGAACCGCGTCGCGTCCTCCATCACCTTCATGCGGTCGCCGACGTACACGCCGCCATACAGCGAACAGGGTGGACCGGCGGGACCGACGTCGAAGAGTCGGATGTATTCCGATTCGAACTCGGCATACGATGCCCCGCCGGCAACGAGATCGAGCGTCGCGACGCTCGTGAGATCGTACGGCAGCCCGACGCACGCCTCCGCCAGCGTCGTGGCGAAGGTGCCGTCGTGAACGGATGCGAAGAAGTCTTCGTCTGGGAACGTGAACGCCGCCCCGAGCAGCTGATACATCCGCGACCGGTTGGCCGCAGTGTGTCCCGATTCGCTCTGCAGGCTGATGGTCTCCATCTTCACACCTTGCGCGGCTCCAACTCGGCCGGGTCTTTGGTGAACGGGCCGAACAGGCTCTTCCACTCGTACACGATGAGCGTGTCCAACACCTCCGACTTGCCTCCCGCCTTGGTCTTCGCCATCTCGGCCTTGAGGGTCGCCAGCGCCGCCTCGACCTTGTCGCCGAAGAGGTACTTCAGGTACTCGGTGGGGATCCGCGGCTTCGATTCGTCGAGGTTGCCATCGGCGTCGAAGCGCGGCGGCGAGATCGGCGGGACGTAGTAGACGTTGGGTTCCGTGCCGCGCTCGGGATGTAGCGGCAACGCGACTTGCCACTTCTTCACCAGTTTGTAGATCGGCCCGTTCTCGTCATCGAGGAATCCGACGAACCGCAAACGCCCCGGACACTGGCGCGCGCATGCGGGCGCCACGCCTTTCTCGATGCGCGGGTAACAAAAGATGCACTTCTGTGAGAGCTGCCGCGTGTGGTTGAAATAGATCTTCTTGTAGGGGCAGGCCTCCATGCAGAAGCGGTAGCCCTTGCAGCGCTCCTCGCTGATCAGCACGATGCCGTCTTCCTCGCGTTTGTAGATGGCGTTGCGCGGGCACGCCTCGAGGCAGGCTGGGTGCGTGCAGTGGTTGCAGATGCGCGGCAGGTAGAAGTAGAAACTGTTCGGGTATTGGCCGCCGCCTTGGTCTTCGTCCCAGTTCGGCCCCCAGTCGGGATCGCCCGAAGGCTGGAGGTGGACGGTGTTGCCTTTGCCTCCGAAGAAGACCTCGTCGTAGTTGAAGTCCCAGGCTTCACCGAACTCGCGCCGCGTTGGGAGCTTGCCGGACTGCGGCTCCTCGTCGTGGAAGCCGCCGCCCATGTTTTCCCAATCGCGCGGCGTACCCTTGCCCGGCTGCGTGTTGACCGTGGCCCACCACATGTACTCCATGCCTTCGTCGCGGGTCCACAACGTCTTGCACGCCACCACACAGGTCTGGCAGCCGAGGCACTTGTTCAGGTCGAAGACCATAGCGAGCTGCCGCTTGGACTGCCGCAGCATCGCCTTTTGACTCTTCGCTTCGCTGGCGAGATCCTTGGCGCGTTGCGCCTTCTGCTGTTCGGTCGGTTCAGCCATCTGTGCCTCCGTTTCTCGTGAAGCGTGAAGCGTATCTCGTCAGAAGGGCCTCTGACGCTTCACGCTTCACGAGCGACGCTTCACGTCTCTATCAACAGCTCACGCCACTCCTTCGAGAACGACTTCACGCCGGCGCGTTCACCGTTGCTCCCTTCCCAGACGGCGAATCCGACCTTCACGCTGCTGCCCGGGGCGAGCTGTGTCGTTTCATCTTTCTGATCCGGCACGGCCAGCGGCCGGGCAAAGACGACGGCCCAGGCGCCATGGCCCCATGTTGACTTCGTTTGGATCGGGCACTTCTTGGAGAACTGTGTGGTACCCAGACCACGCGCGACGGTGTTGTGCGGCACGTCCTTGAGGTCGGCACGCCAGAACCAGGCGTTGACCGGCGCATCCTTGCTGCCCATCTCGTCGATCGGTGGATCGCCGCGCTGTGGATCGCTGGCATTCAGGGGCATGAGAATGCCGCAGCCGTCGGGGAACTGGTTATTGTCGGTGATCTCGACGTTCTCGGTGGCGTCCTCCCACGACAGGCGGATCAAGATGTCCTGCCCGTTGTGGACCGCCTGCACCATGAGGTTGCGGACCTTGCCGATCTGCTTCTCGTCACGGCTGGCCTTGATGTATTCCGACGGCTGGTTGGCCAGCGGCGTGGCGGCCATAGTGAGCGGCTCACCGGGAATGCCACTCCACGCGGCAGCTACTGGATCGAGCAGTTGCTCGCGGGAGGCAGTCACTTTCCTACATTGCATGTGCAGTCCTCCTTGGCATGTCACGCCGACGAGTCGGCGGCCGCAGCACGCACGCGCGCCACTAGGGCAGCCGTGCCGACCTCGAGCAGATGCGCCGCCACTACACAGCCGGCGGCATATGTGAGCCAGTCATGGGTTGAGCGGCAGAGCTCGCCGGCCGCCTCGGGCAGCAGTCGTTGCGCCCAGATCGCCGCCCCCGTGAGTGTGAAGACGACGCTCATCACCACCGTGAGCGCCACGTGGCCGCCCTGCCACAGCGTGCGCAGCGTGCGCGCGGCCGGAGCTGCTGCGAGACTGCGCGCGCCGCAGCGTACCATGATGAGCAGCGGCAGCACGACAAAAGCGACGCCACCCCAGCGGTGGGCGGTGCGGAGCAGCTGCGAATGGCCGCCGGTGACCGCGATCCGCAAACCGGGGAGCAGCAACAACAGGCCGGTAGCGAAGAGCAGCGCGAACGTCAGCAGGTGTGCGGTGTGCAGGAGCGGTCGAGCGAGAGCGGGGGACATTCCGTTTCTCCTGCGTGCCGCTGGTCCGTTCACGCGATGGCCCGCCGCGCCGCGACGTGTGGCCGCTCGGTTGGGGTCAGGCAGCGCTCGACCACCTGAACGACGTGGCGCTTGACGCGCTCCACATGCGCGGCGTTCCACGGATCGTCACACCACGCCGGCGCCAACACCGGTGCCGAGGTGAAGAAGAACGCCACCATCGCAACGATGCCCAGCACCAGCGCCACAGGATCGATGGCCTCGAAAGTCTGGGCGCTCTGGCCGTCACGGATGAATTGGACGATCACAGCGAGCAGTCGCTGCGAGTCGGCCGCGTGTGGCCCGCTGGGTGCGTCGCCGAGTGATTGGCGCAGCAGGATCTTCGTGCGGGCGGGATGCGCCGCGACCATGTCGACGTACGACTCGACCAGCAAGCGCACCTTGTCGAATGGCGCGCCCGCCGCTTCGATGACGCGGCGGATGGTCTCCTGCGTTTCACCAAAGCCCTCGTCGAGCACGGCGCGGTACAAGCCTTCCTTGTTGGGGAAGTAATGGAAGAGCGAGGCCTTCTGGATGCCGACGCGCTGCGCGATGAGATGCAGGCGTGTGCCATGGTAGCCACAGTCGCCGAGGAACGTTTCGGCGACTTCGAGGATGCGTGCCCGCGTGCTGTGCTCACCGCCCGTCATTGCCGCGCAATCTACCGAACGGTCGGATGGGCAACAGGATCTACATCACAATGGATCATGATTGTTGTCATCTCTCGAGTCTCAGCCGCCGATGGCGGCCATCGACCGCGCCGTCCCCGGCCGCTCATCGCTGGTGTGGTAGGTGCCGTGGAGCGGGCGGCCCGCGGTGGCGGCGCGGAACCCGTCGGCAATACTGTCAGGGCGCAGGTGCGGTCGCAGGGCCGGGCGGAGATCCACTTGTCCCTCGCTGGTGAGGCAGGGCCGCAGGTAGCCGTCGGCGGTGAGCCGCAAGCGGTTGCAGAGATCGCAGAAGCGGCAACTCACCGGGCTGATCACGCCGACATCTCCGCCGGTGCGCAGTGGATAGTACGCTGCCGTATCCCCAGGGCGGCGGCACGGTGGCGCGTCGACAAGATACGGTTGGATGCGTTCGAGGATTTCACTGCGCGGCACGTACGAAGCTTCCCACCGCTCGCCGCGACCCAGCGGCATGTACTCGATGAAGCGCACCTGCGCCGCATGTCGGGCGGCAAAGTCGAGGATGGCGGGGAGCTCGCCGTCGTTGACCCTACGCATGACGACGACATTGAGCTTGATGGGAGCGAGGCCGGCATCGCGGGCCGCGACGATACCCGCAACAACGCGCTCGAGATCAGGCCGGCCGCTGATGGCGTGGAAGACGGCGGGTTGCAGCGAGTCTAAACTGATGTTGACCCGCATCAGCCCTGCTGCCTTGAGATCAGCAGCCTGCTCGGCGAGCAGTGTCCCGTTGGTGGAGAGTGCCAGGTCGGTGATGCCGGGCAGTGCGCGCAAGTCGCGGACCAGCTCGACGATACCGCGCCGCACCAATGGCTCGCCACCCGTGATGCGGATCTTGCGGATTCCTAGCGCGACGCCGGCACGCACGAGCTCGGCGATCTCGTCCAGGCTGAGCTGCTCGAGCCGCCCGCATTGGTAGGTACCGCGTGGCAGACAATAGAAGCACCGCAGGTTGCAGCGGTCCGTGACGGACACGCGCAGGTAGGTAACCACACGGCCGTACCGATCGCGCAACGTCGTGGACGCGATGTGCTGCACGCCGCGCAGGCTAGCGGACCGTTGGCGGGCGGGTATGACGCCCGTCATGCAGTTCAATGAAGTCCGGCCACCGGCGCATCGAGCGCCGATTCCGTCGCCCTCCGCGGCCTCGGCGCCTACGCTGAAGGAGGCTGAAACAGCCGGATACGGCTGCAGCTGCCGGTCCACCCGCGTGCGCCCGAGGTCGCCCGGAAGGCCCAGGCCGCCGATGGGTCGTTACGCGTCCGGATCCGCGGGTGCTTGACGGCTCGATGTGTTCGCCATACCTGTTGCAGCCTTTGCTGGCTGATCCGAATGGGAAGTGATCCGCGGCTCCTGCTGTTCGCCGTGATCGTGCTGCTCGCGTTTACGACCGAAGCCGCGATCGGCTTCGGCAGCACGCTGATCACTGTGGCCTTGGCGGTGCGTCTGTATCCGATCCATCAGCTGTTGCCGATGATCGTACCGCTCAATCTCGTGCTGCAGCTGTACATGGTCACACGCCATCGCCATCACATCGCGCGCGACTTGATCCTCCGCCGCATCTTGCCGTGGATGAGCGTCGGCGTTGCGCTGGGGCTCGCCGTGTTTCAGTCCGCATCGAGTGACATCCTGCAGCGGCTCTTCGGGGTATTCGTATTGATTGTGGCGGTGCGCGAAGCGTTGAAGGTGGCGCGCCCTGGGGCCGGGTCCACGGCCGCGTTGTCGTCGAGATGGCGAGCCGCGGGTCTGCTCGGCGCCGGTGTGGCGCACGGCATGTTCGCATCGGGTGGTCCGCTGCTGGTGTGGGTGCTCGGTCGTTCGGGTCTGAACAAGCGCGCGTTCCGCAGCACCTTGGCGGCGGTATGGTCCGTCTTCAACGTTGTGCTGATCGCGGTCTTCGCCTTCAGCGGGCGGCTCGACGCCGGCGTCATCCGAACGTTGGGTGTGCCCGTCCTCGCCGTGCTTGCCAGCATCGCGGCTGGTGAGTGGATCCACCAGCGGCTCAACGAGCAACGGTTCCTGCTGGCGGTGTCCCTGCTGCTGATCGTCGCCGCGTTGTCGCTCGTGGTGTGACCTGACGCGCTACCGACCCCCCGGCACTAGACTCCCAAGGAGGGCCTGTGGAAGAGTCACGAACTGCGATGTCCTTGGTCTGCGACGTCCTGCGGCTGCTCTCGGTAACATCATTGGGCCTCTACGTGGGCGCCATGCTCACGGAAGGATTCGTCCTTGTGCCGTACTGGCGCTCGCTTCCTCCGCACGAGTTCTTTCGGTGGTATGCGGCCAACGATCAACGCTTGCTCGGCTTCTTTGGACCTCTCACGTCGGCGACCGCGCTGCTTGCCGTGACGGCGGCGCTCGTTTCCCTGTGGGAAGGTCATCCTGGCCGATGGCCCGCAGTAGTCGCTGCGGCATTCTCGGTTGCGGCGGTCGTGACCTTCTTCCTCTACTTCCGACGGGCTAACGCCAGCTTCGCTGCAGCCACCATCAGCGCCGACGACGTCGCGCTCGAGCTGCGGCGTTGGAGCGCGTGGCACTGGCTGCGCACCGGTATCAGTTGTGTGGCATTGGCTGCGGCCCTGCTGTCTCTCTGGCGACTCGGATAGGAACGTTGGCCGACTCGCAGCGGAATCGCGGTGGTCTGCGCGCGTAGGATCGCACGTTCATCGCGTTCGTTGCCGCTATGAAGAGAGTTTCCGATGCTCATCCGATCGCAGGTTTACACATGTAGCGTGCACGGATTCAGGGGGTTGAGGTGGCTCGGACGTTTGCATTCCCGTGGCGCGGTGGCATATCTGCGCGCGATGAGAGACGGGATGGAGGAACGGTGATGGGGTCGCTGCGGTTCGGTGCGCTCGTTCTCGCGTACAATCAGGAGCAATACATCTCCTACTGCTTGCGAGCCCTCGCCCTGCACGTCGAACACATCGTAGTGTTGTTCTCGGCACACCCCTGGATCGCGTACAACGCGCGCGCCAGAGAGATGTTTCGCGTCGCGGATGCAACGCGCGACATCTTGAGCAGCTTGTCGCGTCAGCTCCCGCACCTGACCATCGTTGAAGGGGAGTGGGAGCGCGAGGAGGACATGCGCAACGACGGCCTGCTCGCGTTGCGTCGCGCGGGTGCCGATGTGTGCTTGTCCATCGATGCGGATGAGTTCTACCCGGAAGGGGGCCTCGAGCGTTTGAAGGCCGAGATCAGCGGGCGCAATGCCCGCGGCACGCGTTACTACATGCCTTACCGGGCGTGCTTCAAGCGCTTCGACTATCTCCTGGAGACCCGGTTTCAGAAGGAGAATGGTCAGGTCGATTCCTTCATGCGCGGTGCCGTGGCGGTGCATCTCGATGCAGACACGAAATTCTACCGCTGGCGTCACGCGACGGGATCGCCGATCGATCTGCCCCCGACCTTTTTCTTCTGGCACATGGGATACGTCCTCAGCGACGAGCGCATGTGGGAGAAAGTGCATTCCTGGGCTCACGCCTTTCAGCTCCTGCCTGGTTGGTTCGAGGACAGATGGCTGCGATGGACGCCGCAGACACGCGATCTGTTCTACAGGGATCCAGCTTGGCGCTGGCCGCGAACCATCAAGATCGATCCCATGACACTGCCAGGCATCTTGCATACACATCCGTACTTTCCGGATGGTCCACGCGATCGGTCTGCGCATCCCACCGACCCGAATACGACGGTGTCATGGCTCGAGTGAGCGTCGTCGTCCCTACCTGCCGGCGCCCGGTCATGTTGCAGCGTGCCCTGCGCTCTGTCGCCGCACAGCTGACGCGTCCGAGCGAGGTCATCGTCGTCGATGACGGGCCGAAGAGCGAGCGGCGCGCCGTCCAGCGGGCGGTCAGTGACGTTGATCTTCCTGACGTTCGGCTCGTGGCAAACGCGCGGGGCAAAGGGGCGCTAACCTTCGTTGAGGTGCCGTGAGGAACCTTCCTCCAATCGACGAACGCATGTTCCCGCCGCACCGGCGAGCTGGAATCGTTGCGTTCTGGATCAAGTACTGGCTGTGGTTCTTCTTGCTTCTGCCTTGGATGCTTTGCCGACAGCTTTTTGTTTCTGTGCACCAAGCGCTCGGAGCGCTGCGGACCTGGAATCGGCGGATCGACCTCCTCGCCGGCTCTCTGCGCCTAATCTTTATGAACAACGTGCCGTCGCTGGCTCTGACGACGGTGTTCGGGGAGCGCTTCACGGCGATCCACTACAAGGATGTCCTCATCGATCCCGGGCCGCGGTTTGGCCGCAAGCGCCTGGAGCATTACCTCGGGACGCACGGGAGTCAGATACGCGCCGTCGTTGCGACGCACTCCCACGAAGAGCACGTCGGTAACACGGCGCTCGCATCGGAGCTCACGGGAAGCCCTGTCTACGCAACCGAGACGACACTGAAGGCCATTCGCGAGCCGGTGCGGCTGTCGCTCGCACGACGCATGTTCATCGGCCAACCCTGCCAGGCCGGCCGGGTGGAGCTGCGTCGGCTGGGCGAAGCGTTGGAAACAGCCGGCGTCCGGCTCGAGGTGATCGCGTCGCCGGGCCATTGCGACGGGCACGCATCGCTGCTCGATGCCACGCAAGGCATTCTGTTCGCTGGCGACTCGTTCATGCATACGGTGTTCACCGCGCCGAACCAGGACGTGTCCGGTGACGAATGGATTGCGACGCTTGAACGATACGGACAATGGGACATCAAAACGATGATCGGCACGCACGGGTACGTCTACACCACGGACGATGCGATTCCGACCATTCCCTTCGCAACGAAGCGCAGCGACCCAAACCAGATGATTCGGGACAAGGTGGCGTTTCTGAAGTGGGCGCGCGAGGTGGTCGCTGAAGGGGAGCGGCGGTCCTTACCGTACGGTGTGATCGAGGCGTGTCTGTTTCCCTGGCAGCATTGGTGGTCGTGGCACAACTGGTTCACCGATGAGGCGGGGCGGCTCTTCTCAGCCGGAGAGTTCTCACGCACGTATTTTGTGCGGAGTTTGTCGCGCACGCCCGAGCGCGTACCGGCACGGTTTCCACCGTTTGCCCGGTTGGCGAATTGGGTCAGCCAGCGTCTCACATCACGCGGGGGTCGACCGGCATGAGCAGCGCGTTCGCGCGCGCAGTTGATGGCGCGAGACCGGGGTCGCGGGAAGCTCACGGAGCGCCTAAGCTAGACCGAACATGGGATTGAATCCCCACGATCTAAAAGAGGTCTCGGACCTGACGTTGGAACACTACAACCAGGGCGCCGAAGATTTCTGGCAAGGCACCCGCGACCACGACGTGAGCCAGAACATCAGGGCGCTAGTGCAGTACATCAAGGGAACGCCGCCTTTCACGATCCTCGATTTTGGTTGCGGCCCGGGGCGCGACCTCAAGGTGTTTGCCGATCTCGGTCACGTGGCCGTAGGCCTCGAAGGCGCGGCGCGCTTCGCAGCAATGGCGCGCGCGTACAGCGGCTGCGACGTGTGGCACCAGGACTTCCTGGCGCTCGATCTACCGAGTGACCGCTTCGACGGCGTGTTCGCCAACGCCGCGCTGTTTCATGTCCCCAGCCAGGAGCTGCCGCGCGTGTTACTGCAACTGCACGCAACCCTGAAACCGGGCGGTGTGCTGTTCAGCTCGAACCCTCGCGGCCATGACGAGGAAGGCTGGAACCGCGGACGCTACGGTGCATAC
Source organism: Binatia bacterium (assembly GCA_041497995.1). GTDB lineage: Bacteria > Desulfobacterota > Binatia > HRBIN30 > HRBIN30 > DATKMS01. Next base: position 13,236 of record JBGQHM010000025.1, on the reverse strand, counting down.
CATAGTCTGGAAACGTGGCGCCGCTACGTGTCCGCAGCGGGCTTCATCGAGCTGAGCCACTATTTCCGCCCACCTGGCCTGCCGCGCGAACAGCAGCCCTGGCTGGCGAGCGTCTGGCGCAAGTTGCCGGGCTGACGAGCGAGGTGGTAAGGGCACACGGGACAGCGCGACCCCGGGCCATCGTAAGCGCCCGAGCCGAGATGGAGGAGTGTGATGGAGGCAACAACCACCGAGCCCGTAGTGTTGCGATGGGAACGGCTGACAAAGCGGCAGTTCGACGCGCTCGACCGCGAGCGCTGCGTCGTGCTGGTGACGTGCTCGCCGTTGGAAGTGCATGGCCCGCATCTCCCGCTTGGTGCCGATGCGCTCGAAGGCGAGGGATTGGCGGAGCGCGTGCTGCGCTTCCTGCCTGAACGGCACCGCGGAAAAACGTTTCTGAAACTCCCGTTCATCTATGCGGCGACGGATGCGCTGCCGCACCCCGGGTCGCTGTTCTTCCGTCCCTCGACGACGATTGCCGTGTTGGAGGATCTGGGCCGCTCGCTGGCGTCACAGGGATTCCGCGACGTGTTGGTCTCCAACTTCCACGGCAGCCCGCGCCACTTCCTGGCGATCGAGGCGGCCTGCGACCGGGTGACGCGAACGCGCGGCATCCGCATGGCCTGTATCTTCTCCGTCATGCTCACCCGGCTGACGGGCGGCAGCAACGAGCTCTCCGAGGTGCTCGGCGCTTTGCCAGGCGTACGCCGCGAGGATCTGGTTGGCGATATACACGCGGGGTTGGTCGAAACCTCGCAGCTCCTGGCGCTGCACCCCGACTGGGTTGAGAAGGACTACGCGACGTTGCCGCGGCAGACAGTGGATGGCTGGTTGCAGGAACGCGGTGAGGCACCGCCGGCCATCGCAGCCGGTCGGCCCGCTGGGCTGCGGGCGATGATCAAGGCCTTCCGCGGCGGCCTGCGCTTCTTCCAGGAGGAAACCTACGCCGGAGCGCCGGCGGGTGCGTCAAGGGAGCTCGGGGCGCGCATCCTCGATACGCTGGCGACGCACGCGGCCGGTGCCGTGAGCGAGATCCTCGACGGTACACTGCCACCCGAGCAGTGGCATTCGCCGTTGTGGCCGCGCCGGTTCATATTCGTGAATCCGTGGATGGTGCGCTTCTTCAACTGGGTGCTGCAGGTGCCCGAAGGCATAGCGCAACCGGTGCGCGCGCCGAGCGCTCCCTAACGCCAGCCTCAGGCGCACGTGCGCCAAGGTTGTGCTTGGAATTGTATTCGTCTGCGCGTAGCATCAGCCTAACTCGATCGGTGCGGAGGAATTAGCGATGAAGGCAACGGTGCGGATCGCCTTTGCGGTATCGGTGTTGTGGGCGGCGTCCGCGAGCGCGACGAACTACGTCCCCACTCGGACCTTCCCAGGCACGTCGACCCAAACGATCGGGCCGGCAGCAGGGATACAGCTTGCAGCGGAGGGGATAGTCGCGGCCGCCCCGGGTGCGGACAGGCAACGCGCGGGACACGGGGATCCCGACGTGGATACGGATGAATACCGCGCGCCCAAGGCAAGCCACCAGGCCATGCCCGGCCGCAAAGCCGGCACCAACGTCACGGCTCCGCCGAACGGCTACGATGCCAAGCACATCAACCGGCTCTGGGGCCGCTTCAACGGAGCGAAGACGAACACCAAAGCGGAGAAGACATACAAGGCGGCTGCGAGGGATGAGGGATCACGTCCAACTCGGTGGGGACGTTGACGGGCGTGCGCTGGTCTCCCAGTGGGATTCCGATGCGCTGGAAGGTCAATTCTCAAAGCGACGAGGAGGGCCCAATGTATCATTGGAACCAGAAGGGCTTTCGTGCGGTTCTCGCCGGAGCGTCCGCGCTCGTTGGTGTGACCCTTGCCAATCCATCGACCGCGCTAGCCATCGGCGCTACGCCCGGTCAGAGATGCGCGGCTGCAAAGATACAGGCAGTGGCAACGAGAGCGCACCGAGAGCTCCACTGCTATGAGAATGCGACGCAGCGCGGGAAGCCCGTTGATCAGCGGTGCCTGACGAATGCGGGTGTATCGTTTTTCAGAACCTTCCAAAAGGCGGAGGGCAAGGGGGGCTGCGCGACTGTGGGTGACGCGGTCGCCGTTGGCAGCACGGTGGATGCGTTTGTGAACGCTATCGTGCGTGCCCTCCCATCCGTGCCACCGACCGCTACGCCGACGACCACGCCCACGCGCACGAACACCCCGTCCAGTACCCCGACGGAGACTACGACCTCCACCCCGACGTGCACGTCGACGCCCACGTCGAATGAAACTGAGACTCCTGTGGCAACGCCGGCGAGCTGCACGACGAATAACGATTGTGTCAGTGGCTTCTGCTGCGCCGGTGCACCGGGAACGTGTATGGATGCCACGTTCGCCACGTCGTGCGGTATCGGCTGCGTCGACTGTACGAGCAGTGCCAATGACAAGGCCTGCGTCGCCGGTGCCTGCGGTTGCACCAGTGACACAGATTGCGATGGCGTGCACAGCTGCGACCTGAGCGCTCATGGGTGTAAGCTCGCCAACGGGCAAACGTGCACGGCAGGCAGCGACTGCGCATCCGGGAATTGCACCGGCACTCAGTGTGCTCCATAGACCCGTTCCTCGGCGTTCGCTCCACGCATCGCGCGCGTCAGTGCGATCACGTGAGGTGAGGGGGTGTGGTGATCTGACACGTGTCGGATCGGTGCCGGTAGGGCTTGAGCCGGTCGCGCTGGCGGCGCGGACCGACACCGAGGTGTGGGTCGTCAATCATCTGTACGACAGCGTGAGTATCGTCGACGTCGGCGCGACGCCGCCGCGCGTTGTGCGCACGCTGCCGGTTGCGGGCAGTGAACGTCGCGTTGAGCGGCTGCGGTTCACCGGGGGCGTAGTGACCGCGAGGTGATGCGGATTTCTACGACGGCGTGTTTGCGAGCAGCACCCTGAGTGCGGCCGGGCACTTCCGCCCGCGGCCGTGCTGGAGTATGTGTGCGTCAAGTGGGTACAGCGGCGATGGATGATTTCGACTACGGTGCCTTCCGGGTGCGTGACGATATACGAGCCGCACACCGCGCCCTGTGGGAACACCTCAGCACCGCGGGGGCATGGTGGAGCGGCCGGCAGCGCGTCGCCATCGCGGCGGAAGCGCGCCGGGCGGATGAGTGCACCTTGTGCGCGACGCGTAAGGCCGCGCTGTCAGCCGCAGCGGTCAGGGGTGAGCACGAGAGCGTCGGTGCATTGCCTGAGCACGTCGTCGACGTGATCCATCGGGTCCGGACGGATCCGGCACGGTTGTCGCGGCCATGGTTCGACGCCGTCATCGCCGGCGGCGTGGACGTCGCACCCTACGTCGAGCTGCTCGGCGTGGTGACGATGCTGACGGGTGTCGACGCGTTCGCGCGCGCACTGGGCATCGCACCGTTCCCGCTCCCGCAGCCGCGCGCCGGTGAGCCATCGCACTATCTGCCCGTGTCCGCGAAACCTGGGACCGCCTGGGTACCGATGATTGCCCCGGAGGATGCGTGTGGACGAGAGGCCGACCTGTACCCAGCGGGCGCGATGATTCCCAACATCGTACGGGCCTTGAGTCTCGTGCCGTCCGAGGTGCGGATGCTACAAACGCTGGCGGCGACGCACTATCTGCCCGTCGCGCAGATCACCGACCCCACCGCCCGCCGCTGCCTCGACCGGATGCAGATCGAGTTGATCGCGGCGCGCGTCTCGGCGCTCAACCAGTGCTTCTATTGAACGACCGCGCATGCGACGATGCTCCGTGTGAGCAGCCAGATGACGGGAACCGAGGTGGACGTTGCGGCGGTGAATGGGGCCGGTCAGGCGGACGCGGGCGTTCAGCATGGCGCAGACCTGCTCGCCTTTACCGAAGCGGTGATGCGCGGCGAGCCGGCGTCGACGGAGCGCGAACATCTACGAGCGCTGCTGCCGCCCGCGAGCTTTGTGGAGGTCGCCGCGGTGATCGGCTCGTTCAACGTCGTCGACCGCATCGCCGATGCCACCGGCATCCCGCTCGACGCGATCATGAAAGAAATGAGCCAGGACGTTCGTCAGCAGCTCAATCTCGCCCGCTTCGCCTCTGCGGCGAACACTCCTAGCGATTGACACCGCTCAGAGGGCCCGGATCCGCTTGCAGCACGTTTCCTTCTGCAGCGAGCGCCGCGAGCGTGGCGTCAAGCTCGGCGGATGCGCCGCGGAATACTGCGTTGAGGAAAGCGATGGTCGCCCGTTGGCCCACGGCGCGCGCGGCGATTGGCGGCTCTAGTTGACTCTCGAGGGCGTCGGCGTGCTCGGCCCCGTCGATACCGACAAGGAATCGAGGCGGGTCAATCAGGCTGTAGAGCTGCATAGCGATCGGGTATGGAACGGTCGTGTCGGCCGTGCCGTGCAGAATGAGTGTCGGCGGGCCGGCGGCGGAGATCGGATCCGATCCGAAGCCACCAATCAGCGGCGCCGCCGAAAGGATGCTGGCGCGCACGCGTACATCGCGGCAGCAGTTCTTCCGCGTCAGACCGATCACCGTTGCGGCACCGAGCGACTGTCCGAGGACGGCGATGTCTCCTGGCATGATGCGGCCCGCGAGGGGATCACCCTTGGTGCCAGCTGCTTGGAGGAGCTGCGTGATGATGAAACTGAGATCGCCTGGCTGATGGATCAGATCGTTGAATCCCAACTGGCCGCCGGGTGCGTTCTGATTGGTCAGGGGGAACGCAGGTGCAGCTAGAATGAAGCCTGCGGCAGCAACGGCGTGGGCAAAGGCGTCGAAATCTTCCGGCAACACACCAAACCCGTGTGCCATCACGAGCACAGGCAGTGCCTCCGCTGAAGCTGGTTGCCAGATCAGCGTGCGCAGCGTCCGCGTGGGCGTACCCGTGAAGGTGCCGTTACGTGGCGTTGCGCGACTGGCATCGATCCACACCCGTTCCGTGCGCGCAACGTCGCCGCCGCCGAGTGGAACGGTGCCGCCACATGCAGCGTTGGTTACACACCACAGCCCCAACAGCAGACGAGTCACGGGACAGTCGCGGAGCGTCGCCTACCTGCCTGGCGACACCGAGCGCCCCTCTTCGAGCGCTCGTTCGAGCAGCGCCACCGCCTGCACGAGACGGCGGATCGAGTCACGGTGGGATGACAGCACCAGCGAGTAGTGCAAGACGATGCCCAGCAGGAAGATGAACGCCACCAGGAAGAGCAACGAGGGCGGATAGCTGACGCCGAGGCTCAGGGCGATCCAATCGAGCATCGGGCGGTGCACGGATAGCGCCATGAGCATCGACCCTGCACCGAGCCAGAGAATCGCGTAGCGCTCGTTGAGGCGATGGCGCCGGATCGCTTCGATGACGAAGCCGATCAGCAGCACGCTAAACGCGACCGCCATTACTTGCAGCAGGTATGACTTTGGGTACATGGGTTACCTCCCTGTCGCCGAGCCAGCCCGTGGTCGCAGCCGCTCGATCAACACTGCCAGAATGACCTTCACCATGTAGAAGCCTGACTGCAGCGCACCTATCGATGAACGGCCGCCGCCGCGCGCTTGCATGATGACCGGCAACTCACGAATGCGACAGCCGGCGCGCGTGGCAACCAACAGCGATTGCGTCTCCGGATAGTCGTCGGGCTGAAACTTGGCGAGTACCTGCAATGCTCTGCGATTCAACGCCCAGTAGCCCGACGTGGGGTCCGTCACCCGCGCCCCCACCAGCGCGCTGAGAATGCCCAGGATGACAATGCCGGTCCGCCGCACGAAGGTGGACTGGAAACCCTCACGCGCCAAAAACCGGGAGCCGACCACGATGTCGGTATGGTCGCTGGCGAGCTGCTCCAGTAGGGCAGGGATGAACGCCGGGTCGTGCTGGCAGTCGCCGTCGACGCGCACCACCACGTCGTAGCCGCGGTCCAGCGCATACAAGAAGCCGGTCTGTACGGCGGCGCCAATGCCCAGGTTGCACGGATGACGGAGGACGATCGCGCCTGCACGGCGCGCCGCCGTGCCCGTGTCGTCGTCCGACCCGTCATCAATGACGGCAATGTCCGCTGCACAGACGAGACGCACGGCCGCGAGGACGGCGGCGATGTTCGGTGCTTCGTTGTATGTGGGGATCACTACGAGGATGCGCACGGTGCTAATCCTTCAGCGCGATCTCGCGCAGGCCCATGCCGTAGCGGGTCAGCCACGTCAAGGCCTGTCGGTTCGAAATGCGTCGCCCGCGTTGCACGGCGCGGCGCTTGCCCCACGCGCGTGGCAAGCCGCGGATGGCGGCGACGATAGCGCGTAGGAAGACTGCGAGCAGAGCCCTAGCAGAGTGGTCAGTGGCGAAGCGCCCGGCCGCGCCCCGGTGGGTCAGGGCACCGAAGGCCTGCGCGCCCAGACGCAGGGCGGTGAACAGCGGGCTCAGCAGCAGCAGCGGAGCCGGTAGGCACTTGGTTGCCACCCAGACGCGATTGCGCTCGACGAGAAAGGCTTTCATCGGTGAGTAGTGTGCCGTCGAGGCGGAGTACTTGTGGTAGACGATGGCGCTCGGGACAGCGCGACAGCGCCACCCGGCAAGCTGCGCTCGCAGCCCCAGATCGGTGTCCTCACAGTATGCGAATAGATCTTCGTCAAAGAGCCCGATGTCATCGAGCATCTCACGCCGGAGCAGTGTCGCGCAACCGCTGAAAAGCAGGATCTCTTCGTCGCGGTCGTATTGACCGTGGTCCGCCTCCAGGCGGCCGCGGCCGCGACTCAACCCATCCGCGTAGAGCAGGTGCCCGATGTTGTCGATGCACTGTCGGTCGTCGAAGGCCAGAATCTTGGGCGCGAAACTGCCCGCCTCCGGATACCGTTGGGCCGCGGCGTAGAGCGCCGAAAGGCAGCGCGGGTCCACCTCCGTGTCGTTGTTCAGTACGAACACGTACCGCCCTCTCGCACCGCGTATCCCGACGTTCAACGCTGCGCCGTAACCGACGTTTTCCGGCAGGGTGACGACGCGCACGGCACTGCCGAAATGCGCGCGCACGAAGTCGACCGAGCCGTCGGTCGATCCGTTGTCGACCATGATCGATTCCGCACCCGGCAGGGTTTGGCCGAGCAACGAACGAAAGCACGTGTCGAGGTGCGCACAGCCGTTCCAGTTGACCACAATGGCCGATACCGGCACGGTCGGGTCGTACGCGCTAAGAGGAGCCTGCATCACAACGGGTGGGCGCAATCGCTGCGTGCATACCAGAACGCCCGGAGGGGTCCAACCCGGCGGCAGGCCTGCCGCAGGCCTTCGGCAGGGCTTTCCGAGCGCTGGGCGATACGCTACGCACGACGCTGCCCAAGGCGGAGGGCGTGTAGACGATGTGGGTGAGCATCAAACGGTTGTCTCTGGGGTTCCTGTTGATCCTGCTGGCGTCGGCGGTGCTCCTGCTTTCCGATTGGAGCCGCCGGAAGCCCGTGGGACAGCGCCTCCTGCACGTTGCGGTCTTGCAGCACGGGTCACAGCCGATTCTCGACGAAGGTGTCGGTGGCATCATCGATGGCCTGGCGGAGAGCGGCTTCCGCGAGGGCGAGAACGTCAGTATCCGCCGCTACAACGCCGAGAACGATCTGCCGACGGCCAACGCCATCGCCAAGGAAATTGTCGGTGGGCAGTACGATCTGGCGACGACCGTATCGACACTCAGCTTGCAAGCCGTGGCCAACGCCAACCGGGCAGGGAAGACGAAGCACGTGTTCGCCCTTGTCTCGGACCCCGTGGCTGCGGGCGTCGGCATCAGCGGCGAGAACGCGCTCCAGCACCCGCCCTACCTCGCCGGCTACGGCACGATGCAGCCCGTCGCCGAGGCGTTTCAGTTGGCGAAGCGTCTCCTGCCGAATCTGCAGACGGTTGGTGTGCTGTGGAATCCTGCAGAGGCTAACTCCGAAGCACAGCTCAAGGTCGCCCGCGCCGCCTGCAATGCGTTGAGCATCCACCTGATCGAAGCCAACGTCGACGCAACCTCCGGCGTGATTGAAGCGGTCAGCTCGTTGATCGCCCGCGACGTTCAAGCGATCTGGATTCCCGGGGATGTGACCGTCCTAACCGCCGCGGAGACCGTGGCGGCGGTCGCGCGCAAGGCCGGCATTCCGGTATTCACTAGTATCCCCGGCAACGCGCGACACGGAGCACTCTTCGATCTCGGCGCCAACTATCACGAGGTGGGCCGGCTCGCCGGCGTGCTCGCCGGGCGTATCTTGCACGGCACCGACCCGGCCACCGTGCCGGTGCTGAACGTGATGCCGCAAACCTTGCTGGTCAACACCTCAGCGCTGGCCGATCTGCGGGAGCCGTGGCGTATCCCGGAGGACGTGCTGCGGACGGCGAGCGTCGTGGGGCAGGAGAAACTACTGGTGACTTCGCTGGTGCTCGGCAAGACGTGGAAGGTGAACATCCTCGAGTACGTGAACGTGGCCGACTCGGAAGACGCCGAGCGCGGCATGCGCGCCGGTCTGCGCGACTCCGGGTTGCAGGAAGGGCGCGACTACACGATCCAGCTGCGCAACGCGCAGGGAGATATGCCGACGCTCAGCACGTTGGTGGATGCAGCGATCACGGACGGCGCGGATCTGCTCATGACCCTGTCCACGCCGACCTTGCAGGCTGCGCTGCAGCGTGCGCGCAGCCTGCCGATCGTGTTCACGTTCGTCGCCGACGCCATCGTTGCGGGTGCTGGACGCAGCAACGAGGATCATCTGCCGAACGTCACCGGTGTGCCCACGGTGAGCGCGTTTCCTGAGCTGCTCGACACCGTCCGCGAGTGCATCCCGTCGGTGCGCCGGATCGGCACCCTGTTCGTGCCGGCCGAGGTCAACTCGGTGTTCAACAAGGACCAGCTGGCGGCGCGCGCGCGCCAGCAAGGCATCGAACTGGTTACCATGGCCGCGAACACCAGCTCCGAGATGAGCGACGCAGCGCAAGCGCTGTGCAGTGAACACATCGACGCGGTTGTGCAGATCGCCAGCAACCTGACGACGGTCGCCTTCGCGAGCATCACCCAGGCGGCGCGCCGGTCGCGCATCCCGCTCTTCGGGTCATTGAGCAGCAACGCGCACGACGGTGCGGCCGTCGTGGTTGCGCGCGACTACTTCGACGGCGGCCACGAAGCCGGCTCGATGGCAGCGCGCATCATCCGCGGTGAGAAACCGGCGGACATTCCCTTCGTACCCTTGAAGAAGACCCGCATCGTGGTCAACCTCGACGCGGCCCGCGCGATGGGCCTGCGCATCCCGCCCGCGCTCGTGCGACGGGCCAGTGAGGTCATCGGCGAACCCCGGTGACGCGCGTGGTCAGTGGCTGAGCAGCAACAACCCGCCCAGCGCGCCAGCCAGAATGAGGAACGCGGGGTGGATGTGACGCCAGAGTAAGACGCCGAATACGATCGCTGCGAACGCGAGCGTGGTCGCGTTGACGACCGCAACGCGCGCCAAGCTCAGGATGCCCGCGCACATGAGACCGATGCTCACGGGCGCCAAGCCACGCTGGACGGCGAGACGCCACGGCGAGTCGTAGAAGCGCGCCCACACGCGGCCGACGCACAGCGCGAGCAGACATGCTGGCAGGAAGAAGGAGAGCGTGACGGCCAGCGCACCGGCAGTGCCGGCGACCCGATAACCGATCACCGTTACCATCAGCATGTTGGGTCCAGGTGCGACCTGCCCCAAGCTGTAAGCATCGCGAAACTCGCCGTCCGTCAACCAGTGGTGGTCGGCGACGGTTTCCTGCCTGAGCGCCGGCAACACCGCGGTCCCGCCGCCCACGGCGAGCAGAGACAGCAGGCTGAAGACGCGGATCAGCGTCGCGAGTTGGTTCACGAGTCGTGGCCGCTCGCCTGCGCCCGCGGACGGTGCAGCCAGACCGAAACGGGGCCGATGGTCAGCAGGACCGCGATCAGTGAGAGATGGAACATGCCGACCGCCAAGAACGTTCCCAGCAGGATGATGAAATCAATCTGCTCTCCCATCTGCTTCTTGCCGATCTGCACGGTCACGGCGAGCAGCAGCCCGACGGCGGCGGCGGCGATGCCGCCGAGCATCGCATTGACGATCGGGTGCTGGCCGTGCACACCGTAAAGTACACCCAACGCAAAGACGACGACCGTCCCGGGCAGCGTCATGCCGAGGAACGCCACGACCGCACCCACCAAACCTCGCAGGCGGTCGCCGACAATGACGCTCATGTTAGTAGCGTTGAGGCCGGGCAGTGTTTGGCTCAATTCCAAGTCGCCGAGAAACTCGTCGTCATCGAGCCAGCCGCGGCCCGACACGAGCGCCTCGCGCAGATAGGCGACGACACCGCCGCCGAAGCTGGTGGCGCCGAGAATGAAGAAGGTGCTGAACAAAGCCCCGAGCGTGACGTGCTTGGGGCGCGCGCGCTCACTCATGATTGGTGACCGGTGCGGAACCGAGACCATAGACCATGGCCGTCTTTGTCGTGCCCAGCAGGATCCAGTCGTGCGCGTCATGCTGCAGCTGCTTGTAGAACGCCTCCGAGAGTGCCAGCGCCTTCTTGTGAAGATCCTTGTAACGGTGGAACTTGCACTGGAAGGCAAACTCGCCGACCAGCGAAGCCTCGGTGGCGCGGTTGCGCCACACTGCGACCGTGGCCTTGGCACCAAGGTCGTGACCAAAGTCGAGCTCTCCGAGCTCCGCTTCGATCTCCTCGACCGCCACGCTGTTGACCAACGCCATCCGCGCCTTGGGCTGCACTTTGAGGGCGCGCAGCGCGGGGAATGCCTTGACGATGTCTTCGAGGCCGCAGTCGAGGACCAGGCGCGGCGAGATCAGCTCCACGCCGTGCGAGAACGTACTGCGCATGCCGCCGAGCTGATGCCGCAGGAGCAGCAGCTCTTCCTTGAACTTGATCTTGGCATCCCCACCCAGTGACGGGCGGACATCCACCGCGGCGGCGACATCGGCGTCGGCATTGCGAAACTTGAGGACGAGCTCGTGGTCGGAGCGCGGCCACCCTTTCTCGTAGAAGGTGCGCTTCCGAAGGATGAAGGAGTGATTGTACAGATCGAAGTGATCGGTGTCGTAGAAGAGCACCTCGCGGATGAAGTTGTCGGCTGCCTCTGGGCTGGTCGTGTCCCCGACGCCGAGCTGTTTCGCGGTGTGGCGTGCGACCTTCCAGAAATCGCGGAAAGCTTGCGGCGACGTGAAACGCTCAGCGCGCAGCAGAATCTTGTACTCGCGGTAGTGTACCTCGTCGAGCGGATGACCGTCGGTAATCGTTGCCATGGCCCGGCACATTAACATGAACTGGGCGTCGATCCAGCATCGAGTGCAGGTGTAGCGCAACCGCCCCGACAATGTGTATGCATGGGCGGACGGCGGGAGGAGACGTGGAGATCACGACGCAGCAGGTGGATGGCGCGGTTGAGGTGCTGGTGACCGGTCGCCTCGACGCGTCCTGGGCGGACCACCTCGCGCGTGCACTCGATGAGGCGGTGCGGGGCGGAGCAGACCATATCCGGGTAAACATGGCGGGGGTCGTGTACATGAGCTCCGTCGGCATCCGCGTGTTGCTGAAGTTCTACAAGCAGCTGCAGCGCATCAACGGATCGCTCGCGGTGTCGACACCGTCGGAGCCTGTGAAGACCGTGTTGGAGCTGGCGGGCCTGCAGGTGCTGCTGGCGTCGACCGAAGCGCCGCCCCGACCCGACCCGCGCCGCTCGCGCCACTTCGAGACCAGCGCGGCGGCCTTCGAGGTGTTCGACGTGGCCGCGGATGCGTCGCTCAGCTGTCGCGTCGTTGGGCAGCCGGAGCGGCTGCGAAGCGGCGCGATTGGTGCCGAGCACTGCCGCCGGATTACGTGCTCCGCCGATACGATTGCCGTAGGGCTAGGAGCGTTCGGCGGCGACTTTGACGATTGCCACACGCGCTTTGGCGACTTCCTGGCGGTGGCCGGCGCGGCTGCGTATCTGCCTACTGACGGCACGAACGTTCCTGACTATCTGCTGGCGACTGGTGCGTTCGTTCCGCAGCTGAGCGCACTGTACGCGCTGGTGTGCACGGGCAGCTTTGCGCGCTTGGCTCGCTTCGAGACCAAGGCCGACAAGAGCGAGGTGTCGCTGACCGAGTTGGCCGCCGCGGCGCTGGAGATTGGCGCAACCGACGCGGTAGGGATTGTGCTCGTCGCCGAGTCAGCGGGTCTCCTCGGTGCGACGCTGCGGCGCTCACCGGCGGGGGCGCGTTCTGGGGCGGACCCATTCGCGTATCCCGAGATTCGTGACTGGCTCTCATTCACATCGGAACGCGCCTACACGCGCAGTATCGCGCTGGTCGCCGGCGTGGCCGCACGCACAGCCGACGCATCGCTTGGGTCGCTGCTGCGGCCGTTGGGGCCGGAGCAATGGCCCGCCGGCCATTTCCATGCCGCGGCTTTCTCGTATCAGCCTTTGCAGAAGGGCGACGTCCAGATGCAGCCGGTCGTGTCCGCGCTCTTCGAAGGCGAGACGCTGCAGGGCGTCCTGCATTTGCTTCACGACGACCGGCGCATCACCGGGGCGGGCGAGAGTCAGTTCGTCCGCGGGGCATGCTGGGTGTCGCCGATCAGTGAGGTGATGTCTTCTCCCTCTCCCACCGGGAGAGGGTTGGGGTGAGGGCATGAAATGCTCTTCAACAACGTGCCCTGTCTGCATCTCGTCGGCGCAGACGGAGCAAGAGAGGTCGAAGCCGTCATTCAATCCCTCACCTAGCCCTCCCGAAAGGGAGAGGAACCTTGTTGCCAGCGTTCGCCGGGTGAGCTGCTCATCCATGAGAAGGCCATGACACTCCTCATCGGCGCCTTCACCATCGGCCTGATTCTCTCGTTGCTCGCGCTCGGCGTATTCATCAGTTTTCGCGTCTTCGATTTTCCGGACATCACTGCCGACGGTTCGACGACCCTGGGCGCGTCGATCGTGGCGGTCATGCTGGTGAACGGCGTCAACCCATTCGTGGCGACAGCGGCGGCAGCGTGTGGTGGCGCGCTGGCCGGCGCCACCACGGGCGTGTTGCACACCAAGTTCAAGATCAACGGGTTGCTGGCCGGGATTCTGGTAATGACCGCGCTCTACTCGGTGAATCTGCATGTCATGGGGAGGAGCAACGTGCCGCTGCTGTCGGTGACGTCGTTGGCGACGCAAGCCGAACAGATCGGTGGCCGATTGCTCGGCGCGACGACTGATCTGAGCGTCTTCGGCTGGGACGTTGGCGTGCGC
>JBGQHM010000024.1:0-33274 GCA_041497995.1 Binatia bacterium | reverse complement strand
GTTGTCGCCAAGCCGGAGGCAGATTGGCAGTACACGAAGGCGCGCTACGCGATCGATCCGGTCGACTTGATCATCGTGCGGGCGGAGCTCTTTGACGAGAAGGGGCTGCTGAAGGTCTGGACCCTGGACAAGGTCGAAAAAATAGATGGCATCTGGACGCCAATGGTCCAGCAGATGAAGGACACGCGCGATGACATCCAGTCGCAGCTCGTGATTCGAGAGATCCACTACGGCGTCGACCTACCCGACGAGATGTTTACCCGCGGCCGTCTCGAGCGCGAGCGGTAGCCCTCACGCCGGGTACGCAGCGCGATGGGTCACAGCCTCCGCCAACTCCGCCGGCACCGAACCGTTGACGTTCTCCACCCACAACCGGTCCGGGCGACCGCCAAAGATCTCGCAACCACGGGTGAGAACGCGGCAGGACCACGGGGATTCCAAACGCGGTGCGTCGTACGACTCGACGTCGGTGAACTGGCCGGCGCCCCAGACGTAAGAGACGAATGAGCGGTTCATGAAGCTCGATAGGGTTGGGTACGGATCGGTGATGCGTGCGCGCCACGGTGTCGCCTGCGCGCTCACGTCGAGGAGGTACGCGCAGCTGGCGATGTCGTGGTCGACGAGACTCTCCGACGCGATGATCAGGCCGACATCCGGCGTCGCCACGTTGCCACTGTCTGGACCGAATGACGTCTGCACCTGCGTGCCGACGGACAGGACGAGCCGCAGGCGCTCGCGGATTTCGCGGCAGCCGTTGATGTCGGCACACTTCTCTAAGAAGGTCGCGCCGTCATGGTGCAGCTCGTAGCGGCTGTCTTCGCGGAGCCACCCCACCGCGCCCTTGAGCCCGAGCGTCGACCCGGCGAGGACGTGCTTGCTGACACGCGGCAGGTAAATGATGTGATCGACCTCACGGACGATCTGCGGCAGGAAGATCTCGCGCTTGAAGTGGCTATCGGATGGCGGCTCGGCAGCGAAGTAGGCGTCGTACCCCGCCTCTTCGAAGCAGGTGACCGTCGCATCACCACGTTGGGCGCCCGCTTCGATCCCGTTGTTCTTGAAGTTGGCGCGCGTCGAGCCGCGCTGGCTCTGCCGTGTGTGATGCACGAACTGTACGCCCGACTGGTCGCCGACGTACACCGTCGCACCGCGTTCACGCAGCAGGTCTGCCATCACGGTCACCGCGACGGGATGCGTGGTCGCCGGATACGGGTTCGGGGAATTGCACATCACCTTCAGTAGGACCCGATTGCCCGGCGCCAGCCATGAGAAGTCCGTGGCACTGAGCGCCGCCTCGCGTATGCCGCGGCCGAGCGCGCCGAACGGCGCGGTGCGCGGCACACCCACGAGCGCCACGCGGGCCGGCGGCCGCACGGCGAGTGGTCGGGTGGCGGCGCGGGCGACGCGTGGTGCGAGCAGGGGCCCGGTTGCCGTACTGACTGCCACGGCGGCACCGGCGCGCAGAACCTCGCGGCGGGTGAGCTCGGATCGTCGCCACGTTGTGTGATCGTTGTGTAGTGTCATCGCCTTCCCCTCCGCTCGTGAACCTGGGCACTGTACTCGTGGATCTGTCCGTGTGGCAAGCCAGGGGAGTGCGGCGCGGCGCCCCCCCCCAAAGATCACCTGGCCCCCGAGCCAGACGGTGTTGTCGTTGAGCTCGAAACGGCTGTAGCCCTGGCCGTGTCGACAGACGTACAGCGAAGCCTCCTCGCGAATCGGCAGTGGCGTCGCTCCCCAGAGGACTCCGCTTTCTTCGTCGCGCAGGTAGGTCACTTCGCCGGGCCGGCCGCTGACCGGATCGTTCGACCAAGGCGTGAGCTGGTTCTCGCGACTGTTGATCGACTACGTGTAGCCCGCGCCCTCGACCGAGGTTTGGAAGCCGAACAACGGATTGGCGATCCACGTTGATCCACGGCGCCGGCCACTGCCCCTCGCCGAGGACGGTCACGTATTCCCGCCCGCCAGCGTCGAAGCCGCCGAGGCCATTGAAGAACTCAAGCTCCGGTCGCGGCGGCGTGGCCTGTGGCGGCTCGCTCGTTTGTAGCTCGCGATGCTGAACTGCGGAAATTGCTACTCGACCTCATCGCGTGGTGTCACTCGGTCGTATGTCTTCACGCGCGGCTTGAGCTGGTAAATGGTCCAGCCTTCCGCCTTCGCTCGCTCGATCAGTTTCGGCGAGGGGCGAGTGTCTCCGTAAAGAAAAACCCCACGGTCGACGCGCCGTTCATCGAACGCATTGAGCGCTTTCTCCCGTTCATCCTTCGGGAGTTCACGCGTCTGCTGCTCGAGTGCCTGTCTCACCTTCTCGTGGTCATCGAGCCAGATCCCTTTTCGGTCTCCAGGTTCCCGGTCTCCGGTCTCGTAGCCGCTTGTGCTGTCGTGGTTCTTGCTCTCACCAATGAAGAGTCGGTCCCCGCTGGGCGACCACGCGATGTGGTCCAAGCCATGCTCAGCACTCCTCCCGTGCGGCGAAATCGGCCGGTATCCCTGCTGCTCGAGATATTTTCCCGCCATGACCTCGCCGAGTTGTCCTTGCACTTGCCTGTGCGCAAACGCCGAATGCGCGCCGTCCCTCGGGCCCTGGTAGCGCAGTTCCTCCTCGATCGTCCGCGTCGATGCCGAGATATTGCTGATCTCCGAAATAGACGTGTCCACGTAAACCGACCGGACCGTCTCAGCGTCGTGACGCGCACTTCGATCGGTCGGTGAGGTTGGCTCCGCCTCACCTTTGCGGCTTTGCTGGAAGAGCCGGTCCGCATCCAACCGGTCCCGCCCAGGCAAATCGCGATCACGCTCGCCTCTGTCGCCGAGTTCCCCGCGAGCACGTCCTTCGACGATTCGATCCGGATCTTGCCACCCTGCCCGTCGGTCCTGAGACCTTCCGCGACGTTCACCAATCCGAGTCTCGCGCTGCGCAGGTGTCGTCGGTTCCGCTTGGTCCCTCGACGGACCTTTGAGCATGGATCCCTCGACGGCACGGTCTGGGTCGATGAGGGAACTCTTGCGCCGCCCGGCCGCGCCATGTTCGTGCCCCTGTTCGGTAGCGTCACTCTGCGATCTTGCCATGCTCCTCCTCCGCAAGGGTCTGAAGTTCGCGGGCGATGCCCTCCACGAGCGAAACCTGATTCCGGCTGGATAGGCCCAGCGCGGCCGCCTGCTGGCACGCAAAGCACAAGGCCAAGCAACGACGTGTCGTCACGTCCTTCGGATAGACATATCCCTTTGTCACACCCCACGCGACGAGGGCCAATCGCTTCCGATCGCCTGCACTCTCCATGAACTCATCGTGAAAGTACTCGCCGGCAGCCCCGTTGCGAACTTCGTCTGATCCCTCGTACCGAAACTCACATTGCCGGTCGCAGAGCCGACACGCGGCGAAGGGAATGCTTCGAGTCTTGCTGAGTCGTTCGTAGAGACGGCCGTAGCGAGCTGCCACCTTGGCGGTCACCCGATCGGCAGCCCGGGCGTCCGCGGCGTCAAGTTGCTCAACGAGGGCTCTGATGGTGGCGGCAGCTGCTTCCGCGAGTTCCGCCACGGCCGAGAACTGCCAGCCCGCGAAACGAGACCGTTCCTCTATCGCATCCTCCAGGAACGCGTTGAGGCTACACACCGCGTCACGGCTGCCCCTCCCCGCCGAACGACTGCCATGACACGCCTGCTCGACATCCGCAAACGCCTGACGTAGGAAGGCGCGGTTGTGGGCCAACGCCGAGTGAAACGCCTCGAAGGCCGATCTTCCTGGCCCGAGCCATACCCCTGCGTCAGCCCGGCAGGGGGACGACGAGCTCAAGCTTGGACAGTGCGTACACCAAGTGGACCGCCGATACACGGCAGGATCGAACGACGATCTCCAAGCCTCTCGCAGACGAGCATCGTCGATCGCACTCGCACCGGCGTGCTTCGCCGCCGCCAGCGGCACCGACATCAGAGCCGGGGTATTCATCCCTTCTGCAAACACGACCGCCTCCCCCGCGAGGAGAACCCCGAAGTAGGCAATTTGCTGCGGCTCAGCTCGCATGGCAGCGCCCAGAACCTCGCGGTCATCTTTGGCTACGATGCGATGCACGATCTTGAGATTTGTGTTCTTGATGGCGTCGGGCGCCAGCTTGCTCGGGATCTGCTCCAGGATCACAATCCCTTCTCCGAAAGCGCGAACCTCAGCCAGGATGTTGGCGAAGACCTCAACGCCCCTCCCACGGGGGTTGGCGGTATCTTCGCCTGACTGCTCTGACACGTTTCGGAGCAGTCGGTGCGCTTCCTCGATGAACATGACGTGGCGTAAGCCAATGGCCGGCCGTGTGGTCCGACTTCGTTCCAGGTACTCGAGCAGTCGAATCAAGATGAGTCCAATCACAAACGCCTTCTCGTCATCGCTGACAACCTGCTTGAGCTCCAAAAGGCAAGGCTTCCGCAAGATGTCGTCGAGCGGAAGCGACCGCCGGGTATCAAGCATGCGGCCCTTGCCGCCTCCGATCCGCAACTGATTGATCCGTGCCTGGAGGCCCGCGGTGACATCCATCGTCAAGCGCTGATCGTATCCCATACGACGCACGATCATCTCGACCTTGCGGTGTAGATCCGTCAGCGTCGGAAAGGCTCGGTCGCGATCGCCCCCGCGCAGGTTCGTGTTCGCTGCGAGGTCCCACCCGCGGTCCTCAAACACCTCTTGCAGGCTCTGCTCGAGAACATACGGCATAGGCGGGTAGAGAACGAAACTGGCTGCGAAGAGCGCCTTCACGTAGTCGATGTGAGTCTGGACCAGAATTCCGTCGGGGACCTCGAACGGGTTCAACCGGAATGGCGCAACGGTTTCGTCGCCAAGGGTATAGACCTGCATCTGGCCAAATGCCGGGTTGGCTAGCAGCTCGCGATACTCAGACTTTGCCGATTCGATGACCAGAAAGGGCACCTGATGCTCGACCCACAACGACTCAAGAAGACGGAAGGCGGTATTCGTCTTGCCGCTTCCTGTCACCCCGCTAATGAGGACGTGCTTCGCCACGTCGGCGAGCGGCACATCGAATTGGTTTCCCGTGAGCTGCCCGCGATCCAGAATTTCTCCGAGTTGGATGCGCGGACGGCCCGCCTGAACAGGCGAAGGAGCGCGGAGGGAGAACCGTGCCGGCTCAACGACTTCGTACCCGGGGTAGGACTCGCGCGGGATTTGCAGGAGGATTGACAGCTCTCGGCTCGTCAGGGGCTCGCATGCAGGAGCAGCGCAACTCACGCGTCCATCGCATGGGAGCACACGGAGCGGCACCGGGTAGGAGCGTTCCCCCGCAAACGCGTTCATCATGGCGGCGCGCGCTCGGGCGAGCCAAGAGCCTCTGTCCGTCATGAGAAAGGCTTGGGCGTTCCACAGTCCTGCCCCCCGAGCGGCCTCATAACGCTTTGCCTGCGCTTCCAGGATCTCGATGTACAGTTTGGCGAGCCGGTTCTCCTCGTCGACGGTGCCCTTTAGCATGACCGTCCCTTGCACGGAGCGGATCTCTCCTAAAATCTGATTCAGAGCAGCGACGACCTCCGCCCGAGCAACTGGCTGCGCGTGGACGAAATAAGACCATCGGGCGCCATACATCGCGCGGCAAAGCTTCTCGATCTGCTCGCACGCGACCCCATTTTGCAAGTGCGCCTTCTCGGCGGGAATGCCTGTCAGCTGGACTGCGTGACCGAGCAAGGCGCTTTCCCCCATCCGGTCGACATCCAGAGTACGATACACCCGTATGTCTGGATAAGAGGCTGCGAGGAGACCGTGCAACGCCTCCAAGGCGGCAGCAGCTGTCCGTGGGGCCCCAAAACGAACCGCAATGGTCGTCGGCGTTCCGCGAACCCAATACGCGCAGGGGGCGCCGAGATGCGCCAGCCCCATCGTCAAGTCTTGGCACCCCTCTTCAAACGAGAGGTGCACGGCTTCAGACCGATCTCGCCAGAAGGCGGACACGCGCGAGACTTCCCACCAGTCAAAGGTGGGAATGATCTGCCCGAGAGTCGGAATCGGGGCGGTCGCGTTGTCCAGTTCACCGCGCGTGACACGGAACAGCCGGTCGAGGATGCTTGCGTCGCGGCTCACGTGCGAACCCTAATAGCCGACCGCGTCCTGTGGTTGATCCCCTGACGAACTTTCAAGGTGCCCCCTCGGGAGAAGCCGGATAGCGTCACGTCGTCACCAACGTTCACGCCCCCAGCGACCAAGTGTCCCATCATGCGAACGGAGTGCTCGTTCCCGGAGCTGTCCCGCAAGCGAAGGTCACGTACAGGCACCTGCGATCGGGGTCCCGTCCGAGAGAGAGTGAAACATAGGAGGAGAAGGTTCGTGATGTCGAGCGGCCTGCCAGAGCGTGGAAACAAGATGCGCGTTGCAAGCCAGAAGGCAAGAACGAACGGCACCACCACGGGAAACACGATCAGAGCCAGCAGGATACGGATCCAACTTGTGGGGGGCGGGATCGTGTACAGTGTGTCGAGGTGAATGACCGTCCCCCGCAACGTTATCCACCCAAACCAGTTCGAATGGGCCCCCGGATCACCTTCACCGGTTGGAACGTGTGACGATCGACCGGGCGCGACCGGAGCCGGCACAACCGACGGCGGCTCCCAATGTGGCTCGACCCTAGGACCGCCACGTGCGTCTGACGGGTCGTACCTCGGAGAAGTTTGTGACGCGGATTCCCCGGCGAATGACTGATCCGCCGCTCGCGCAGAGTACCTCGAACTGCCCTGCCGGTCACGCCACCTGGCGTCATAAGTAGACCGTGTGGGGGCGTTCAGCAACACCGCCTCTGCTTCAGAGAGGCACTGAAGCATGCGTTCCGCTTGATGCCGCTGTTCGAGCCGTGCGGCGTTATTCGCGCGATGCCCCCAGACGCGCGCTGCTTGCCCCAACCGAGCCCGAATCTCGGCGTACGACATATGGGGAGATAGCTCGAACAGGGCGTAGTAGTCCCTTTCCTCACCTGTGGTGCGAGATTCGCTTAGCGCTGCGCCGCAACCAGGGCAGCTCGGCCCGGGATTGTTGAGGGGCAGTCCGCAGCGCTCACACTGCATTGTCCTCTGGGTTCCCGTATTCACTCAATTCCACAGTCCGCAGCAAAAGAAACCAAGTCAGCGACCCAGGACCCTTGGATGTACGTCTTTGTCATCGCCCGGCCAGGGTTTCCTGTCGTCTCGCAGGCCCAATCGAAGAGGACCAATCCACCCTGTGCCGCCTGGCAGTGCTTCCTATCGTGGGCGGAGTCGTACTTCTTGTGGAGCAGTTCCTCGCACAGATAGTCGACGCCCCGGTAGAAGATAGCCGCGCGCCGATAGAGCACGGCGCCCTTTCTTTCCTGAGACTTCGTTCCTCTGACCGATGCCAGGGACTCTATCGTGCGCGCCACCGTATCAGCATCAACGAACACCTCGGGTTGTGCTGGCCCTGACGACTGTGAGCCGAGCTGGCTTCGTATGATTCGACCCTCGGCACCCAGGAGCACCTTCTCGGCCATCTCGAGGGTCAGTATCCTTCGCTCTGCCTCCTGGCGGCCTTCGAGTGTCGGTGCATTGGTACGCCTAGTCCAGAGTCGCAACTCATTCGTGATCCCGCTGCGGATATCTGCCTCAGATGCAGTCCGCGGAAGACTCAGTAACCGCAGATAGTACTCGTACGATTCGGCAGCCATGCGACGGCAGCTTTGGCGCGTCCGCTTTCCCGCCGCTATCTCCGATGACGGCTCCCTAAGATTGAACTTGAACTCGCTTGCCGACCCCAGCGAAGGCAACGACTGTCAGCAGGTAGAGTAGCGCCAAGACCCCGCCGGTTGCACCCGCGATGATAGCTATGTCCTTGCTGAGGGTTGGGGCAAGGTTCGGGGCGAAGTACCCGCCCAGTCCGCCGAGCCCCGCCAGCGCGGCAAGCACCAAGGCGACAGTTGTCATAGTTCGGTTTTTGGCGAAGACCTCGGTAGCCAGGTCACGATAGATCTGGTTCGTACTTTTGAACCCGGCCTCAAAGGCTTTGACCTTTCCGAGAATACCGAAGGCGAACAGTACACCGATTCCCGGCAAGCACGACAGGATGTACTTCCCGGACAGACCGGCGCGGAATGCATCTGCGTTCCTCCGAGGCACTTCCTGTGCTTTTGCCAGATCCGCTTCACATGCCGCGATCGACTCGGACACCTTCTTGACGTGACCGTCAATCTTTTCCCTCTCGGAACGCAAACGAAGGAGATCGGCCTGCTTGATTGCAGCCTCGGCCTTCCTGAGCGAGTACCGATCATCATTCTTCGCAACCAAGGCATCGACTTGTTCCTCTCCAATCGTTGCCACAAGCTGCTTGCGGCGTCCGCCCACGATCGGACGTAGCTCCCGGTGATAGAAATCGTCGATCACCGCCTCGTCCATCATCTCAAATAGGAAGTGGCCAGGCACTAAGAGCAGATCGTTGTTCATTCCCTGCACATTGGTCTTCATGGAGGAGAGAAGCGCTTCTGCCCCCTCGTGCGCCGTTACCGCCGCATCTGCGGATGCCTTCGTCGACGCCGCGAGTTCACGAAGTTTGGCACGACCGCTATTGAGAGCGCCGACGGTGTCCTTGATCTTGGCCAAAATTGCGTCGAGCTCGGATGGATCGACGACACCCTCGTAGGTAAAGCTGGTTTCAACGTTTTGGCCGAGCAACCCTGCAATCGCCCGCGTTCCCTGGTCGAGTTCAACCCGATTCACCGCACCGATCACCTTCATCACTTGCCCGTAGAGTTCGGCGTTCTTCTCGGCCAGGTAGGTATTTCTGCGGTACACATCGGCGACATGATTGCCAAGGAGGTCGCTGGCGCAGATTTCACCCAAGAGCTTGTTGACCTCCGCGACACGGTTCTTGGCTTCTGCTCGTTGACTGTTTCCCTCAATTTCTCCTTCGAACAAATGATAGATCTTGAGAGCGATAAAACACACCTCGGCGGCGCCAAGCAAATCCTCGGAATTTTGGCTTCCCGCGAGCTTCCCAGCAATCTTCGTGCACTTGTCCAACCCTGCGACGATGTCGTCGTCAATTACCACCACTGCTTCATTCGTCAGTTCCTCTAGTTTCTCGCGCGCCTCCTCAATGAACTCGTTGTGCTTCTCGACTGCCTCGTTATGCCGCTCGACTGCGGCATCCTTCTTGTCCGACAGCCTCCGAACCACCTCCAAGATCGCGTTGTACTTCGCCGCTTTCTTGTTGTGTTCCTCGGCGTTGTCCAGCATGCCCGGCTTTGTGCTCCGCAATGTACCGCCCCCGATTAGACGCCCCAGCCCAGGCCTTGAGATGTCACCAGTGTTGTAACCAATTTCTAGGGTCAGTTCCTCGACCTGCGCCGCGAGACCCTCCACCTTCTCCTTCGATTCGTCGACCTTGCGATTGTATCGCTCCATCGTCTGATCGATTTTCCGCTTCGCCTTTTCGAAGTTCTGGCAGAGGATGAAGTTAGGGATCTCGTTCTTTGCAACCTTTGGTGGTTCGAGAACGCGGACCGTAGCCAGTTGTTCATAGTTGACTAAATTGCCGAGCTCGTCTGCCGCACGCTTCATTCTCTTTCCCCCTCCCCTTTCAGTTGTGGTAGCCGACCGAAACTAGCTGACACTCATATCCGATAGCCGTCTGCTGCTCGCTTCCACTTGCTCTGCTGTCTTGTTGGACACTCGCTCGATCTGGAGTTCGCCGAGTGGCGTGTTGGTAGTCATGTCGAACACCTCAACACGAACGAATCCATCGGGCGTGTAAAGGAATGATACCCGGATTGGGGCACCCTTTGGATAGGGTGGAATAGGCATCTCCTTTGCGCCCACAATCTTCACCTGGCTGAGCTCTTCATCCTCGCCCTCGGTCACCTGGACGTGAATACCTTGTTGCCCATCCCGCACTGTAGCGAACACGTCTTCGGTCCTCGTACCATATGGCGTGTTCTTCTTCAGGACGATGGAATTATGTGGCTTGTCGCGGTCGTCATGGGTGACGACTCCCATGCTATGCGAGTTCACATCCTGGATGACAACCAGGGGGAAATTCCCCATTTCGACGAGGCTACTCTTACCGGTTTCCACATGAAGCAATGCTCCCTGGATTGCCGCTCCCATTGCCACAACCTTGTCTGGATGCAGCTCGCAGGACGGTCTGTTGGCAGAGGCGGCCTCCACGAGTGCGGGCACCGCTCTCATGCGCGTCGAGCCCCCTACCAGCAAGATCTTTTCGATCTGGCTCCACGTCAGCCCTGAGTCTTCAAGGACGAACTGCATAATTCTTCCAGTTCGCTCGATCAGGGGGCGAGTGATCTCCTGAAAACGCTCAAGGGTGAGCTCAACCGTGGCGGTCTTCCCGCCCCCCGAGAGAAACACAGCGGTCCTCTCTCGTGTGGACAGGGTCCTCTTAGCGATCTCCGCTTTGTCTCGGAGATCCTGTTCAAGAGTTGGATCCTCAAATAGGTCTGGACCGCCGGCGGCCTTGAACTCATCATTGAGCAACGTCATGATTTGGTTGTCCCAGTCGAACCCGCCTAGATTCTTATCCCCGCCTGTGGCGAGGACATCGATGCGACCGGCACCGATCCTCATGATTGTGACGTCGAAGGTGCCTCCGCCGAGGTCATAGACCAAGATTGTCTGTTCCGCCTTGGCCTTGTCGAGGCCGTAGGCCAAAGCGGCGGCCGTGGGCTCGTTTATGATTCGAAGCACGTTCAGGCCGGCAATCCGGCCTGAGTCTTGCGTGGCCTTACGTTGCGCGTCATCGAAGTACGCGGGCACGGTGATGACCGCATCCACTATTCTCCCGCCAAGAAGAAGCTCTGCGTCCTCCTTGAGCTTCTTCAAAATGATCGCCGATATTTCTTCTGCCGAGTACTTGCTTCCACTCTCGGAGCGAAAGCTCCACGTCGGGACACCCATCTGTCTCTTGACGAACTGGGCGACGCTTAGCGGATTCACAACGGCGCTACGCTTCGCGATGCTCCCCACGATCGGCGCATCGCCGTCAAACAGGACAACGGATGGCGTGATCTCTTCGCCGTCGCGATTCGGAATGATCTCCGGTCTTCCGTGGTCGTTGACGCTGGCAATGGCAGAGAAGGTCGTGCCGAGGTCGATACCAACTACGCGCGAAGGCATTCAATTGCTCCTTACCAGACTGACATCGGCGTTCAGAGGGTCTTTGTCTCCAACTCCGCCTGCTTTTCCAGAACAACCTCGTCTGAAAGCACCCCGGACTTTGGCATAATCGCCTCGCGGGTCATCTGGCCGCTCATGAGCTCGCGCGCGATGACCTCGATCACGCCGTCGGCGTTGCATCGAAGAGATATCTCGATTACGAGCTCACCCGCCTTGTGCGGCGGAAGGTTCTTCAGGCCTGCCCGTCCGATCAGTTGGACCTCTGGAGAACCTGGATCCTCATCCTCGCCCTGAAGGACCTCAATCTCTACGCGCGACTGATTGTCCTCGTTGGTGGCAAACGTCTTCCTCCGTTCGCAGGGAATCAGGGTGTTGCGCGGGATGAGAATGCTATTCACGTACCGCTTTCGGTCCGAAGAGAGCGCCTTTACCCCGGTGCTGTGAGACGTGACGTCCCGGACCACAATGTCAGCTCCTCCGACTAGGGGAGGCGCGGCTGAGGGGCCGCTCGATTCAACGACCGAAACGACACCCTGGATCGCGGCACCAAGGGCTACACATTCATCCGGATTCATATCCCGAGCGGCGTCCTTACCGGTCGCATCCTTGATCATTGCCTTGACAGCCGGAATCCGACTCGATCCACCTGCGAGAAGGATCGTGTCGATGGCAGACCATGTCATCCCTGCTGCCTTCACTGCCCGCTCCATGCATTCGCGGGTCTTCTGAACTAGATCCTGAATCATCTCGTTAAACGAAGCCCGATCGAGGTCTACCCGAAGCGGTCTATCGCCTACCATCAACACCGGTGACACGCTCTCACGAGACGAGAGATCCTTCTTGGCGATCTCCGCTTTATCCCAGAGGTCTTGGCATGTCTGTGGATTGACGCGGAGGTCGACCCCACGCTCGCGCTGGACTTCCTCGGCCAGCCACTTCACGAGAAGGGCGTCGATGTCTTTTCCTCCGAGTTTGGCGTCGCCGTCGGTGGCGAGGATGGTAAACTCACGATCCTCTACCTTCATAATCGTCACGTCGAAGGTGCCGCCGCCGAAGTCGTAGACGAGAAGGGTCTGCGTACCTGGCGCTTTCTCCAAGCCGTAGGCGAGCGCTGCGGCAGTCGGCTCATTGAGGATGCGGATGACTTCAAGTCCCGCGATCTGGCCTGCCTGCTTCGTCGCTTCGCGCTGCGCGTCCTTGAAGTATGCCGGCACACTGATGACGGCCTTTTTCACCGGCCGCCCCAGCGCCGCCTCGGCGTCGAGTTTCAGCTTGCGGAGGATCATCGCGGAAAGGTCTTCTGGGAAGTAGTCCTTGCCATCCACGTTGAAGCGGAAGGACGGATTTCCCATCTCCCGCTTGATGCACTCGACGGTCCGCTTCGTCTCGATGACTGCCATCCGGCTAGCCTCGACCCCTACAACCGGATTCTCTGCGTCGAAGTAGATGACGGATGGCGTGGTCCTTTCGCCTTCGCGGTTCGAGATCACCTCGGGCTTGCCATGCTGGTTGATATAAGCGATCGCCGAGAACGTGGTGCCCAAGTCGATGCCGACGATAACGTCTTGCTCCGTCACGGTGATTTCTCCTTCTGCTCATCGCGGCCATCGTTCGTAGGGCCGCCCGAGGGCGGTGGCATTAAACGACGCACGATGACTTCCTCTGCGCGGAGGATCCGGTCGCCGAGGCGGAATCCTCGACGCACTACTCTATCGACTCTCTGGTGCTCCGCGGGGTCCGTCGCATCGACCACGCCGACCGCCTTCTGCTGATTGTAATCGAAGGAGGGAGAACCAGGCTCGATGAGTCCCACGTCACGCCGGAACAACACCTCCAAGAGTTCGTCGATGAACGACTGAAGCGTTTCGACTGGGACCAGCTCCTGCTCCGCCGCCGCTTGTTCCCTGCTCTGCTCCATCCGATCATAGAGCAGGATCAGATCGAGCAGCAGTGGCTTGATGTTGTCGATCGCAGCGTTTCTCTTGAGCGCGTCCAGTTCGGCGTACAGCCGCTCGAATGCCTGCTCCTTTGTCTCGTCATAAGAAAGTCGCCCCCTGACTGTACTGACGAGTTCCTCGAGTTGCGTGCCCATGCGCTCGATGCTGGCAAACACGCGCGCTCCAGCGTCAGGGCCAGCGAAGGGCTCTTGCGGCGGTGGCGATTCCTGCGAGGCGTCGTGGCGTGAGGCTTCGGCCGAGGAATTCGCCTCGGGAGCCACGGCGGCTATCGGATCGGGGAGGGGTTCGCACTTTTCCGGTTCTGGCACGGCTCACCTCTTCTCTTCCATCACCGGCGCACGGTACCCGATCGCTCCCCGCCGTTCCTTAGCGCTTCAGGTAGCCGCGCCCGCAGCCAGGGCACTTCTTCCCGTCGCGGCCGTGGATCGAACACCACCAGCGGCCGCAGCTATTGCACTGGGAAAAAATCTTGCCGCCCTTGTTCGTGCTCCCGCAACCCGATGCTTCGCACCTGATCTCGGCCATGCCCTCCTCCTCTCGACACCCGGGGCGCTGCAATCAAAGCAGTGTCGCAGCGGTTCCCTTCGCGAAGTGTCGATTATCACGCAGACAGAATCCGGATCAATCTTTATTCTTCTGTCAGCTATTGTGCGCCCGGCCTCTTTGCTTCTCGCGGCGCCACCTTGCCCCACGAGTTTGTTCAGGACCTTCTCGATCCGTTGCTTCCCAATGAACCACCGCCACGAAATGGGGATCGTTTTGTATACCCGGTGGCATCCCTGATTGAAGACCTGCGGATCAGCGGCCATTGTCGCGAGCTGTATCCCGTTGCTTTTCAGAATCTCCTTGGCCTTCTCTACCGATATCATGGAGTTCCCCCGCAACCCTCACCGGAAAACACTCGGCGCGGGCAGCCCCTTTGCGAACTACTGCAGTCGTGTGAGCGCGCTTACTCCAGCTTATCAAGAGTTGTCAAGTCCAACTCAGTGACAGTCCAACTCAGTCAGGTAGCAGGCGGCTCTGGCACCCGCCGCTAGCTTGGCTCCCATCGGAAATGCGGTTTCAAACCTCCCGCGGCCGTGGCATAAGGCTCCCGTGCTGAACCAGCGCGGCTTTGGTTTCGTTGCGGTACTCGTGGCGATGTTGATCGTCGCGTTCCTGTACTTCGGCTACTTCAAGCTGCAGAGCGCCACCAGCGAGCGCTCCACCGGGGTGACGGCGCTGAGCTCCAGCCGCGCCGTGGCCTGCCGCACGCAACGTCAGAACATCGAGCGCGACATCATGGCCTGGTCAGTGAACCACGACGGCGAAACGCCGACGTTCGCGGCGCTGGAAGCAGACGGGCTCCACATCGCATCGTGCCCCGAGGGCGGCCGCTACGAGATCGTCGGCCGCGAGGTCCACTGCACTAAGCACCCCTGAGGCCGTGCGAGACGCTAGGGGTCTTCAAGGGCAGAAACGCATCGCCGGTTGAGTCACGTTTGCGAGGGCAGCCCACAGCGACCAACGGGAGCGGTCCATGGAAAAGACGCTGGGCGCAGCCCGGTCGGACGCGCCGCAGCTGCGAGGCAACTACCGCCTCACGCGCCTAGTCTTTCTCCGTCTCCTCGGCCTCGTCTACGGCGTCGCGTTCCTGGTGCTGGCGCAACAGCTCGGTCCGCTGATCGGCGCCGACGGGCTACTGCCAGCGCACACCTTCCTCGACAACATCGCAACTGCAGAGAGCAACCACCTCTCCGCCTTCCTCACCCTCCCCACCATCTTCTGGGTGAACGACTCCGACCTCTTCATGGTGATCCTCGCATACTGTGGCGTCGGTCTGTCGGTGCTGGTCCTGCTCGGCTGCGCCAACGCGGTGCTGCTGGCAGTGCTGTGGTTTCTGTATCTGTCGTTCTACCACGTCGGCCAGCTCTTCTGGGGCTACGGTTGGGAACTGTTGCTGCTCGAGACCGGTTTCCTGGCGATCTTTCTCTGCCCGCTACGCGGTGGGCAATCGCTGCTGGCGCCACCGCCGCGCGTCGTCATCTGGCTGCTGCGGTGGGTGCTGTTCCGCGTCATGTTCGGCGCCGGCCTCATCAAGCTGCGCGGCGACCCCTGTTGGCGCGACCTGACGTGCATGTTCTATCACTACGAAACCCAGCCGCTACCGAATCCGCTCAGCTGGTATCTCCACCAGATCCCGCCCGCGGTCCACCAGCTCGAGGTACTCTTCAACCACTTCGTCGAGCTGATCGTCCCGTGGACGCTGTTCGCGCCGCGGCGGCTGCGACACGTTGGCGGTGTATTCCTGGTGCTCTTCCAGGTGCTGCTGATCACCAGCGGCAACTTGTCGTGGCTCAACTGGCTCACCCTCGCGCTGTGCGTGACCTGCTTCGACGATCAGGCGCTCAGCCGCATCGTACCCAAGCGGCTGTTGTCAGCCCTGTCGCGACGTGGCGCGGCGGCACCGACGCGGGCGCACGCCGTTGTCACCTATGGCCTCGCTGCACTCGTCGCATACCTCAGCATTGCACCCGTCTTGAATCTGCTTGGCTCGCGGCAGGTCATGAACGGATCATTCGATCGCCTGCATCTGGTGAACACCTACGGCGCGTTCGGGAGTGTCGGCAAGCGGCGGCACGAGGTGATCCTCGAGGGGACGAGCGACGCCAGCATCACCGACGCAACGCAGTGGCAAGCCTACGAGTTCAAGTGCAAGCCTGGCAATCCCGACCGCCGCCCGTGCGTCGTCGCACCCTACCAGTACCGGATCGACTGGCAGATCTGGTTCGCGGCGATGAGTACCTACCAGCACCAGCCATGGTTGGTACACTTCGTCTCCAAGCTTCTCATGGGCAACGCGGCCGCGCTGAGCCTGCTGGCGACCAATCCGTTTCCCAATGCGCCGCCGCGGTTCGTGCGGGCGGAGCTGTACGAGTACGAGTTCACGCACCTCGGGGACACGAGCGGCGCGTGGTGGACACGCAAGCGAGTCGGGTCGTATCTGCCGCCGGTATCGTTGGCGAACCCCGGCTTGCGGACGTTCCTGCACAACCACGGCTGGGATGTGCCGGAACGTTCACCTTAAACGTGAGCAGGCAGGGACGCCTGCTTCTACCATCATGTGAGCCACGACTTGATGCGTTCCGTGGGTGCGGGCGTCAGCGGGATCGGCAACACGCGCGGCTGTGCATCCACGACCTCGACGCCGCGCCGCGTGCCCCGCTCCGCCACAATCAGCAGCGCGCTGACGCGCTCGATGCGGTGCCGGCGCAGGTACTGGACCCAGCGCTGCACCTCGATCGCGTACGCCTTGAGCCCGCGATCGAGAGCGAAGAGCGCCTGCGCCGCGGCGAGATCAACGGGCGTTCCCGTCTCGACGACCAGGACCAACGCACGCCCCGGGAAATCGCCGAACCAGCGGCTGGCAACCGCCGGCAGGTCTTCTCCACGGCGCAACGCCAGATGCGTGATCGCAAAGGCGCGTCCGCCTTCACGCAGATGCGTTGCCAGCCCGGCGATGATGCGGCGCAACACGCGGTCACCGCGCGGTCCACCGGAGTGATACGATGGAGCGTTGGCGTACGGCGAGGCGACGAACGGAGGATTCGCTATGACGAGATCGAACTGTGCGCCGCGCACCGGCGCGTAGAGATCGCCGAGACGGACGTCAACGTTCTCCACGACATTGAGCCGCGCATTGAAGCGCGCCGCCGCTGCGGCCCGTGGATTGACGTCGACCGCCACGACCCGTTCGGCCGTGCGCGCCACCTGCAACGCTTGAATGCCCGAGCCCGTGCACAAGTCCAGGACGTCGCGCGCGCCGGACGCGTCGATGGCGTCGCGCAGCATCAGCGAATCGCTGCTCGGTGGGTACACCGCATCACCCTTCGGCCAGCGCAGCGCGGTTCGATCGATGGCACGGAAGCGGCGGTCGGTGACGAAGTACTGAGTGCCAACTGGATCGATACGCAGACGTGCGTGGTACGTCGCACCGCCTGCGCGGAGCAAGCCCATCGCCACCAGCGCCGTACAGCCGCGGCGCGCAAACGCCTCGGTGACGCGCTGCACCGGCTCGGCGGCTTCGAGAAAGAACAGGCGGATCACAGCGGCCTCGGGAGAGCGCTCATGCGCCAAGCGTTCCACTGCGGGCGCGTGATTCAGCAGTCCAATGTCGTCGGGAAACGTGATGCCCAGCCGGCGCCCCAGCGCCTCGGGCGTGTAGCCAGCCGTGTGCAGCGCAGCCGACAGATCGAGCGGAACGGCGCGTCGTGGCACGGTGGCAGTCAGGTGCGCAGCAACTGGCGCGCGGCGGCGAACACCTGGTCGAACATCGCCTGCGTCAGCATACCGGTTTGTGTGTTGCGTTGGCTCGGATGATACGAGCCGATCAGCGTCAGGTCACCCAGCGGATACACCGCCGCGTGCGCGAACTGCGGGCGTGGGCGCGGCGGCGGCTGCCCGCTCGCCTGGCGCACCGCCCAGAAGGCGTCGAATGCGATGCGTCCCAGCGCGATCACGACTTGCAGCCGGCGCAGCAACTGGAACTCGCGCAGCAGGAAGGGACGGCAATTGTCGAACTCCTCGTTGGTCGGTTTGTTGTCCGGCGGCGCACACCGTGCCGCTGCCGTCACCCAGGCATCGGTGAGCTGCAAACCATCGTCGCGCTGCGTTGACGTTGGCTGATTGGCGAAGCCGAAGCGGTGCAGCGTGGCGTACAGCCAATCGCCGCTGCGATCTCCTGTGAAGATGCGGCCGGTGCGGTTGCCGCCGTGTGCGGCGGGTGCGAGGCCGATCACGACGACGCGTGCGGCAGGATCGCCGAAACCGGACAAGGGCCGGCCCCAGTAGTCCCAGTCGCGAAAGGCGCGGCGCTTCTCGTGTGCGACGCGTTCGCGGTACGCGACCAGGCGCGGGCAGCGGCGGCAGATGACGACCTCCCTGCGGAGCGCTGCCAACGCCGACGGCAGGCGCGGCGGCGGTTTCTGCGGATCGGATCGCCGCATCACCAACCCGCTTCCGCAGCGATCCCAGTGACTGCGTGCCGATTAGTGGGTGGTCACGGCGCCGTTCGCGTCTCCTCCCAGCACTTGGCTCATCGCCTCGTAACAGGGAGTCAGGGCGTTATCGAGAATCTCGGTGAGGAGGTGCTCGATGTCGGCCAAATCATCGACGGACAGCGCGCTCAGGTCTTGGTGCATCCCGTGCAGGGCCCAGATCGCCGTGCGCAGCCGGCTGCGCGCGTCATCGAGCATGCGCAGGGCTTCCTGTGGATCCGGCGGGGAAGACTCGTCGTGTTCGTCGGGCATTTCTCTCTCCTTCATACGGGGAGACCTCTGTCGGAAGTCTGCCCGCGACGTCGCGGAAGTGCAAGCGCCGCGAAGCCGGCGACAGCATGAGCTGCGTTCATGACTCGTCCAAAGTCTCCCAGTGAACATTCCAGAAGCGCGGCACGGGCGGAGCCAATTCGAAGTGGCCGCCGAAGCACCCGAAGCTGGGCTGGTGCGACAACCGGTCGGTGACGAAGCGCAAGTGCTCTTCCATGGTCTGTCCGGCAGCGGGTGCTCCCACATCGAGGCGCTTGCGGCTCCCGCACTTTTTGCAACTCACGTCGACGAACATGGAAGCTGAGCCGGGGAGCGCGCACGGAGAGAATCTTGGTCGGTTGCGCACGCCTCACGAACGACGCTTCACGTCATTTCTTTTGGCGCTTCTGGTGTTTCTCCGGCTCGTGTGCGCGCTTGGGCACTTCGCCCGGCGTGGGCGTCGCCGTCGACAGCGCGAAGGTCGAGTTGGCTTTGACTTGATCGAGCAGGGCTTGGCGGACGCGTTCGACCAGGCGCGGCTGGCCCTGGATGCGGCGTTCGAGTTGGCGGAAGTCGTCCAGCGAGATCTGGTGCGACTTGATCGCATTTTCGATGGTGAGGTCGTGATCCTCCTGCATCGCAGCATAGACCGTGATGTACAGTTGCAGGTCGGACTCGCTCACCGAAGGCGGCTCGCTCTCCCCAACCTCCTCGGCCTGCGGGCGGAAGACCGTGGCCAAGACGCCGGCCACGGCAAGCACAAGCAGCAACGTCACCAGTCGCAATCGTTTTGTCATGGTATGGGATAGGTAGCGGACAGGGGGATCAGCTCCACCGGGAGCCCGTGCAACCTGTACGGAAGAGCCGTGGGGCGGTGGCGACTGGCCGAATCATATGGATGATCCTTAGCGCGCAGCACAGCTCTGTCAAGCGATTGCGAGTAAGGAACGGCGAGGAGGCCCCACCATCGGTTGGAGCCCCACATTGATAGGCATGGCGCTCTCTAGTAGATGTCGGCGCATCGAGCCCACCATGAAGCGGCACGCCAGCCAAGGAAAAGCGGAGAAGCGGGCGCAGACCGACGCCAAACGGGTCGCCGCAATCATCTCGCGCCTGAAGAAGGCACACCCGGATGCCAAGCTAGCGCTCACCTTCTCGTCGCCGTTCGAGCTGCTGGTTGCGTTGATCCTCGCCGCACAGTGTACCGACGAGCGGGTCAATGAGGTCACCGGCTCCCTCCTTTTCAAGAAGTATCGCGGCCCGGCCGACTATGTGCGCGTTGCCGCCGCGGAGTTGGAGGCCGACATCCGGCCGACCGGCTTCTACCGCAATAAGACCAAAGCGGTCCAAGCCTGCTGCGAGCAACTCCTTGAGCGCTTCAACGGGCAGGTCCCGAGTACCATCGAGGAGCTCACCTCGTTACGCGGCGTCGGCCGCAAGACCGCGAACATCGTCCTCGGCAACGCCTTCGGGCAGCCAGCGATCGGCGTCGACACACACGTCATGCGGTTGTCGCAGCGGCTCGGGCTGACGACGCAACACGATCCCGACAAGATCGAGGCCGATCTCACACAGGTGGTGCCGCGGAAGGAGTGGATCCATTTCTGTCATCTCCTGCAGTATCACGGTCGTCGGGTCTGTGTGGCACGCACACCGCGGTGCCCGGAATGCGTGATCAACAAGCCGTGTCCGTACCCTGACAAGACCCAACTCGCGGCGCCGCGGGTGCTTCGCCCCGCCTTCGGCCGGAGGGTGAAGTGACGGCCCGGAGAAGAATCTACGCCCGGCGCTAACCGGGCTGGTGGTACCTGCTGGCTTGCCCGCCCTCTGGGGATCGGCTATCTCCCCTTCGTAATGGACCCATTTGCAAGGAAGGCAGCGGGCAGAGCGTCGGTGCGGCTCGCGCCGCTGTTGTTGCCGTTGTTGGTGCTTGGATGCTCGCAGCGCATGACTGGTCCGACGGCGGCGCCGACAGGTGACCAAGCGCCGGTGGTGCTGCGCAACTTCGAGGTGAGCGTCGTCGACGGCCATCGCGCCATCCTGTTGCGCCTGTCACGCCTGCCCACACAGGTGCGCGAGTCGAGCTCGAAGAACCCGGCACGCATTACTGTGGAGGCGTGGGGGCCGCCGGGAGACAGCGATCTGCCGGAGCGCGAGCTCCCACAGTCGGACCCGCAAATCGAAAGTGTACGTGTCTCTCGCAAGCGCGGCGGGCTGAACGTGATCATCGACTTCAAGGGCGACGAGCCGCCCGCCTACACGGTGCACGCGATGGCCGACTGGATCATGATTCGATTCCCCGGCCCAGTGTCGTGAGGCGCGCGGCGCAGGCAGCGACACAGGAATGCAGACACCGATCGCTGGCGTGAACCCGAGCTGGTGGCGGCAATTCCTACGGCTGACGCCGCTGCTGCTGCTCGTCAGCGCGTTGCCGGCGGCGGCCCAGATCAATAGCCAGCAGGTCCGTCAACGCTACGAGAAGAGCACCAAGGGCACCAGCATCGAGGACTTCGTGAAGAAGCTGGAGAGCGACGACGCCGACAAGCGTCTGGAGGGCGTAAAGTCGCTGGGTGCGAGCAAGGACACCAAGGCGGTCGCGTATCTGATTCAAGCGTTGGGCGATTCCGACATGCGTGTGCAGGCCAAGGCCGTCGACATGCTCGGCGAGATGCGCGCCACCGACGCGACCCCGGTATTGATCCAGCACCTCTTCCTGCGCACCACCGATGCGCAGATGAAGCAGCGCCTGCTCGCCGCCCTCGGCAAGATCGGCGACGTCCGCGCCGCGCGGCCGATCATGGAGTTCCTGCAGCGCGATCTCGATGCGGCAACACGTGGCACAGCGATCTACGCCCTCGGCGACATCGGCGCTCCGGAGTCGGCCGACACCCTCTCGCAGATCGCGAAAGCGGACGATGACGCCACCGTCCGCCGCCTGGCCGGCGATGCGCTCAGCAAGGTCCAGCAGCACCAAGCGATCCAGCAGAAGGAACTGAAAGGCGTCCCGGAGACCTTCCTCGAACCGAAGCAACCGCCGCCGCAATAGAGCAATGGTGAATGGCGAGTGTCGAATGTTGAATTTCGGTAAACGCCGGTCTAGAAAGTGCGGCATTCAAGATTCACCATTCAGCATTCACCATTGCAGTTTCGGCCCTGTGGTGGAATTGGCAGACACGGCAGACTCAAAATCTGCTCCGCCTTGCGCGGGTGGGGGTTCAAGTCCCTCCAGGGCCACCATTCTTTCTATCACGTAGACTGACCGGCGACCCGACAGCGTTGCCCGGAGATTCAAGGGCATGCGCAACGCATGGGACATGGTGGGCACGAACTCTGCCTTCAGGCGGCTCGCCGCCAGCGCTTGGATCGCCACCTCAAGCTCATTGGTGAACCCTGACATGTTGATCAGCGGGCTGCGCAAATCGTGCGACCGGGCGTAGAACAGATCCTTCAACTCTGTGTTCTTGGGTTCCAGCTCCGTCGCTTGTCGTGTCTTCTCCTCGTTGGCCCGCCGCAGCTCCGCGTCGGTCGGAACCTGTGCGAATCGCCACCCGCTCAGGCCGCGCGCCAACGCCGCGGTCAAGAGGGTTGGGCGCGCCGCGTGACAAGCCGAGCGCAGGCGGCTTTCCTCGTGTATGGCGATTGACACGCGCGCCGCCGGTGAACGACACTCGTGGCCCGGCGAGACGTGACAGCTGATGCAGTGCCCCCAGTGCCAGCACGAGAACCCTGCAGAGGCCCGCTTCTGTCTGCGATGTGGTGCACGCCTCGCCAGCCAGATGCTTGCGTCCGAGCGTGCACCCTCCGTCATTGAAAGTGACTCTCCGTTGCCGAACCGCGGGCTGACCGTCCGTACCTCCCCGTCCCCGGAGGGCGTCTCCGCCCTCATCGCGGACAGCACCGAACGCCACACCGGAGAGGTCACGGTGCTGAGTGAGATCCTGCAGGCGCTGAATGCCCACGTCGACGTGGCAAAGGCGTTTCCGACCGTCGCCGCCGGCTTGCAGCGCATCACGGGTTGCGACTTCTCCGACCTGTTCTTGTTTGATGAAGCGAGCGACTGGATGACCGTCGTTGCGCTGGGTCCGGGAGACCCGCTGGTGAGCCCGGACCTCCGCTTGCGCATTGCCGATATGCCTGCAGCACCTGACGTGTTGTCCGGACGGCCGCACATGGTTGCAGACCTCGACAGCGAACGCGATTTCCCCATAGCGCAGTTCGCACACGAGCAGGGCTTCCGTTCCGCCTTGAGTGTGCCGCTCCACGGCAATGAGGGCATTTCGGGCATCCTGAGCCTGCTGTGGCGCCGACACGGTGGTGCGATGGCGACGCAGGTGCCGTTGGTTGGGCAGATTGCCGACGCGATAGCCCTGGCAGTTGAGCGAAAGCGGCTCTTCGAAGAGGTTGATGCCGGCCGTGAACGCCTCAAGCTGCTCTCGCAGCGGCTGATCGAGGTGGAAGAAGTCGAGCGGCGGCATCTCGCCCGCGAATTGCACGACGAGGTTGGACAGGTGCTGACTGCGCTGAAACTGAGCCTCGATGCGATCGACCGGATTCCGCCCCCGGCCGGACAGGCCCATCTGCGCGACGCGCGGCAGCACCTCGACGATCTGCTCGCGCGCGTCCGCGATCTTTCGCTTGATCTCCGGCCAGCCATGCTCGACGACTTGGGATTGCTCGCGGCTCTCCTATGGCTGGTGGACCGTTACTCACACCGAACAAACATCCAGATACACATCGAACACCGCGGACTGGACCGGCGGCTCGCGCCGACGATCGAAACCG
The DNA here is from genome assembly GCA_041497995.1 of Binatia bacterium. Taxonomy (GTDB): domain Bacteria; phylum Desulfobacterota; class Binatia; order HRBIN30; family HRBIN30; genus DATKMS01. The sequence continues at coordinate 10,134 of JBGQHM010000024.1, read as the reverse complement.
GCGCGTATCGGATTGTGCAGGAGGCGTTGACCAATGTGGCCCGGCACTCAGGTGTGACGCAGGCGACAGTACGTCTGTGGGTGGAGGATGGCACGCTCACGATACAGATTGTCGACAAAGGCAAGGGCTTCGACCCCGGGCTGGCCGCGACCGATAGCGCACGAGGTGGGGTGCTTGGTATGCGCGAGCGCGCGCGTTTGCTGGGCGGCGACCTGACTGTCGAGTCGACTCCCGGCGAGGGCACACGCGTTACCGCGCAGTTGCCCGTCTGAGGGCAAACGGGGCTTTGCACGAGAAATCGGAAGCGAAAGAGTCGTAAGAGGGCCGTGATCACGATGGGCTACACAGGCCTGGCTCCGCTGGTGTTCGCGCTGCTGGTCGACTCGTTCATCCCTCGGTTGGTCGGGGCGCTGGGTACGGGAGAGTTCCTCTGCAACGGCGGCGCACGCAGCGGCCTCGCCTGCGCGTCGGACGACGACTGCGTGCCGAATGGCGTATGCGTGATCGCCCTCGGCGTGTGCGACGGCGGCCGTGATGACAGCCTCTCGTGCGAGTGTCTGGGAGGCGTGTGCTCGGCCCAGCCCGTATGCAGCATCGACGTGACCCTCGGCGTCTGCTCCGGTGGAATCCTCGCTGCAGAGTGCTGCGACCTGACCTTCAACTGCGCTGATCAGAGTCCGTGTGTTGGATCTGCAAAGGTGTGTCTTGGTGGCGAGAACAAAGCCTTTGCATGTCTCCGGGATAACCAGTGTCCTGCCTCGCAATGTGCTTCGACAGGCAAGTTCTGCGCCGGCATCTGCGCTGGCGGAGCCAACCAGGGAGCGCTGTGCTTGGACGACACGGACTGTCCGAGCTCGGTGTGTACATCGGATTACCAGAATGACTCCTGCGTGGATGATGCCGACTGTTGCGTGGCCGCAGCATGCAAGACGGGGATCTGTCGAGGACTGGCGGCGCCTCCGGCATGCAGCGGTGACTGCAACGGCGGTGGGTCGGTGACAGTCGACGAACTGCTCACGATGGTGAACATCATCCTTGGCACCGCGCCGCTTTCCGCGTGCCCGGTCGGTGACGCAAATGGAGATCGGCAGATTACCATCAACGAGCTCGTCGGTGCGGTTGGTCACGCGTTGGAAGGGTGCGGTGTTTCCCTGCCGACCGCTGCCCCCACATCGACGCACGCGGGTTCGCGCCGGAAGCGGTAGCGAGCGCGCATCCTCATCCACTCTGGCACATTCCACGACCGGGGTTCCGTCTCTCAGGCCCTCGGCGTAAGCTTCCCGAACACGCGAGGACGTGCATCGATCGGGGGCCCAATCGTCTCGCGCGTCCCTGATCGATCTGCGCCGAACTGAGGTTCAAACGGCCTATGCGTCTGGCACGCACGCCAGCTCTGGCAGGCGTGCGAGGCGCACGCTCTTACTCGCTGTGTATAGTGCATTGCGTGCGCGCCGCAGCGCCGCGCGGCGCAGTCCTTGCTGTTCGCGGCTGTATGCAGAACGAAGCACTCCGCATCACCGACGACGAAGACCTGGATATCCTCCGCCTGGCCACAGTCAGCGGGGGCACTTCGCGCAGCAGTCAGTTCACCGGAACAAAAGCCCTCATGCTCGCAGTATTGGAAGACGGCATCCGCTCCTATCTCGGCGGCTCGCGCCTGCTCTCTCAGGAAGGTGACTGGTGGATTCGGTCGCCGCGGCGTGGGTCACCGTTCTCGTTCGTAGTCATCTGCGAGACCCTGGGTCTCGATCCGACTGCGGTCCGCACAACCCTCGAACACATGAAGACACAGAAGCTGCCGCGTCGCGCGCTACCGCGCTCGCGCCACAACGTGCGTGTGCCCGGACGCGTCTACGCGCGCCGCACGAAGAGCCCACGGGAGCGCTGACACATCAGCCCGCTCACTCGTTGGGATCGAGTGACAGCTCGTAGAGCCTCGTACCGCCGGTGTTGATCACCGCGATGTGCATGCCACCCTGCGCATCAACTCGCATCACCCCGAAATTGAACCACGACTTGGCCGCTGCGAATCCGAGCGCCGGGTCCGCACTCTGCGGGTACTGAAACAGCTGCGTCGGATGCAGCGCCGTGTCGAACTCGTGCTTCGGGAAAACGCCTGCGTTGAGCGGTCCGGTGTCGACCTCATACGGGTGAAACGTCGGGTCGTCGGCAAAGGGTGTGAAACGGAACACGTCGACGAAATGAACATCGGTCGAGATCCAGACGGGGTTGCGCATATGGTGCGCCTGCATGAAGCGCAAGATGTCGAGCAGCTCGTACTTGAAGCCGGTCCGATGATCGAAGCTGCCCCAGCCGTCGCAGCCGCGCTTCGGGACACAGGTCTGGACCGCGAGTGGGACACTGGACACGATCACCTTCCACGTCGCATCGGAGCGCAGCAGACCGTCCTTCAACCAGCGCAGCTGCTCACTGCCCAGCATGGTCTTCGGATGGTGTGCATCGTCGTTGCGATCGTTGGCATCGCGGTAGGAACGCGTGTCGAGGACGAAGAGCTCGAGGTGCTGCCCCCATCGAAAGCTGCGATACAACTGCCGCGGCGGGTCGGGAAACGGATTGTAATCGAGGAACGCCTTGCGCCCGAGTGGCAGGAGATGGCGGCCGGGCGGATACGGTGGCGACGGACCGGTATCGCGCTGGGGTCCGAAGTCGTTGAAGACTTCGTGATCATCCCACACGGCGTAGTAGGGCGTTGAAGCGAGCACGTGCTGTGTGGCATCGTCCTCACGGTTGTACTTCCAGTACGCCCAGAACTCGGGTAGGTCGATGGACACTTTACGCGGACCGGGAATCTGCGGGTTGCCGTAGCGCCCCTTCGCGAGGCAGGGGCTGTCGACGTAGACCATGTCGCCGAGTCCGATGAAGAAGTCTGGGTGCTGATCGGCGATCGTCCGGAAGATCGGATAGCCTTCAGCCACGTCGCGGCACGCATTCTGTCCGCCGACATCGCCGCCCCACACGAACTGCACGGCTTGCGCGCTGTCCGGCGGCGGCGCGGTCTTCACCGTGCCAATCACCGGTGCCCCCTCCACAGCCGCGTCACCCGTGCCCGTAACGCACCAGACGCGGTACGCGTACGTGGTATTGGGCTCGAGCCCATCGACGACCAGCTTCGCAGTGAAGTCATTTTCCGCCGCCGCGCGTGCGCTGGCAGTGATCTCTCGACCTCCAGGCGCGGCGGCGAGCGCGGCGTGCAGGTCACCAGCACGGTCGCAGCGCGACCAGATCACCGCGCTGGTCGGCGTGACTTCGCCGGCGGCGATGCCGTGAGTGATGCGCGGCCCCGCAGCCGCGCCGCTCCCCGCGGTTGGCGTGCGGCGGGACGCCGGCGTGCACGCGACCGCGCCGAGCAGCAGGCAAGCTAGAATAGTGGTCTGGGCACGATCTGCACAGTGCACGCCTCTTCCTCCGTATTCCTGCCGCGTCGTCTTCGCGTACCAGCGGCACCCGACGCAAGCACATACCCTGCGTTCGCACGGAATTCATCAGCCCGTCACTCTCCGGTAACCGCGGGATGCTACAACCTCATCAGGAGCCAGGAGAGAGCAGCAGCGTAACCCCTGCCGGTCCTCGATGGCCCTCCTCCACACCGGGAGGGGCGCAGGCCCCTCCCTTCCCCCTACCGCACGGCTTGCCTCAGCGCAGCGGCTGATGCATCACAGCTAGGCGTTGGAGGACATCATGAAACGGATCGACAACCGCGTTACGCGCCTGCTGGGCGTCCGCTATCCGATTGTGCAAGCACCGATGGGCTGGATAGCGCGAGCGCAGCTTGCCTCGGCAGTGTCCAATGCCGGCGGGCTGGGGATCATCGAGACGTCGTCGGGTGAGCTCGACGCAGTGCGCGAAGAGATCCGCAAGATGCGCGACCTCACCGACCAGCCGTTCGGCGTGAACATCGCGCAGCTCTTCGTGCGCGATCCGAGCATCGTCGAGTTCGTCGTCGAGCAAGGCGTGCGCTTTGTTACCACCTCAGCCGGCGACCCGCGGCAGTACACGGCCAAGCTGAAGGCCGCTGGGCTGACGGTGTTTCACGTCGTGCCGTCGCTGAGCGCAGCGCTCAAAGCGATCGCCGCTGGCGTCGACGGATTGGTCGTTGAGGGCGGTGAAGGCGGTGGCTTCAAGAACCCGCGCGACGTGGCGACGATGGTGCTGCTGCCGTTGGTGTGCTCGAAGGTCGACGTGCCGGTCATCGCGGCCGGCGGCATCTACGACGGGCCGAGCATGGCGGCGGCGTTTGCGCTGGGTGCCGAGGGCGTGCAGATGGGCTCGCGCATGGTGTCGGCGGCGGAGTCGCCGGTGCACGAGAACTGGAAGCAGGCGATCCTCGCGGCCGCCGAGACCGATACGGTCTTTCTGAACCGCTTCAGCCGTCCAGGCCTGCGCGCCCTGCGCACCCAGAGGTCGGAGGCGCTGGAACGCGAAGCGCACGTCGGCATGGACGTGTTCGGACGCGCCATGGACCTATACTTCGGCGGCGACATGGAAGCGGCCATCGCTCTCGGCGGCCAGGTTGTCGGGCGCATCGACGCGATCAAGCCGGTGGCGCAGATCATTGAAGAGACGGTCGCCGGCTTTCGTGCGACGATCGAGCGGTTGTCCACCGGCTACGGAAACGGGCCGAGGGGCGGGCAGCACCCTTCGAGAGCCTCAGGGTGAACGGAGAGACGATGTCATTCTGAGTGCGATGACTCCTGTACCGTTCGTGCTGAGGCTCTCGAAGCACGGCCCGAGAGACGCTTCTTTGCATTACGGCGCCGGCGGTCGCTCCGCATACGACCGCCCACCCCGCGTCCACGCCGGGCCATTGCCCCAGTCGCGGCGCGTGCACTTCTGCTTGTGATTCGGATCGAACTGCTTGCACGCCTTGGCGTACTCTTCGACCGTCGCGTAGGCCTTCGGCACCGCCCAGTAGTCCTCCTCGCGGCTCCACTGATTGTTGCCCGCGTACTGCAGCACCGTGATACCGGGGAAGTCGATAGTGCCCTTCCCGCTCGGATGGTCGCGTCGGTTCTGCATGCAAACCACCACGCGTCCAGTGGCCTCATCGACCATGTGCCACTCATAGGCGGTGTAGAGCTCGCAGTACTCCACCATGATGGGCTTGATCCACGCGCGGATCGCCTCACGCCCCTTCAAGTTCCCCAACACATGCTCGACGTAGTCAGCGTCGTCGGTGAACAGATCGGCCCACTTGTCCCAATCCTCTCCGACGGCGCCGCTGCGCCAGTAGTGCTGAAATGCCCGCTCCAGTTCGTCGCGACTGAACTTCGCCATGTGCCCTCCGTCCGAGTGCGCCGCAGCGGCGGATCTTACAGCCAGCGGCTGTGCGCATTCAATCGCGAGCGACGATTCAGGCGTAGGAAAGTGCGCGCCGTGCTGGGCGCACGGAATCCGCCTTATGTATCAGTTCGGCAGCCCTCCAGCGCGTTGCCGACGGCTCCTAAAATCTCGTTGATGGTGACTTGCCGGTCGCCGTTGGCATCCCCTGCTGCGCAGCGAGATATCTCGGCGTTGTCGAGCGCGATATTCACCATCAACAGAAGCTCATCGACCGTCACACTCCCGTTTCCGTCGCAGTCGCCTTCGCACGCGCGGGGCGCCGGGCTCGGCTCATGCGTCGGTATTGCCGTGGGCAACCGGGTGTACGTCTGAGTCGGCAGGTGCGTAGGCGTTGCCATCGGCGTCGGTGTTGGGATCTCGGTGGGCGTGCCTGTGGGTGTCGCGGTTGGCGTCTGGCTTGGCTGAGTCGTCGGCGTCGCGGTGGGCGGCAGCATGCTTGGGGTGGGTACCGCCGTTCCCGTCGCAGTCGGAGATGCTGTCGCGGTGGAAGTGCCCGTGGGTGTCTGGCTAGCAGTGGCACTCGCTGTGGGCGTAGTCGTGGCGGTCGCCGTTGACGTGCTTGTTGGAAGCGCGGCGACACTCACATGCGCGGTGCGGGACCGTACCAACGTGCCGTCCGAGACCGTCAGTGTCACGGTATAGGCGCCCGCGGCGAGCCACCGGTGCGATGCCCCGAATCCCGTGGCGAGCGGGCCGGCGTCACCGAAGTCCCACGTGTAGGTGAGTGGGTCGCCGTCCGGATCGACCGATCCATAGGCACTCAGCGTCACGCGTGCACCGACAGTTGTGGTGCGGTCCGGTCCGGGATCAGCCCACGGGCGATGGTCGAGCAGGGCACCCGGCGCCTCGTCCGGACCGATATCGCTCCGGGCCCCTTGCGGCCGCGGGCTGCCGCGACGATCTTCGCTGGGTGCCGCAGTCGGATCGCCGCTGTCGACTGCTACGCTGTCGGGGTGCAGTTGATACTCCGCTCGATCGAGAAAATCAGGGTCGATCGCCCACGTTCCCACGCCCTGCCCGGTTTCCGCAATCATCACTCCGGCATTGATCTCCTGGCCGCTGTAGTGCCGGGCTGTGGGGGCACCGATATTCTCGAGCACCGTGAGGCCGGTGGTGTCCTCGCGGAACAGGATGTTGTGGTCCTCTGTCAAGTCCACCAGATCCTCGGTCTCGATGGCTTTGCCAGGACCCGCCGCGATCACGTTGCGGAGCACCGCGCTGTAGCCAACCGCTGGCTCCGTGGCCATCAACGGATTCACAAAGCGTAACTGCGTGCCGGCGTTGTCGGCGATGGTTGAGTTGAAAACCTCGACGAGGGTCGCCGCGCCGAAGAATGACGTCGCGCTGATGCCGGTTGTGTTGCCAGTGACCACGCTGTTCTCCACGCGTGCGTTCTGCCAGAGCTTGACCCCCGTGCATTGGTTGCTGCGGCTTTCGCTGCGTGACACCAGTATGTGATCCCCCTTGAGATCAAAACCGTCCTCGCTGTTCCCGGACGCCACACAGTCGAAGAAGCTGACGTACGAGGTCGTTTCTTTGGTTTGGAAACCGTCCGCCTCACCGAGGCACCCTAACCCATCGTCATGGTCGCGGCTGACCGTGCGCCGGACTGTTATGCGTTGACTGGTCCCGGTCACCTGCGCACCGCGTGCACTGTTCGACTCGATGCGGCAGTTATCGATCTCGACGTCAGTAGCCGAGTCCACCCATATGCCGAGCCGATTGTGATGCAGATAGCAATCGCGAATCGCCAGGTCATGCACGCCGGATCGGAGCAAGAAGGCCTCGGCGAACCCCTGACGGACTTCGAAGCCCGAGAAAGTAAGATAACCAGCCGCATTCCGCACATCGAACGCGGACAGGCTCGCTGACGGATCAGGGCTCTCGAGCACCGCACCACTTTGCGCCTCAAACGCAATCGATGCCTCGGGCGAACCGGACCGGCTGAGGAGGACGGACTCCGTATAGACGCCCGGTTGGGCGATCACCGTGTCGCCGGGCATCACGACCGCCGCAGCGCGGCCAATTGTTCGCCATGGAGCCACTTGCGTGCCTGCTCCATCATCAGCGCCTCCGGGGTCGACCCAGTAGACCGCGGGGACGCGTGGTGTGTTCGTCGCGGTGTGTGTTGGCGAAGACGTTGGTGTGTCGGTCGAGGTCGGCTGCTCCGTTTGAGAAGGCGTCGGGGTTTCGGTCGCAGTCGAAGTGACGGTCTCTACTGGCAGCGGCGTACCCGTGGCTGTTTCCGAAGGGACCGGAGTATCGACGGCGCTCGGGGTTGGGCTGAGAGAGGGTGGGGGTGTAGCTGTTTCCGTGGGCGTCTCCGAAGGTGTGTCGGTGGATGTCACCGTCTCGGATGGGAGCGGATTGGGTGTGTCGGTGCACGTAGCGGTAACGCTCGGGCCAGGGGAAGGAGCGGAGTTGCCAGCAGATGGTGAGACGGAATCGACCACGCCTTGCATCACGGGCATGATATCCGCCGTCATCACCACCTGGGACAGAACACGGCCGCGTTCCGCGAGGAGTAGCACGCACAGGCGCAGCAGAAACTTTGCTCTATGCGAGCGCATCACTATTGCCGGGCTGCGCGCTGGGGAAGTGCGTCTGTGCTCGGAGTCTGATGATGTTGCGCCCCCCAAATCAGAAACCAGCTTCTATTCCCGCCGGCACGCAGTTACAAGCCACGCGGGCGACCAGCGTGCGGAGACTGTCTGGCGTTGTGTATGGCTGCAGCGCACCGAGTGGCGCGCGAAACAACACCATCACCACGCGCCAGCAAGGTGTGTGACGCTCGTGCTCTACACTGCCACGACGCGTTGATAGTGTGAAACTGCCCAACGCTGCGCTCGCAATAGTCGAGCGGGAGAAGATCACCGAGTATCTCTTGAGCCCTGCGCATCCTGACAACGGCGGCACGGCGGCGTTCTTTCAGACCCAAGGCTTCAGCCGCGATGACTGGGAGGTGTTGGCCGCGGCTTTTCGGAAACAGGCCGAGACTGCCGATGTTGCCGAAGCTGTAGAATCGTCGCACGGGCAGAAGTATATTCTCGAGGGCGGCATGGAGACGCCAAGTGGGAAGATGCCACGTGTACGAACCGTTTGGATCGTGGACCGCGGGCTGGACGCACCGCGGCTGGTCACCGCGTATCCGCGTGAGGAATGAGAGGGACGGATGATTCGGGAACACGAGCGAGTAGTACTCACAAGGTCAGTCCTCAGCGCAGGGCTCGAACCGGGTGACGTTGGAACCGTCGTGCATGTCTACAGGGATGGGCAGGCATACGAAGTGGAGTTCCTCGCGCTGGACGGTCACACCGCAGCGGTTGTTACGGTCGAAGCGGCACAAGTCCGTCCCGTGACACGGCGGGAGATCACCCACGCCCGTGAGCTGGCCACCGCCGCCTCATAGAGGCGCGGGGTATAACGCCGCCACGAACCCTGGTAGCGGTCCAGAGCCTACGTCATCTACACGCTCACCACGCGCTGGTAGATCTTCGGCAACTCGCGCGGCAGGGCGGCGATGTCTTCGATGACCATGTAGCGCGAGCCGTCGCACATCTCGCGTAGGTAGTCGTGGCCGGCTTTGTCGACGGTGATGCAGAAGGGCGTGATGCCGGCGGCTTCGCATTCGCGCAGCGCGACCGTGGTGTCGCGCAGGCCGTAGACGTTACTGCGCCGGTCCTGGCCGTAGTCGAAGTCCTGCGGGAAGCCGTCGCTGAGCAGAATGATGTGGCGCGAGCGGCTGGTGATGCTCGCCAGCTTCTCGGTGGCGTGGCGCAAGGCCGTGCCCATACGTGTGCTGCGCTTGGGTTCGAGCGCGCCGATGCGGCCTTTGACCGACGCCGACAACGACTCGTTGAACGACTTCACCAGGTAGAACTCGACGTTGTTGCGGCCGTGGCCGGAGAAGCCGTAGATCGCATAAGCGTCGCCGATCTCTTCCAGCGCCTCGGCCATGATCACTAGCGCCTCTTTGGTCACATCGATGATGCGGCGTGGCGCCGAGCTAGGTTTGCTCGGACGCCGGCTGAATGCGTCGACGTCGTCGGCGGCAAACGCCGCTGCCGGCGGCTTCTGCAGCGGTTCGTCGGTAGAGGCGCTCATGTCGATGAGGAACAGCGTCGCGACGTCGCGCTCCTCACGGGTGCGCGCCACGTACAGCTTGGACGACGGCGGGCGGCGGGCGCGGCGGTCGACGCGCGCACTCACCACGGCGTTCAGGTCGAAATCCTCGCCGCTCTCCAAGCCCCTGACGATCCGGTACATCTCCGGACGGATACGCTGGAACTGGCGCCGCACTTCCGGGATGAGACGCGCGTAGTCGAGCAAGGTGCGGTTGAAGAACTCGCCGGCATCGCCCTCGACGGTCATCTCCAGCAGACGGCACCAACGTTCGCGGTAGTCGCTGATGTGGTAGTCCCACTCGTCGTAGTAGAACGATGCGCCTTCACCGCGCCGTTCCAGCCAGCGCCGCGGTGCGGGGCGGTCGCTCGGCGTCGCTTCGCTCAACAACCGCCGCAGCTCCTCGAGCTGCTCCGCAGGCACTTTGCCGAGTAGGTCGGTAATGTACAGGCCGAGCCCTTCGAGATCCTCGCTGTAGCCCTGCTTCATGCGCAGATCGACGCCGGCTTCGATGAGACGCTGCAGCTCTTCCGCCGACAGCGGTGCGGTCATCCCGTCGGCGTCGTCGCTCTCTTCGTTGAGCTCGAACTTCATGTCGTCGGGAAGCGTCCCCGGTGGCTGATCGGTCGGCAGGCTCTTGGCTTGCGGCGC
>JBGQHM010000023.1:0-33361 GCA_041497995.1 Binatia bacterium | reverse complement strand
GTCGGATTCGCGCGTGCAGTTGGCGGCGCAGCCGTCGCCACCCTGGGGCACACAGTGCAGGCAGGTGCCGCCTGGGCAGTCAGCGCCGCCGGCGCAAGCAACGTTGGCGCGCTCGCCGCCGATACACACGCCAGCACCTATGCAATCCGCTTCGCTGCTGCATGCGGTGCCGGCATTGGTGCCGCCGATGCAGATGCCGCCGTCGTCGCAGTCTTCCCCGGGTTCCGTCACTCCGTCACCGCAAAGGCTGGACGGCGGTGGTTGGCAGTCGTCGAGCGCATTATTCACCACCTGAATGATCAGCGCGATGTCGACCGAGGCGCCGCTCGGAACGCCCTGCGGGCACGCCGCAGGTTGTGCAGTGCCGAGGGCGATGTTCACCAGCGTGATGATTTCGTCGACCGTCACGTTGCCACTTGAGTCGCAGTCGCCAGTGCACAGGGCAACCTGTTGAATCGAAAACACGCCGCCGCCGTTCGTCCCGGCGTAGAGCGTATTGGGCGCGAGGGGATCGATGACCAGGGCCTTGACGTCGGTGTTGGTCAGGCCGGCGTTAGTGCTGCTCCAGGTTGCACCCGCGTTCGTGCTCTTCAAGACGCCGGCGTCCGTCGCTGCGTAGAGCGTTCTGGACATGAGGGGATCGATAGCCAGGGCGCGAATGTCGCTGTTGGTTAGTCCAGCGTTAGCCGGTCTCCAGGTCGCGCCCGCATCCGTGCTCTTGAAAACTTCGCGGCCCGCCCCCGCGTAGAGCGTGCTGGGGGCACTGGGATCGATGGCCAGGGCGACGAGGTCGTGGTTGGTGCCTATCCCAACGTTACCCGCGCTCCAGGTCGTACCCGCATCCGTGCTCTTGAAGACGTCGCCGCCGCTGCCGCCGCTCGTCCCAGCGTAGAGCGTGAGGGGTGTACTGGGATCGATGGCCAGGGCGACGACGGCGTTGTTGTTCGGCCCAAGCGGTAAGCTGGGCAGGGGGCTCCAGGTCACACCGGCGTCCGTACTCTTGAAGACGCCGTTGGAGCGGTAATTGAACCTCCCAGCGTAGAGCGTGTGGGGTGTGCTGGGATCGATGGCCAGGGCAAGGACGGCCTGGTTCAGGCCCGTGGTGCCCCAGGTCGTGCCCGCGTCCGTGCTCTTCAAGAGTCCGTCGCCCGTTGCTACGTAGAGCGTGCTGGGCGTGATCGGATCAATGGCCAGGGGGGCGAGAACGAAGAGGCTTGCATTCAGGATAGTGCTGGCGCCGCTCCAGGTCGCGCCCGCATCCGTGCTCTTGAAGACGCGGCTGTCCGTCTCTGCGTAGAGCGTGCTGGGTGTGATCGGATCGATGGCCATGGCAACGACGTAGTTGTTGCTTATCCCGACGCTAGCGGGGTTCCAGGCCGCACCGGCGTCCGTGCTCTTGAAGACGCCGCTGTACGTCGCCGCGTAGAGCGTGCGGGGCGTGATCGGATCGATGGCCAGGGCCTTGACGTTGGTGTCGGTCAGCCCGGTGTTAGCGCCGCTCCAGGTCGCGCCCGCGCTCGTGCTCTTCAAGACGCCGTCGGGCGTCGCTGCATAGAGCGTGCGGGGTGTGCTGGGATCCATGGCCAGGGCAAGGACGTTGCCTGTCAGCCCAGCGTCAGTCGGTCTCCAGCTCGCGCCCGCGTCCGTGCTCTTGAAGGCGCCGGTGCTCCTCCCACGGACGCCCCTGCCCGCCCCAGCGTAGAGCGTGCGGGGTGTGCTGGGATCGATGGCCAGGGCGCCGACGTCGTTGTTGGTCAGCCCGGCGTTAGCCGGTCTCCAGGTCGCGCCCGCGTCCGTGCTCTTGAAGACGCCGCCGCCGGCCGACACCGGGTTGAGATCGCCCATCCCCGCGTAGAGCGTGCGGGGGGTGCTGGGATCGATGGCAAGGGCTGCGACGGGAGCGTAGCTGCCGCTGCTGCTGGTCAGCCCAGCGTTAGCACCGCTCCAGGACGCGCCCGCATCCGTGCTCTTAAAGATGCCGCCGGAGCCCGTGCCCGCGTAGAGCGTACTGGGTGCGAGGGGATCGATGGCCAGGGCGTTGACAGAGGTGTTGGTCAGCCCGGCGTTGGCCGCGCTCCAGGTCGCGCCCGCATCCGTGCTCTTGAAGACGCCGAAGCTGTAGACGCCGCCGCTGTTTATGTAGGTCGCTGCGTAGAGCGTGCGGGGAGTGCTGGGATCGATGGCGAGGGCAACGACGGTGCTGTTGGTCAGCCCGGCGTTGGCCGCCGTCCAGGTCGCGCCCGCGTCCGTGCTCTTGAAGACGCCGTCGCTGTACGTCGCCGCGTAGAGCGTGCGGGGAGTGCTGGGATCGATGGCTAGAGCCAGGACATTCCCGCCGGGCGGTCCATGGCTTGTCCAGGTGTTGATACCGGCATGCGCCGTATGTGCCATGTTGATGAAAAGCACGGCAAAGATGGCGGCAACGCCGCCTTTGAGCATTCCGATCATAAGCCGTTCCTTCCCTTCCTCACGCATCGTGGTCTCTCAGCCACGTTCACGCCGAACACTGCGATGGTGCGCGCATTGCCTGGGCGATAGGCGTTTTAGTCGCTGTCGGGGTTGGCGTGATGCTTGGGGTCCGTGTTCCGGTCAGGGTCCGCGTCACGGTTGGAGTCCGTGAGGCCGTCGGCGTTCTCGTTGCCGCCGACGTGCGCGCTGGTGTTCGGGTGGGAACGGACGTTCGTGTCACGGTTGGAGTCCGCGTCGGCGTCGGTGCCGTCGGCGTGATGGTGAGCGTCGGCGTCGGAGGCAGCGGACACCCGTCGAGCGCGTGGTTGACCGCCTCAATGATCAGGGCGACGTTCACGCCGGTGCCGTCCGGGACGCCACGCGGGCACGCCGAAGGTTGTGCGTTGCCCAGAGCGATGCTCACCAGTGTGATGATTTCGTTCACGAGGACGTCACCGGTGCTGTCGCAGTCACCGACGCAGGGGCCGGCGCTGCCGGACGCGACCAAGGCACTCGTAAGAACAGCGTCGCCAACCGTGGCAGGCACCCCCCGACGTGGCGCCTTTGACAACGTAAACTGGTTGAGTACTGCGAACGTGCTCGCCATTGCTGCACCCGACGCATCACCGCGCTGCAGCGCCCCGCAACGGAACGGCGCGCCCGTAGCCGTGAACGGTCCGATGTCGTCTCCGTCCAGTTGGTTGGCGTTGAGCAGGCGGCCCGTAACTGTTCCAGTCGTTACAGCTCCCGTGAGCGGGGTGCCGCGTTGGCTTTGCGGGTCGTCGTCCGTGCACAACTCGCCATCCGGACCGTAAACGGACGGGTCCGCGCCCGCGCACTGCAGCCGGAGTCCACCGCCGATGGCGGTCGTCGCGAGTAGCACCGCCGACCCTGCGCCGCCCGCACCACTCAAGGTCAGCAACGGCGGTCGCGGGATTCCGCTCGAGCCACCCGAATCCTGCGTGAGGGTCACGTTCACGCCGTCGAGACCGTCGCAGCCGATCACGCCCGACGCCGAGTTGCCGGGACCATGTACGAACGCGCACGGGTTCTTGCCCTGACACACACTGTCACCGGCCGTGAAGCCCGGCGTGCAGTCGGGCGACCGCGTCAGCCCGTCAGGTTCGAACACCGCCCCGCCGCACGTCTTGGCCGCCACCGCACGCGGACAGAAGCAGGCAATGGTATAGACCGGGAGGCGGGCGAGGTGCACCGCCGCTTTGATCAGCACCGGGATTTGGCCATCTCTCTCCTTGCCAATCGTGAGCGTCTGACTACCGTTCAAGGGCAGCGGGATGGTGAGGGTGTCGCCATGCATCACCGTGCCGCTGGTGCCGGGTGCGATCTCCGTACCCTGCTGCACGACGCCTGGGACCAAGTTGAAAACCACGTCGGATTCGGTCGTGCAGTTGGCGGCGCAGCCGTCGCCGCCGAAGGTCGTACAGATGCCACCGAAGCAGGTGCCCGAGCCCGTACAGGCTGTGCCGGCGCGGGGGCCGCCGATGCAGATGCCCCCCTCGTCGCACTCCTCACCGGCATCGATGTGGCCGTTGCCGCAGACCAACGACGCGCAGTCGGCATCGCAGGCGTCGCCGTTCACCAGGTTACCGTCGTCGCAGCTCTCCGGCGGCGTCACCACGCCGTTACCGCAGCGGGTGCACGCGTTGGTGCAGCCGTCGGACGGGTTGGTATTGCCGTCGTCGCACTCTTCGGGCGGCGTCACGATCCCGTCGCCGCAGATCATGCCGTCGTTCGTGCAGCCGTCGAAGGGGTTGCGATTGCCATCGTCGCATTCCTCACCGGCGTCCACGATGCCGTTGCCGCGCCGCGGCAGCGTGCAGTCGCTCTCGCAGTCGTCGCCGTCGATCCGGTTGCCGTCATCGCACGCCTCGGTCGCGTCGACGATACCGTTGCCGCAGCGCGGCAGCGTGCAGTCCGTCTCGCAGCCGTCGCCGTCGACTCGGTTGCCGTCATCGCACGGCTCGCCCGCGTCGAGGATGCCGTTGCCGCAGCGCGGCAGGGTGCAGTTGCTGTCGCAGCCGTCGCCGTTGATGCCGTTGCCGTCGTCGCATTCCTCACCGGTGGTAACAATGCCATTGCCGCAGCGGGTGGCGGTGCAGTTGGCGTCGCACCCATCGCCACTGATGGTGTTGCCATCGTCGCACCCCTCCTCACACGTGAGTGTTCCGTCGCCGCACATCGAACCGCCCCCCAAGCCGGTGTCCCGCCAGGTGCTGCCGCCGTCCGTACTCTTGAATATGGTTGCAACCGTGCCTCCACCATAAGCGTAGAGCCTATTGGGTGTGATGGGATCTATAACCAGGGCGGTAAGGTAAGGGGGCTGGGGCAGGCCGCCGTTGGCAGCCCTCCAGGTGTCGCCGCCGTCGATGCTCTTGAACACGCCACCGTAGTACGTGCCGGCGTAGAGGATGCGCGGTGTCCTCGGATTGATGGCTAGGGCTCTAATCGCTCCAAAGGATGACTGGTCGGGCAAGCCGGTGTCGCCCGCATGCCAGCTGCCGCCGCCGTCGGTGCTCTTGAACACGGTTTGGCCGTCCGTTGCGTAGAGCGTGCAGGGCGCGACAGGATCGATGGCCAGGGAGACCACGAAAATGTTGGAGGTGTTGACCCAGCTGTTGGCGCCGTCCGTCGTTCTGAACACACCGCCGCCGACAGCCGCATAGAGCGTGCTCGGCGCGACCGGATCGATGGCGAGCGCGTTGACGTTGCGGTCGGTCAAGCCGGTGTTCGCATCGCTCCAGGTACCGCCGGCGTCGGTGCTCTTGAAGACACCCGCGTATGTCCCCGCATAGAGCGTGTCGGTCGTGGCGGGATCAATGACAAGGGGACTCACGGAAAAGTTTGCTGGTAGGCCCGTGCTGGCCGCCTTCCAGCTGCCACCCCCATCCGTGCTCTTGAAGACGCCGCTCTGGTCGCTGCCGTAGAGCGTGGTGGGCGTGAGGGGATCGATCACCTCGATGGCCAGGTAGACGGGCCGCCCCCTAGTGACGGGGCGCCACGTCGCGCCCGCATCCGTGCTCTTGAGCAACCCGCCACAGGTAGCGTTCGCATACAGCGTGGCCGGGGTGCGCGGATCGATGGCCAGCGCGGCAGCATTGATCTGCTGTGCCCACCCCACACTGGCGAGCAGCACAACCGCTGCCGTCGCCACGTGCCAACCGAGGCGTTGCGCTCCGGAATCATTCGAACCTGGCATAACTACGCCCTTCCCTCGGCCACTTCGCTCTTGGTGTCGCCAATTGACATACAGACTCATTGCGACCACCGGGTCGGCCGCTCCGGGGTGTAGGCGCACCGCGTCCCGGTGTGCACCGCGTTACGCAGGTGCAGCCCGAGGACCTGGTGGACGCCGGCGATCCGCGCCAGCGTCTGCCGGATCCGGTTGGTCACCGCTTTGCGGGCACGCTCAACGGCCTCGGCGCTTCCGTCTTCAGCTGCCGGCCGGCGCCCGTCCAGACCCGCCGCCACATGGATCAGTTCGGCGACGTGAAATGAGCGGCCGGGCTGACGCAACAGGAGCTCGAGATAGCGCAGCCCTTTGGCGTCCTTGAGCCGCACCACCGCCGCGTCATACGCGATCGTCCAGTAGTCCCCTTCGCGGCGAAAGACCGGTGTGCGATGCATCCGGTTGAGAATCGAGTCCTGTGACGGCATGGCGCTATGAATCCAGGCGCTACAGGCCGTGTAGCGACGCTACAGCCGGGACGGTTGTCGCGTTGTGTTCAAAGGCGCCACGCTACTGGTTGCTCGGGGCGGTAGGCGCACACAAAGCCGGTGCGCAGCGCGTTGGTGAGATGGCGACCGAGCTCCGGGTGTGCGGCGCGGATCCGTTCGAGGGCGCGGCGAATCTGATTGGTGACCGCTTTGCGCATGCGTTCGGCGGGATCACCAGCCGTGCGGGGTCGACCGCCGAGCCCGTACGCGGCGGAGAGCTGGTCGGTGATGGTTTCGACTTCATGCCGCGCGCGCGCCGCCTCTCCGAGATCCCCCGCCGCGGTTGCCTCTTCGAGTTCCTGGCGAGCTTCCGCCAGCCGCCTCTTGTATTGCGCCGTGGCGCGCGCATCGAGAATCGTTCCGAGGCCACTTTCCACGCGCACGGGCCCGGAACTGTTGGGCGTATCACTCCGCTGGGTCACCGTGGCGAGGTCGCGCACGTGCTGCTCGCAGCCAGGCTGCGCGAGCAGGCGGGCAATGTAGTGCAGGCCTTTTGTGTTCCGCAGGCGGGCCGTCTTGCCGCGGTATGCGAGGGTCCAGTATTCACCCTCCTGCCGGAACACACACGCACCCTCCATTGCGGATTGCGGCTTCCTCGATTGCGGATTGTGGAATGCGGGTTGCGGATTGGGTCCCTTCTTCGCTTCCGCATTCCGCACTCCGCAATTCTGAAAGAGTGTCTGCGCCTCCCGGATCCAGCCCGACATCCCGACCGCGTGAAACTGGCGCAGCGCAGCCTTGAGCAGCGGCGCCGCACGCTCCACATCACCCGCTGCGCTGCGCCGCAGGTACATCAACGCTTCGTCGCAATCGACGATCGCGCGCAACGGGCGGGCACCTTGCTCATCGAGGACCATACGGGCTCGCGCAAACCACTCGCCGGCCTCGTCGTAACGCCGCTGCAGGGCACAGAGCCGGGCAAGCGCCAATCGGCCGTCTTCCATAGGGTAGCGGAAGTCCGCCGCGATGACCTTGTCCCGGAGGTTGCGCTCGACGCATTCCGCGTATTCGGTTCGTTCGGCAAACCATAGCGTGGCGGCGGCGTCGCACGCCATCGCCGTGTAACCCGGAACCCACGCTGGTGCGCGATCGAGCGCCACCGGTGCGGCGCTGAGCATCTGGAGCGCCGCCTCCGCCCGCCCGAGCCGCGCGAGAACCATCGCCGCTCCAGTCCGGGCCTCCGCCAACCCATAAAGATCTTCCGCATCCGGTTGCAACGCGAAGTAGACTGTCGTTGAAAGCTCGGACCAGCCTTCATTGACCGCAATGCAGCGGTCAAATCGGTAGGCCGCGCACGCAACCCCCGCCCGCCCACGTACAGGCAACCGGTCGCACAATGCGAAGGCGTGTGCGTGCGCTTCTTCTGCCGCCGCGATCTCGCCGAGGGCAAGCCGGCAGCGGGCCAGCCCCGCAAGGCAAATCGCAGCGGAATTGATTCGCCCCTCACGCTCATACCGTGTCGCCCACTTTTCCAGCGAGGCAAGCGAGCCCTGAAAGTCGCCGGTCCACATGAACTTGCCCATCGGCCAGCGGCGCGGCATTTCATGTCGTGACGCCAGCGGAATGAGAAGCATGACGCCGGTCAAGTCGGCCGGTGAAAGCGACCGAACGAGGGTGCTCATCTCGCGACGCTCCGGATTGTCCAGGGGAATGCCTGGATACTCAGCGTTCTCCTGTTCGCGCCGCATCACGTCGCAGCTCACCAAGCGCAGCCAAGTGAGATCCCGGTGCTCCCCGATGTATGCCATCCCCTCGCGCGCGACTTTGAAGGCGAACTTCAGTGATCCGGCTTCGACGAAATTGGCGGTTGCTTCACCCAGGAAGTCGGCCGCGGCCGCCACACCTTCGGTTGTCGCGATCAACTCGCCGGCCTCATGAGCGACCTGCACCGCCTCGTCGAAGTTGAGCACCCACGTCAGGCCGAAGGCCAATCGGCCGAGCAGGCGGGCAGGTCGCGGCGCGGTGGGCGGCGTGAGCTCCACGGCGATGCGCAAGAGACGCACCACTTCGTCGTAGGCATACATCGCCTCGGCGCGGTCGGCAGCCGCTACTGCATATGTGACGCCGGGTTCGGCCCCTGGGAGATCCTTGCTGCGGTGATACTGTTGTGCCACTTCCGCAGCGTGCTCCCCGACGAGTTCGCCGTATGTCTGCTCCATCGCCTGCGCGATCTGGCGGTGCAGCCGCACCTGCCGCGACGGGCTCAGCTCGCTGCACAACGTCTCGCGAATGAGCGCGTGCGTGAAGTCGTAGCGCTCAGCGCTGTCGGCCGGTCGCACTAGCTGGGCGCGCAGTGCCGTGTCGAGAGCGTTCAATGCCGCCGCCTCATCGAGCCCAGCCACCTGTGCGGCGACACCGAGATGGAACGGCCCGGCGAACACGGCGCCGACCGTCAGCAGCCGACCAGTTTCGGCGGGCAGCCGGCGCACCCGGCGATTCAGCACCTGGCGGACGCTGTCGGGAATACCAACCTTCGCGATGGCGCTCGGATCGTTCGGCTCGCGCGCGAATTGCCGCTCCTCAGCCAGGTGATGCAGGACCTCGCGGACGAAAAACGGATTGCCGCTGGTGGCCGCACTGAGCGTGCCCGCGACGGTGTCCCGTATCTCCGTCGGCACGTCGCTGTCCGCAACCAGCTGTTCCACTTCCGACGCTGCGAGCCCTTTCAATGCGATACGTTCGCACGTCGTCTCGCGGTACACGGCCCCCAACGCTTCCGTCAGCGGGTGCTGCGCGTCCAGCTCGACGTCGCGGTAGGTGCCGAGCAACAGCAGCCGATGCTGCGGCGCGAAGCGCGCGACGTGGCGTAGCATGGCCAGCGTACCCTTGTCGGCCCAATGCAGATCGTCGAGGACCAAGACCAGCGGTGAGCGTGCGGCAACGGCGATCAGAAACTGGCTGACGGCGTCGAGCAGACGAAAACGTTCTTCGTCCGGCTGTAAAGGCGTCGGCTCGGGCACATCGGGGAGCCGTTCGCGGACCGCGGCGACCACGCGCATGATCGGCGCGGCGCCGAAGCCCAGGTCATCACGCAGCGTGTCTGGCTCGGCATCGCGGGCGTACGTTGCGATGGCCTCGGCAAACGGGCCGAACGGCGGCGCCCACTCGCCGTCGTAGCACCCACCCCACAGCACCAACGCGCCGGCACGGCGCGCCTGCTCGACGAACTCCGCCGCCGTGCGTGTCTTGCCGATGCCTGGTTCACCGACCAGCAACACGAGCCGCCCGTGACCGTCGCGTGTCGCCTCGAGCGCCGTCCGAAGGGATTCCAACTCGCGCGCCCGGCCCACGAAGAGACGGTCGCGCGTCTCACGCAATGTTTTCTGCAGCGCTTCTGCCGATGTGATCCAGCCCGGCATCCCGACCGCGTGAAACTGGCGCAGCGCAGCTTCGAGCAGCGATGCCGCACGCTTCACATCACCCGCTTCGCCGCGCCGCACGTACATCAACGCTTCGTCGTAGTCGACGATGGCGCGCAACGGGCGGGCACCTTGCTCATCGAGGACCACACGGGCTCGCGCAAACCACTCGACGGCCTCGTCGTAACGCCGCTGCAGGGCGCAGAGCTGGGCCAGCGCCAATCGGCTATCGCCCATTGGATAGCGGAAGTCCGGCTCGATGACCTTGTCGCGCAGGTTGCGCTCGACGCAATCGGCATAATCGGTGCGTTCCAGGGACCACAGCGTGTCGGCCGCGTTGCACGCTATCTGCGTGTAGTTCGGAGCCCACGCCGGCGCGCGATCAAGCGCAGCCGGTAGGGTGGCGAGCCTGCGGAGCGCCGCTTCTGCCCGCCCGAGCCGGGCGCGCACCACCGCCGCTCCGGCCTGGATCGACGCCGATGAGTAAAGATGCGCCGCATCCCGTTGCCCCGCGAACTCGCCCCGCGTGGAAAACAAATCGGCCCAGCCTTCGTTGACGACTTTGCAGCGCTCAAAGCGGTAGGTTGCGGCTCCGAGCGCCGCGGAGCTGACAGGCAACCGGTCGCGGAACGCAATGGCGTGTGCGTACGCTTCGTCTGCCGCCGCAATCTCGCCGAGGGCGAGTCGGCAGCGGGCCACCCCCGCAAGGTAAATCGCAGCGGAATTGATTCGCCCTTCGCGCTCACACCGTGTCGCCGACTCCTCCAAGACCTCAACGTTGGTGCGAAAGTCGCCCGTCGAATGGAGTTGGACCTGCGGTAGATGAATTGGGTCGCGCGGCGGACGCTGCACTTCATGTCGTGACGCCAGCGGCATGATAAACATGATGCCTTTCAAGTCGTCGGATGAAAGCGACCGGACGAGGACGCTCATCTCCTGGCGCTCCGGACAGTCCAGGGGAATGCCCGGATATTCCGCGTCTGCTTGTTCGCGCCGCATCACGTCGTAGCTCGCCAGCCGCAGCCACGTGAGATCCCGGCGCGCACCGATGTAAGCCATCCCCGCGCGCGCGACGTTAAAGGCCCACTGCAGTGACCCGGCCCCGCCGAGATTGATGGTCGCTTCACCCAGATAGTCGGCCGCTGCCGCCGCGCCTTCGGTGGCGGCGATCAACTCGCCGGCCTCATGAGCGACTTGCACCGCCTCGTCGAAGTTGAGTGCCCACGTCAAGGCGAGGGCTAGTCGGCCAAGCAGGCGGGCCGGTCGCGGAGCGGTCTGCGGCGTGAGCTCCACTGCGATGCGCAACAGGCGGGCGACCTCGTCATGCGCATACATCGCCTCGGCGCGGTCGGCGGCAGCTACTGCATAGGTGACGCCGCGTTCGGCGCCTGGGAGATCCTTACTGCGGTGATACTGCTGCGCCACTGCCACAGCGTGCTCCCCGACGAGATCGCCGTACCTGTGCTCCATTGCCTCCGCGATCTGGCGGTGGAGCCGCACCCGGCGCGACGGGCTCGGCTCGCTGTACAACGTCTCGCGAATGAGCGCATGCGTAAAGGCGTAGCGCTCCGCGGTCTCGGCCGGTCGCACCAGCTGGGCGCGCAGCGCCGCGTCGATAGCGTTCAATGCCACCGCCTCGTCGAGCCGCGCAACGTGGGCGGCAACGTTGAGATCAAACGAACCGCCGAATGCAGCTGCGGCAGACAACAGACGACCCGTTTCGCCGCCGAGTCGGCGCACGCGTCGATTGAGCACCTGGCGGACGCTGTCTGGGATGATGATTCGGTCGACAGTAGTGCGGCTGCCATCCGTCCACGCACCTGCGAGTTGTCGCTCCTCGACCAAGTAATGCAGGACCTCACGAACGAAGAACGGATTACCGTTCGTGACCGCGTTGATGGCATCCGCGACCGTGTCGCGCCGCTCGGCCGGCACCTGGCTGTCTGCAATGAGCTGCGCCACATCCGCCGCGTCGAGGCCCTTCAGCAGGATGCGCTCGCAGGTCGTCTCGCGGTACAGCGCGCCCAGCGCGTCAGTCAGGGGATGCAGCGCATCCAGCTCAGCATCGCGGTAGGTACCGAGCAACAGCACACGATGCTGTGGGGCGAAGCGGGCGACGTGGCGCAGCATGGCGATGCTACCCTTGTCGGCCCAGTGCAGATCGTCGAGGACCAGGATCAGCGGTGTACGGCCGGCGACAGCGATCAGGAACTGGCTGACGGCATCGAGCAATCGGAAGCGCTCTTCATCGGGTTGCAGCGATGACGGCTCGGGCACGTCGGGCAAGCGCTCGCGGACAGCGGGGATAACGCGCGCGATCGACGAGGCGCCAAAGCCTAGCGCGTCGCGCAACGTGTCGGATTCGGCTTGGCGGGCATATGCCGCGATGGCCTCGGCAAACGGCCCGAAGGGCGGCGCCCACTCGCCGTCGTAGCACACACCCCACAGCACGCAGGCGCCGGCACCGCGCGCTTGTTCCGCGAACTCTGACGCCGTGCGCGTCTTGCCGATCCCCGGTTCACCGGTGAGCAACACAACACGCCCGCGCCCGTTCAGCGCATCCGCGAGGGCCGCCTGCAGAACGCACAGTACATCTTGGCGCCCGACGAATGCGTCACGCCGGGTTGTCGCCGCGCCAGCTGTCACGCGATCCCGCTGCACGGTGGAGTCTTCCTCTGGCTCGAGCAAGCGTGCCTCCGACACGGATTTACACAGCGAGCTTTGAGAATCCCTACAGATTTGTCAATTTGCGCACACTGCGGATCAGTATCTAACGACTACGACGAAGTGCTTCGCCCAATGCCTCAGTCGTGGAACAGGAAGCGCGAGACCATCTCGGACGCTGCTTCCACCGCCGGGCCGATCTCCGTGCCGGCACCCCCGAGCACTAGGCGCGATGCCGTCCACTCGATGGCCGAGTAGACCACGAACGCTGCGGCAACGTGATCGGTGATGCGTAGGCGCCCGTCTGCCTCCAACGCCGAAAACAAGTCGAGCATCGCGGCACGGATGCGCTGCTCGATGGCTTGGACGGCGGCGCGGAACTGCGGGTCCTTGAAGTAGCGCTCCCACAGAATGCGCTGCAGACCGGGGTTGATCGTGCGGGTGTGGAACAGCGCGTCGATCATGCTGCGCACGCTGGCTCGCGGGTCGGCGTGTCGCCAGGCGTCAGGCTGCAAGTTCTGGACAACGTAGTTGGCGATCTCGTTGATGGTGCCGTCGAGGAGCTCGAGGAGGATGGAGCGCTTGTCCTTGAAGTAGAGGTAGAACGTCCCCACGGCGATGCGCGCGCGCCGGGCGATCTCCGCCGTAGTGGTCTCCTCGTAGCCGCGCGTCTCGAAGCAGGCCACCGCGGCCGTGAGGATCTGCTCGCGCGTGCGCCGGCTGCGGGCTTGCTGTGGGGTGCGTAGACGAGTCGGGAGCTTGGGTTTGACCGCGCGTTGCATGGGATCGCGATGCTACCACACGCGCAAACCGCCTGCACAAAAATATGAACTCGACGTCACATTCGGGTTGACTAGGACCCGGTCGCCGCATACTCTGGGCGCCATCTGACTCAGTAGCCCCCGGCAGGGACCGGGAAAGGAGCAGGAAGCATGGCCATGGCAGCCGTTCTCCCCGATGGAAAACCCGTCGACCGGATCGATGCGGAGCTCGAAACCATCCTCACGTCCTTCGACACCACCTACGCTTGGAACTACGGCAGCGTGAAGGCCGGCCTGCGCGACCTCTACGAGAAGGCCAAGCGCGAGCAGTGGAACGGCACGTTGCAGCTCAAGTGGGAGACGCAGGTCGACCCCGAGGGCCAGATCATTCCCCAGTCCTACAACCCGCTCGAAGACTACGGCCCGTACAAGAAGCTCGACGCCAAAGGTGAGGCGCGTTTCCGCCACGCCATGATCTCCTGGCAGCTGTCGCAGTTCATGCACGGCGAGCAGGGCGCGCTCATCGTCGCCTCGCAGCTGACCGGCGCGGTGCCGTGGATGGACGCCAAGTACTACGCCGCCACGCAGACCATGGACGAGGCGCGTCACGTCGAGGTGTTCAGCCGCTACCTGCGCGACAAGCTCGAATGGGAATGGGCGATCAACCCGAACCTGAAGAAGCTCCTCGATATCATCATCTGCGACCAGCGCTGGGACTTCAAATACCTGGGCATGCAGATCCTCGTCGAAGGCCTCGCCATGGCCGCCTTCGCGAACATGTACCAGCTGGCGCAAGAGCCGCTGGTGAAGGACCTGGTGCACTACGTCATGAAGGACGAGTCGCGCCACGTCGCCTTCGGGGTCATCTCGTTGAAGGACTACTACATCGACATGCCGGCGAACGAGCGCCGCGATCGCGAGGACTTCGTCATCGAGGCGTGCGAGCTGATGCGCGACCGCCTGCTCGCTGAGGAAGTCTCCAACTACTTTGGATTCGACGCCACCGAGGTGCGGGACATTGTGCTCACCTCGCCGGTGATGAAGATGTTCCGTCAGGCGCTGTTTGCGCGCGTGGTCCCGAACATCAAACGGCTGGGCTTGCTGACGCCACATGTGCGCGCGGCGTTTGAGAAGCTGGAGATCATCCAGTTCGAGGACCTCGACCCGGAAGCGGCGGACCGCGCCATGGGGCTGTAGTAGCCGCGTCGACGCCGCACCGGATCAATCATCGAGGGGCGCAGGAAACTGCGCCCCTTTTTTCGTGCCCTGCGACGATTGACTCTGAGCGTCCGCCCTACTACTCGACACTCACTCACACAGGAGAAGAACCACATGGCGCTACTGGTAGGAAAGGTGGCAATCGTTACGGGTGCGGGTCGCGGTCTCGGCCGGGAAGAAGCGCTCGCGCTGGCGGCAGAGGGTGCCACAGTGATCGTCAATGACATCGGCACGTCGGTGTCTGGCGAGGGTAAGGACCAGTCGCCGGCGCAGCAGGTGGTCAACGAGATCAAGGCGGCCGGCGGCGAAGCAGTTGCCAACTACGACGACATCGCCAGTTGGGACGGCGCCCGGCGCACCGTCGATCAGGCGTACGACACGTATGGCAAGCTCGACATCCTCGTGAACAACGCCGGCGTGCTGCGCGACCGCATGAACTTCAACATGGCGGAGGACGAGTTCGACCTGGTTCTCCGCGTACACTGCAAGGGCCACTTCTCCATGACCCGCCATGCGTGCGTGCGCTGGCGCGAGGCCGCGAAGCAGTCAGGGAGCGTCTACGGCCGCGTCATCAACACTTCATCGGAAGCCGGCCTGATGGGCTCGGCCGGCAACAGCAACTATGCGATGGCCAAGGCGGCGATTGCGGCGCTGACCATCAGCATTGCGCGGGAGATGGGCAAGTACGGCGTGACCGCCAACTTCATCGCCCCGCGAGCGCGCACGCGGATGACCGATACCATGCCCAACCACGACATGTTCGCCAAGCCGGAGAGTGGCTTCGACGTCTTCAACCCGGCGTGGCCGGCGCAACTCGTGGTCTTCCTCGCCAGCGAGCAGGCGGGTGATCTCAATGGGCAGGGCTTCATCGTGTGGGGTGGCGAGGTCGCGTCGGTGAAGGGCTGGCATCAGGTCAACCAGATCAGCAAACCAAACGCCGCGTTCACCGCGCAGGATCTGATTGCACGCAAGGACGAGCTGTTCGGCAAGGAACCGCGGCAACCGACCTTCATGTAGGCGGCAAGACCAGAAGCAGAAGGCGCACGGCGGTGCGCTCCGACATGCCGGCGCCGATAGCCCACCACGCGCCTCCTTGCTATGATCCGTCGGTGAACGGCGCGCGCGGACCCACCGTTTCCCTCGTCATCCCTTGCTACAACGAGGAGGCAAACCTCCAGGCAGGCTGCCTCGCGCATGTCGCGGCGTACGCCCGGGAGACCGACGACATTCTCGAAGTCCTCGTCGTCGACGACGGGTCGGCTGATGCGAGTCGGCAGCTGGTGACATCGCTGGCGGCGACGCAGCCCAAGCTGCACTTGTTGGCGGAACCGCACCGTGGCAAGGCCGGTGCGGTCATCGCCGGCATCATGGCAGCGCGCGGCGCCTACGTGTTGTTCACCGATATGGACCAGGCCACGCCGCTCGAGGAGCTCGACAAGCTGCGACCGTATTTCCGGCAGAGCTACGACGTCATCGTCGGTTCACGCATGGGCCACCGCGCCGGCGCGCCGCTGGTGCGTCGGCTGATGGCCACGGGCTTCATCATGCTGCGGCGCCTGATCCTCGACCTCGGCGACGTCACCGACACGCAGTGCGGTTTCAAGAGTTTGAAGACCGAGGTGGCGCGCGCCGTCTGCGACCGGCTCTTGATCTTTCGACCCGGGGTCCAGCAGGCGAGTGGCGCAGCGGTGACGGCGGGCTTCGATGCGGAGCTGCTCTTCGTGGCACGGCGGCTGGGCGCGCGCAGCATCGAGGTGCCGGTCACCTGGCATTACGTCGGCACACGGAGGGTGCACCCACTGCGCGAGTCGTGGCGCGGCTTGAAGGGCCTGCTGCTGATCCGCGCCGCCGCGGCGCGCGGCGAGTACGATCGCATCGCCAGCTCACCTTTGGTCAGCGAAACGGTAGGCGCAGGCAGACCCAACGAGCGGCTCTGACGCGCCGGCGCCGGCTGTGGCCACTATCACTATTTGCGCCGCAGCAGCGCCTCGTCGATGAAGCCTCGCGCCTGGGTGGCCTCTGCAGTCTCCGGTTGGGTGGAGATGCTTCGCAGATACGCGACCCAATCGGATGGGAGTCCGTGTTCCTCGGCGCCGGCAATGAGGAGACTCATATAGCGCGTCGACGGCTGCAAGTCGGGCTCGCGCCGACCCGATGTGAGTGTGAACGCGTTGATGGGTGCATCTGACCCGGCCGGCCATACCGGAACCTCGATACGCGCGTAGTTGCCGATCAAAACGCCTTCGGTCAGGTCGATGTGTTCGATGTCCGCCGCGGCGATCTGATAGAGCACGCCCCAGACGTCGACGTCGGGATCCGCAACGATGTTGGCGAACGATCCGCTTGTCGGAATCAGCCCCGGCTTGTCGAGTACCAGTCGCCACCCACGCGCGAGGCCCGGCTGGGCGCGATGGAACTGAATTCCACGCCGCCCGCACAACGTGGCGGTCTGCATGTTCGAGCCGTAAGCGAAGTACCAGACCACACGGATGGAGTTACTATGAGTGTCGTCGCTCAGACAAGGCCGGTGAGCCCTCGCAACGCGGCTGCCATTCTGGCAGGAGGTGAAGCATGGCCGCGGTGATCCGACTGGCGACCGCGCACGACGCGGAAGGCGTGCAACGCATCTATGCGCCGATCGTGCAAGACACGGTGATCTCCTTTGAATTGGACCCGCCGAGGGTCGCCGAGATACGCCAGCGGATTGTCGACACCCTGACGCATTGGCCGTGGCTAGTGTGTGAGCACGATGGCGAGGTGATCGGCTATGCGTACGCCGGGAAGTACCGCGTCCGGCCTGCGTATCAGTGGTCGGTCGATGTGTCGGTCTACATCCACGAGCGCATCCATCGTCGCGGCGTCGGCCGCGGGCTGTACAGCGCACTCGTCCGCCTGTTGGTGCTCCAGGGTTTCTACAACGCGCAGGCTGGTATTACCCTGCCCAACGCTGCCAGCGTTGGTCTCCACGAAGCGATGGGCTTTCAAGCCATCGGCGTCTATCGCAAGATCGGCTACAAGCTCGGCGCGTGGCACGACGTGGGGTGGTGGCAACTCGTGCTGCAGCCGCACACCAGTCCACCCGTACCTGTGAAGGATATGGCGACGGTGCGCGAATGTGCTCCATGGGACGATGCGTTGGCGGCAGGTACCGCTCTGCTTCGATTATGAACACGATGAACGGTGCCGCATGATTGCCAACCGGGTTCTCGATGGTCACAAAATACGCCTGCGCCCGTTGGAAGAGCGCGACGTCGAGCTACTAGCCCGGTGGTTTGGCGACCCGGAGGTGCGTCACTGGACGCATTTATCGGAGGACCCGCCCAGCGCGCAGACGCTTGAGTCGCATCGCGAGCGCTATCACCGCATGCGTGATGATCCCCGCCAACTGCGATTTTGCATCGAGACGCTGGACGGGCATCCCATCGGCGATCTCGGACTCGTCGACATTCACCCACATGGTCGGGCCGAGCTCGGCATCACCATCGGCGACAAGGCGTACTGGAGTCGTGGCTACGGGGTCGACGCGATCCGCACGGCGCTGCGCTACGCGTTCGACCAACTTGGCTGCCGGCGCGTCTACCTCATCACCGACGAAGACAATCTGCGCGCGCATCGCTGCTTCGAGAAGTGCGGCTTCGTCCACGAGGGCCTCCTGCGGGAGCACCGGCTGCGGCACGGTTTGCCGCTGAACATGTTGATGATGGGCGTGTTGCGCAGCGAGTTCGAGTCGCCGTGAGACGGCGTCGAACGAGACCACCTGCCTCGTGAGCCGACTCGGGCGCACGAAGAGACTCCTGGATGAGGCTTTGCCCAGAAAGACTCGTGACGCCTGCTGACCAGCCTTCTTGGGCAAAGCCCCTGGATGAGAAAGCGTCAGCGGACAGCGCCCGCTTGAACTGCCCCGATTGATTTTCGCCTTTTATTCGGATACCGTCTGTCGAGGGCGAAAGGAGAACGAAGATGCAGTCTGGGCTGAGCGCGTGGGCGATGGCGGAAGACAACGAGTTCGAGGTTTGCCAGATGGATGAGATCCCGTTGCTGGGCGTGGTGGCGGCGGGCGAGCCGTACCAGGCGTTTGCCGTCGACGAGACGCTCACCGTCCCGACGACGTTGTGGGGAGGCAAATCGGTGTTCGCCCTGCGCGTGCAGGGTAACTCGATGATCGACGAGGGGATCCACAACGGCGACTATCTCATCGTCGAACCGCGCGCGACTGCCGACAATGGCCAGACGGTGGTAGCAGAGGTCGATGGATGTGTGACGGTGAAGAAGTATTTCTGCGAGGCCGACGGTCAGGTTCGCCTGCAGCCGGCCAATGCCGAGATGCTCCCGCTAATCGTGCGCGGCAAGGATGTGCGCATCATTGGCTTGGTGACCGGGATTCTGCGCAAGCTCGGCTTCGGCGAGAAGCACGCCGCCCCGGCGCCCGTCGTGCGTCGCAGCGAGCCCATGGTGCCGGCAGCCAGACCGCGTCCGATCCAGGACACTGTCTCGATCGACCTCGCGGTGAACGTCATCGACAGTCAGCTGACTCGTTGGACCGCGGCGATTGCTCACGCCAAGCAGGATCGGCGGCTGCGCCGGCACGTAACGGAGATGGAAGAACTTCTGCGCGACCTACAGGCGTTGCGCGATTGGTGCGCGCGGACCCACAAGCCTGGGCTGCGCCGCGCCTTGCTCACGGAGGCCAACAAGGTCATCCGCCGGATGCAGCGCTTCGCGAGTGTTACGCCCGTGCGTCTGCCCGACTTGGTGTTGCACTAGCGCCTGCCGGACCTGGCAGCCCGGAGCGACCAACGGGAGCGGGCCATAGAAATGACGCCGGCCGCAGGCCTACTCGGCTCCCATCACCAACAGAACGGGCTTCTCCAAGACACTCTTCAGGTCTTCCAGAAAGCGGCCGGCCTCGACGCCGTTGAGCACGCGGTGGTCGACGGATAGCGTTGCGCGCATCGTTTTGGCGATCGCCAGGTGACCGTTGCGTACAACGGGACGGTCTTTGATCGAGCCAACGGCAAGGATCGCAGCCTGCGGTGGGATGATCACGGCGCTGAATTCCTCGATGTCGAGCATCCCCATGTTCGACACGCTGAACGTGCCGCCCGTCAGCTCGTCGCCGCCGAACCGACCGGCCTGCGCTTTGCTGACCAGCTCGGTTGTCGCACGGGCGATCTGCCGCAAAGACAGGTTCTGACAGCCGCGTAGCACCGGCGCCACCAGGCCATCGTCGACCGCGACGGCGATGCCGATGTTGATGTCGTCGTGGTAGGTGATGCCGCCGTCTGCCCACGACGCGTTCACTCGGGGATGGCGCTGCAGGGTCAACGCGAGTGCGCGGATGATGAGGTGGGTGTAGGTGATGCGTTCCGGAACAGCGTCGCCAGTCGCCAGCGTATCCCGCAGGCGAGCAGCGTCGGACATGTCGATCTCCGCCGTGACGTAGAAGTGTGGCACATCACGTTTCGCCGCGGTCATCTGCTTGGCCACGGCGAGCCGCAGCTTGGATTCCTCGTGACGTCCGCTCGGCGCATCGGCGGCGACCCGCGGCGTCCACTTTGCCGCAGGCGGAGGCGGCGGTGCTGCGCTCGCGGCCGGCGCCGCCGGGCGTGCACGAGCAGCAGCCGGCGGAGCCGGTGGAGGAGGAGTGGCCTTGGCTGCCTTCGACGGTGGTGGTGGTACCCCCGGACGTTTTGGTGGTGGTGGGCTGACAGGTGCAGCAGCTCTTGACGGTGCCGGCTCCGCAGCAGCCGGTGGAGTTGCCGCCGCGCTCCCGTCATTGAGGACCGCGATTACCGCACCGACACTGGCTGCATCGCCTTCCTTGATCCGAATCTCACTCAATGTTCCGCTCTGTTCCGCCTCGAGCTCCATGTCCGCTTTGTCGGTCTCGACTTCCGCCAAGATCTCACCTTTGGCGACCGTCTCGCCGACGCGTTTGAGCCACCGCAGGATAGTGCCCTCCTCCATGGTGTCACTGAGCCT
Source organism: Binatia bacterium (assembly GCA_041497995.1). Lineage (GTDB taxonomy): Bacteria > Desulfobacterota > Binatia > HRBIN30 > HRBIN30 > DATKMS01. The sequence goes on along the minus strand of JBGQHM010000023.1, from coordinate 13,194 downwards.
CGGCATGGTGATTTCGATCGGCATGCACGCGTCCTCCAGGGTTGGATTATAGCCGGCCGGCGAGCATCCGAAAGGTGAGAAGCTTGCCGTCTGCGGGCTTGAATCCACACATGTGCTTGCCTAGCGTGCAGCGCATGCACACCGCGGTCGGAGTGATCTTCGATATGGATGGGGTGCTGGTTGACAGTGCCGATGCGCACCGCCGAGCGTGGCAACAGCTCGGTGACGAAGTGGGCGCGCCCTTTTCGGCGGCGCTCTTTCAACAAACTTTCGGCCAGCGCAACGCCAGCATCGTCCCAATTTGGCTCGGGGCGAGCGGGGTGCGGGAGATCACGCCAGAGCGTCTGGAAGTGTTGGCGGACCGCAAGAGACGCTCTACCGGGCGCTCGTTCGCCACGGAGCGGTCCGCATCTACTCCGGTGCATCGACACTGCTCCTCGAGTTGCACGCGCTTGGCGCCTCCGTTGCCATCGCCTCCAGTGGACCGCGCGAGAACGTGTCGTTGCTCATCGACACGATCGGTGTGCGCAATGCCGTCGATGCGATAGTGGCGTCGGAGGACGTCGCCGAAGGCAAGCCGCACCCGGAAGTGTTTCTGCGCGCGGCAGATCGTCTCGGCGTCGCGCCAGCCCACTGCGCCGTCATCGAGGACTCCGTCCACGGCATCGAAGCGGCGAAGCGGAGCGGCATGCTGGCAATGGCGGTGCTCACCTCGACGGCGCGCGCGGCGCTGCTGGCCTCAGGCGCCGATCTCGTCGTCGACGAAGTCGGTACGTTAGAAGCGCTGGAGCTCGTCAACCACGTGGCGGCGCGCTAAGCGCCATCGTCCGGCTCACATCCCTGGGAGCCGAAGCTCGCGTACGGGCGCAAACGAACGGCGATGCACCGGCGACGGTCCGTACTGGTCGATGGCAGCGAGATGTCTCGGTGTCCCATAACCCATGTTCTCGCGAAAGCCGTACTGTGGATAGATCTCGTGCAGCGCGCGCATCAGACGATCACGCGCGACCTTCGCGACGATGGAAGCGGCCGCGACCGAGTAACAGCGGGCGTCGCCGTCGATCAGCGGCGTCTGCGGCATAGTCAGGTTGGGAATCTGACGCGCATCGACGACGACATGGTCGGGCGGCACGGGCAAGGCTTCGACGGCGCGCCGCATCGCTTCGAGCGCCGCGTGATAGATGTTGAGCCGATCAATATCGGCGACCTCGACGATGCCGAGGCCCACACCCAGTGCACACTCCTGGATCTTCGCTGCCAGCTCTTCGCGCAGCGCGGCGGTGAGCAATTTGGAATCGTCGACACCGCGCAGCTTCATGTCAGGGGAGACGATGACCGCGGCGGCCACCACGGGGCCAGCGAGCGGCCCGACGCCGACCTCGTCGACGCCAGCGATCCGCGTCAGGCCTGCGCGCCACAGGCCGCGTTCGACCTGCAACAGGATGCCCATGCGTGCGGCTTGTTTGCGTTGTCGTTTCCCAACCACCATGCTCTGCAATCTCCGCCGCCGCATGAGAGAGCATAGACGGTTGCTTCTGTCCAGACTTGGCGGGCCCGGTGCTGCGCACCGGCGCTCCAACGGGGGCTGTTGTGGTTGGCGGCGCTGTGCTCTATTTCCGCCTCCGTGCGATCAATGCAGGAGGCCGAAGCGGCTGACGGTGGCGTGACGGAGGTAAATGAACAGCTGGCTGACCCCGGCCCCGAGGGAGTCGACACCGCTGTCGAGCAACGACGATGTGCGACTGGGGACGAACGCTTGATGCAGCTCATCGACCAGCGAGTAGAGCATCGCCATCGCCAGCGCCTGCACCATCCACCAGGCACGCCAGCGCGGCACCCGCCCGCGCCGGCAGGCCCAGTACAGCAGGCTGCCCAGGATGAAGAACTCCGTGAAGTGTGCTGTCTTGCGAATGATCGTGTGCGCGAGGATGAAGTCGGCGGGGCGCAGGTGCGGAAAAAAGAAGCGCAGTACCGGGTCGATGTAATGGTTGGTGTTCGCGGCGGAGAAAGGATCGGTCGACATGAGTGAAATGACCGCCATCCAGGCAATCACGACACTCCAATATCCAACAATCAAGAGCGGCGAGGCCGTGGCCGCCGGTTCTGCCTGGTGCGCCGCCGTTACCGAAGATTCCTTGCCAGTCATCGAACCGTCAGCACGCACCGGTTCTAACCGAAGGACTGCGCGTGGGGCAACCCCAGCTCGAGGCGGTTGCAGCACAGCGGCGGACGGGATCTGACATGACGTCGCAACGCCTCGCGCTCGCCGTGATGCTGTTGCTGCTGGCGCTAATTGTGGCGTCAGGGTACTGGCTATGGGGTCGCCTGCAGGATCTCGAGCCGGCACATCCGACCGTGGCGGTGCCGGCCGCGACGGCGACGATCACCGCTACGCCAGCGCCCACAGTTCTGAAGGCACCGCCTGGGTACCGCCTCGCCGGTGTAGCCGTGGGCGAGCCCGAATCATTCGCGGTGGTGGAGGCGCCGTCCGGGATCCATGCGCTGTACCGTGTCGGCGAGGACGTGCCGGGCTTGGGTCGACTACAGCGCATCGAGGCGGAGCGGGTTATCATTCAGAACGACGGCGGCGAGTTTGAGTTGTGGTTGGCTCCCGCGTCTACAGCGACGCCGGGACGTAACCCAACTGTATCGGGCACGCCGCGCGCAGCACGCCGCACACCAGCAGCGCCCGCACCTACGACGGGGCGGCAGCCTGCGGCGCCGGGAGCTGGCACAGTTCCCGAATCAACGCCTTCAGCCGTTCCGGATCAACCGGCTTCTTGAACAGAACGCCTTCCAGGCCTTCGAGCCGGCTGCGCTTGATGACGTGGTCGCGGTCGTAATAGTAGCCCGTCATCAGCAGCACGGGAGTCGTGCCGCGCCGCTTCACTTCCATGAAGAGGTCGTAGCCGTCGAGATCGGGCATCACCACATCGCTGACGATGACGTCGACGTTGGTTTGGTCGAGGATCTTCAACGCCTCCAAGCCACCGTTGGCGGTGATGACGTCGCAGCCTTCTTCGGCAAGCAGGTCGCGCACCGACTGACACACGCCCAGATCGTCGTCGACTACCAAGACGCGCAACCCGGCCAACGTGCGGCGCGGTCGGTTGGCGGGGCGTGGAGCCAGGTCGGTCATTTGCGTCCCGGCGTGGTACTCGCGCGTTCCGTATGAGCCGCCGCGAGCCATGACGACCAAGCGATTGATGATCGCCTGAATCTTCCCGACCTCGCGGCGCACCGCTTCGATGCGTTCCTCCTCGACCACCGCGCGCTCGTCCGATGCCGAGTCGCGCACGTAGCCGTCTAGGAGCTCCACCTGGTTGAGGATCACCTCGAGTGGGTTGTTGATCTCGTGGCACACCGCCACCGCCACCTCACCCAGCGTGGCGAGCCGGTCGGTGCGTCGGATCTCACGCAGGTCCTTGGCAAAGCCGATGGAGCCGATTTCGAGACCGGCGTTGTCGTACAAGATGGACCCGGAGATGGCGACCGGCAGGAGCTGCCCCCAACGGTCCGTGAAGACTGTCTCGAAGCTCTTGATCTTTCCCGGGCCACCCCAGTGTTCGCTGCGCATGGCCTCCATGACGCGACGGGCTTCCGCGAGTGTCGGGTACAGCTCGGTCACCGGCCGACCGAGAATTTCGGCGGCGGTGTACCCCAGGTTCTTCTCCGCCCCATCATTGTAAAAGACGATCATCCCCGCGCGGTCGACGGCGATGACGATGTCTGGAGAGCTCTCGATGAGCTGCTCCAGGTAGTGCGGGGGGAATTTGTCGAGTGTATCGGGAAATCGATGAGCGGGACTCTGTGTCATGGTAGGGGACCTTGAGACTCAGCGGGCGCCGAAGCCTGCCGGCCGGGTCCACGCATCCGTGTGCCCCGGCGGCACCGGCACCCGCTCGCGCTGTTTGCGCGCCAAGCGGAGGAAAACCTTCATTGACGTTTCGAACTCTTCGATCGGTCGCACGTCGAGCAAGCCCTCACGCACCATCGCATCGAAGACCTGCTCACCCTTCTCTGTGCGCAGCACGGTGACCGTGCAGTTGGTGGCGCCGACGCCGCCGCAGGAGATGTCCGCGAGTTCGGCGGAGAAATCGCCGCAGTGGTGACACTCCGGCCGCGCATACTCTTGCGCTTGCCGCAAGTTGATCTCGACCAGCTCGCCGTCCTTCTTGAAGACCTGCACCTTGCCCTTCACGTTGAACTGGCGGATCTCCGAGAGCGGGATGCCCATCTGGCCTTCGATGTGATCGACCATCAGCTCATTGAAGCTGAACACCTCGCTGCACAGCAGCCCGATGTTCAGCGCGACGCGCTCGCCGTACCCCTTCAGGAAGCCGCGCTGCTTATCAATGATCTTGTCCTTCTTGCGGCCATTCGTGAGGAAGCCCGGATCGACGAGCTGCATCTTGCGGACAGGGGTGATCTGGCACGGCACGCCGACGAAGGCGACTTTCGTCAGCCCGAGCTTCTCCGCATCGGCAAGGGCGAGGTTGTTCGGGCAGTAGGTGTACCACGAGCTGGCGCTGCGAATCGCGTCGTCGACTGTGGTCACCACTTTCGGCAGAGGTTGGCACGGCTTGTCAGGATCCGTCGCAGAAACCACGGCGCCGTCGAACGTCCCATTGCGCAGACCCCAGCAGAGAATCGTTGTCACCACGCCGCCATCTTCACAGCGCGCCAGGATCTCCGGATCCTTACAGCGCGCCGCCACCACGCGGCGGTAGACGCCGAAGCCGCCGCGATAGGCGCCGTTGTCGGGAAACACACGGCCGGTCATGTGATGCTCGCGCTCGCCGAGTCGTGGGCACACCTGGGCGCAGCAGTCGCAGCCGATGCCCTCGCTGATGCCGCAGTAGTCGAACGGGTTGGTTGCTTTCGCCACTTGCTTGGGTTTGCTGTCGATGTAGTCGATGACGTTGTGGGGGCAGACCAACACGCAGCTCCCGCACTCGCAGCAGCTGCCATAGGCCACCACCTCATTCATCATCTCCTTGAAGCTGGGATTCGTCGCAGCCCCCATTCACGACGCTTAGCCCTGGCTGCCTGGAGAGTCAACGGTGATCTGGGCCTGCCGCACCACGTGATACGTCGCGGAAGCGTTGCAGATCAATTGCACCGTTTGAGCGGACGCGGATCGCTATCGCGCCGTCAAGATCGGTGCGTGCCAGCGTGCAGTTCCGGGCGCCATAGCGCTGCAGCACGTCGGGGTGCGGAAAGCCGAAGCGGTTCTCGAAGCCGGCTGACACGACGGCGAGCTGCGGCGCGACCGCGTCGATAAAACCGGAACTGCTCGACGTGTGACTGCCATGATGCGGCACCTTGAGGACGGCGCTGGCGAGCTCGCCGTCGGCGCTGGCGACTAGATCGTCTTCCGCCGGGATTTCGATGTCGCCCGGAAAGAGGACGCGGGTTCCCCCAAACCTCAGGCTCAACACGAGCGACTGGTCGTTTCCTCTCAATCCGTCACGGTCCATCCGTGGCGAGTGCACGAGCACGTCGACGCTACCGATACGCTGCACGTCGCCGCGATGCAGCACTCGCTGTTGTACGCCGCTGTCGAGCAAGCGCTGCTCGAGTTGAGCGAAGCCATCCGAGTCGGCGCCGGCGCCGTTCGACCAGAACTCACGCGGTGAGAACTGTGCAGCGACGAAGGCGAGCCCGCCGTAGTGGTCGTGGTCGGGATGACTGAGTACCAGGTAGTCGACGTGGGCGATCTTGCGGCTCCAGAGAAACGGCGCGATGACACGCTCGCCGACATCGAAGCTGTCGCCGCCCAACCCGCCACCGTCGATGACCATGACCTCGGCGCCCGGTAGCTCGATGACCGCTGCGTCGCCTTGCCCGACGCTGAGGAAGGTGAGCCGCAGGTCGTTTCGATGATAGCGATCGGCGTACCACCACGCGCCGTCTGCCAGCCCAATCAGCACCAGCACACTCAAGAGCGCCACGCGCGTCCGACCGGCGAGCTGCACCAGCACCAGCAAGGCGGCATACATCACCAGCAGCTCGAACGCGGTCGGCGTGACCACTCGTACGGCGGCATACGGCCACGCGGCAAAGAACTGTACGAGCCAGAGTCCCACCTGCACGACCGGACCCGCGAGCGACATGCATAGCCACGCGAGCGTCTCCGACACCAGAAAGAGGAGCGCTCCCAATAGTCCGAGAGCGACGGCGAGTGATCCGAGCAGCGGTACGACGAGGGCGTTGGCGAGGACGGCGATGAACGACAGCTGGTTGAAGTGGAGAGCGGTCAGTGGCGTGGTGGCGGCGAGTGCGCTGAGTGACACGGCTGCGTACACCGCCAGCCAGCGCCACACCCGGCCGCGCCAACCCCGCAGGCGCAGCAGGTGCGCCTCTTCCCATTGTGTCCACCACGGCCAGAAGCGCTCCATCGCCAGCACCAAGCCGAGCACCGCCACGAATGACAACTCGAAGGAAATGTCTAAGGAGCTGCCGGGCGAAGTGACGAGGATGACGATAGCAGCGGCGGCCAGGCTGGCGATGAGGTGGCGCTCCCGGTCGACGACCACCGCGGCAACGAACACCACGATCATCAGCACCGACCGCAGTGTCGCGACGTTGCTCCCGGCAATGCCGGCGTACAGCAGCACGGGCACTATCGACAGGGCGGCGGCTAGCTTCGGTACGTTGGCGCTGAGCAACAACCATCGACTGCGCGCCAGTAGCCAGCGGAACAGGGCGTACGCCACCGCGGCAACCAGACCGACGTGCAGACCGGATACCGAGAGGACATGGCTGACGCCGGCCCGGTTGAACGCTGCACGCAAGTCGGTAGGGAGCGCGGCGGAAGTGCCGATGACCAAGGCGCTGAGAACGCTGGCTTGGGGCTCCGCGACACTCTGATGAACCAGAGCGCCCACGCCGTGGCGCCAGCGGGCGAACCAGTCGGCGATGCCGCTGCCAACGTGGTCGAGTCGAACGAGCTCCGTATCGTCTTCCGCGAACGCAGTAACGTAGACATCCTGGCGCGCCAGGTAGGCGACGTAGTCGAACTCGCCGGGGTTTCCGAAATTACGCGGCCGGCGCAGCGATATCGTGCCGCGCAGTCGATCGCCGGCAGACCACGGGTGCTGCACGTGCCGGGTCGTCAACAGAACAGTTCCCTGCGTCGGCCGCCAACCGTGGCCTTCATCGATCTGCTCGGTGCGCAACCACAGGCGGGTGCGGTCGCCGCGTGCTTCGGGATCGGCCGACAACACCGCCTCGATATCAACCGGCGTACGCATCGCGGCGAGCGCGATGTGATCGGGTGGGAAGCGCGGTGTATAGACTCGGTTGGCGGCGAGAGCGCCGACGATCAGTGCGAGGACGGCCGCACCCACGCGCCGCCACGCGACCTCCGAAACAAAGAGCAGTCCGGTCGCGATACCGCCTGTCAAGGCGAGCGGCAGGGTGCCCCAGTTGTCGCACTGGCCAGCGAGCGCGTCGCCGAGCAACAGCCCGACAGCGACGCTCACCAACAGCGGCGCGTCGCGCACGGCGTGCACCGACGCGCGCACAGCGGACGACAGCGCCGGCGGCAGCGCGTGCACCTTACGGTCCGTCGTGAGTCGCGGTGGGGTTTGTGGGGGCCGCCGGCGATCCGGTCAGGCTGTTCTTGATCTCTGCGGCGAGGGCGGCCGAGATGCCGGGCACTTCGGCCAACGCCTCGACGCTGGCTTCGCGGATGCGCCGTACGCTGCCGAAGTGTTTCAGCAGTCGCTTGCGCCGCGTGCTGCCGATACCGGGAATGCTGTCCAGCGCCGAGCGCAAGCGTTCCTTGCTGCGCAGCTGGCGGTGATAGGTGATCGCGAAACGGTGCGCTTCGTCGCGGACTCGTTGCAACAGGAAGAGCGCCGTCGAGTTGCGTTTGAGGATCACCGGGTTCTTCCGACCCGGCAGGAAAACGCGCTCCTCGCTGTGCGTGATCTCGGCGGCCTGCAGGTCGCGCTCGACGCGCATCTTCGCTAGGCCGACGGCGTCGATCTCGTTGATCTCGAGCTCGCGCAGCACTTCGAGCGCGACGTTGAGCTGTCCCTTGCCGCCGTCGACTACGAGCAGGTCCGGATAGCTGGCTTCCTCCTTCGCGCGGGTGAAGCGGCGTTTCAACACTTCGTACATCATGCGGAAATCGTCAGCTTCCGGGACCGTCTTGATGCGAAAACGGCGGTAGCGGCTCTTGTCGGCTTCCCCTTCGTCGAAGGTGACCATCGACCCGACGGCCAGCCGGCCTTGGATGTTGGAGATGTCGAAGCACTCGATGCGCTTGGGCGCGTTGCGCAGATGCAGCTTCCGTTGCAGCTCCTCGCTCATGCGCTCGCGGTTGCGGTCGGCGTCTTGCCGCTCGCGGAAGCTGTGGGCCGCGTTCTCTCCAGCCATTTCCAGCAGGCGCACCTTGTCGCCGCGTTGCGGCCGGAGGATGTCGACGCGCTTGCCCTTGCGCTCGCTGAGGTAGTCGGCGCGCACGTCCCGGTCTTCCATCTCTCCGGGCACCAGGATTTCGTCCGGCACATAGCGATCGCCTTGGTAGAACTGCGTGAGAAGCGCCTCCAGCACCTCTTCATCGGGGAGCTCGAAGTCCTGGAAGCTGTATGCCTGGTTACCGGTCAGCTTGCCTTGGCGCACGAAGAGCACCTGGGCCTCGATGAAGCCGCCTTCGCGGTACAGACCGAAGACGTCCTGATCCTCACCCCAGTGCGACACCACCTGCTGCCGCTCCTGCGTGCGCTCGATCGCGCGGATCTTGTCGCGCAGGCGCGCAGCGTCTTCGTAGCGCAACTCCTCGGCGGCGCGGTGCATCTCCTCGTCGAGCTGCCGCACGAGCTGCTGGCTCTTCCCTTCGAGCAACATCGTGGCCTCGTGCAAGTGTTCCTGGTAGATGGCCGGATCCACGGGCAGGCAGCAAGGACCGAGGCAGCGCTTGATCTGATATTCCAGGCACGGACGCGAGCGATTGCGGAACACGCCATCGCTGCAGGTGCGCAGTGGGATGACCTTGCGGATCGTGTCGAGGGTCTCGCGGACGCTGTACGCCGAGGCGTACGGACCGAAGTACTTGCTGCCGTCCTTGACGATCTTCCGCGTGACCAGAATCCGCGGCCAGTCGTCCTGCGTGGTCACCTTGACACTGACGTACGACTTGTCGTCCTTGAGCCTGATGTTGTAGCGCGGCTTGTACTGCTTGATCAGGTTGTTTTCTAGGATCAGCGCTTCCTTGGCGTTGGTGGTGACCAGTGTGTCGAGGTCGGTCACCCGCTGCATGAGGAACCGTACTTGGCTGCGCCCGTCACCGCCGCGGAAATATGTGTGGACCCGAGAGCGGAGGTTCTTCGCCTTGCCGACGTAAATGACCTTGGCGTGCTTGTCCTTCAAGAGATACACGCCCGGACGTCCCGGCAGGGCGTCGAGCTTCTCGCTCAGTCCGACCGTACTATCGGGTACACGCCCCGACGCGGAAGCGTCACCGTCGTTTTCGAGCACGCAGGGATTATAGCGCGCGGCGGAGTGGGCGGCGACCAACTGAGGCGGTCGGGTTGTCTCCGAGCCGGTGCACCGACTTCAGGCTACCCATTCGAACGCGAGTTGATGCTGCTTGCGTGTATTGCATTCCTTGCATGCCGGGACCAGATTGCCCTTGGTCGAGCGGCCACCTCGCACCAACGGCACGAGATGATCCATCGTCAGGTCCTTCACGGGGAACTTGTTGCCGCAGTAGTGGCACACCCCTGCGGATCGCCGGCGTTTCCACCACTGTGATTCGCGGATCTCACGCGCCTTAACGCGCTCACGCTTGATCTCCTCTTCGGAAAGGACTGCAATCCACTCATTCATCGGCGCAGTGATTCTCGTTTCGTCCCTTCAGCGAGTCAATACACGCGTCTCCATCAGCGTAGCGTCCTTCCGCATCAGCATCTCTTCCCGGGAATCAGATGTACCACTCAAAGTGAGTATGAGGGTGTCTACAAAATCCTACAATCGGATGCTCACTGTGGGCGATTCTCCGTTGACGAAGCACCACTGACGAGTGGGCACCTCGATTGCTGACGAATTCTGGTACGACAAAAAAAGGGCTCGCGGGGGGAGTTGATGTGAGCATGCGATGGCCGGATGGGGGGCGAGTCGGTAAGGGGGCCTTCATGGCGCGTTTCTTTGTATGTGATGACGGTGGCCGTATCACTGCTGACATCGAAGCCAGCGGAGCGGTACTCCGAGAGGCATTGGACCATGAGCAAGCCGATCCCGTCGTTCGTTGCGCAGTGCTCATGGCGCTGTCCGCGCTTGCAGAGGGTGGGGCGTGGCCGACGGCAGTGTTGGCGTGCATGTCGACTTTCATGGACTCCATGAGAACCGAGGTGCGTGAAGCGCAGCTGATTTGAGTACAAGGGGTGGGGCGGGTTCGGCAGCGCAAGTCGGGTGTCGTCGCAAGCTAGCGGCCTGTGGACTTGGCAGCCGATAGCGACCCATCGGGGAGCGGACCATAGAAGGACGCCGGCCGCAGGCCCTAGGCCGCCAGGAGGCGGTCGAGCTCGCCTTCTTCCTCCAGAGAACGGAGTTCCTCGAACCCGCCAATCGGACTGTCATTGATAAAGATCTGAGGCACAGTACGGCGGCCCGAAGCTTCGATCATCTTGCTGCGGAGCTCGTCGTCGCCACCGACATCGACTTCCTCGAACGCTACGCCCTTGTTTCGCAGCAGGGCCTTCGCTTGCACGCAATACGGACAGTACTGGGTCGTGTACATCACTACGTTGGCCATCGGACTTCCTAATCTCCTGGGGCCTGCGGCCGGCGTCATTTCTATGGCCCGCTCCCGTTTGGTCGCTCCGGGCTGCCAAGTCCAACAGGCGGCTAGCAGTCACCGTAACCGCTGTGCACCTGGCTCGCAAGGCGCTCGCCAAACCGAGCTTCCGCTCCCCATACAGACGTTGTGCGGCCGGCTGGCCGGGTATATAGCGCAGCGGACACATGCGTCCGCTGCTTCGGTACACCCTCAAAGTTCCTACCCTGTGCGCCGCCGCAGCCATCGTGCTGTCATCTTGCGCAACCGTGCGAGCGCCCGACCCGGCTGCGCCACCGCCAGCTGATGACGCCACTGCGCATCACTCTTTCGATGACGTCGCCAGATGGACCAAGGTCTTTGACGACCCCAAGCGGGACGAGTGGCAGAAACCCCAGGCATTGGTCGCAGCGTTGAGCCTTCATGCCGGCATGCGCGTTGCCGATCTTGGCGCGGGCACCGGCTACTTTAGCCGCTACTTATCTGCGGCCGTCGGGGGCGATGGTACCGTCTTTGCCGTCGACACGGAGCCAAATCTCGTCGCGCGCCTGCGGGAGCGGGCGGAGCACGAGCACACACCCAACGTGGTGCCCATCCTCGCCTCACCCGACAACCCGCGTCTGCCGGCGGCCAGCGTCGATCTAGTGCTGGTCGTCGACACCTACCATCACATCGATGGCCGCCGCGACTACTTCCGCCGGTTGCGGCATTGTCTGACGCGCGGCGGACGTGTGGCGATCGTCGATTGGCACAAGAATGATCTGCCTGTCGGTCCACCCGCGAGTCACAAGCTCGCGCGCGCACAGGTTGTGGAAGAGATGGCCGCTGCTGGTTACACGCTGGTCGAAGAACCCCCAGTACTCTCCTACCAATACCTCTTAATCTTCCAACCCCGCTGAGTTGCACCCCGGCCGAGTTCTCGGTAGGCATCGGATGACGAGCCGACAGGAGGATCACCGTGCGTGCCGCCGTAATGCGAAACTCCGAACTCATTGTTGATACCATCCCCGACCCGGTCCCCGCTGAGGGCGAGGTGCTCGTAAAGACGCTGGCGTGTGGGATCTGCGGCTCGGATCTCCACGCACTCAAGCACGCCCACAAGATGGTGGAGATGGCGAAGGAGACCGGTGCGCCCTTCGTGCTCGACCTGGCACGCGATGTCGTGATGGGTCACGAGTTTTGCGCCGAAGTGATCGAGTACGGGCCCGGCACTTCGGGCGCGGTGCATCCCGGCGACCGCGTCGTGTCGATGCCGATGTTGTTTCGCGGTGGGCGCATCGAGGGTGTGGGCTACTCGAATGAAGCACCCGGCGGGTACGGTGAGCTGATGACGTTGTCGGCGGCCCTGGTGCTGCCGGTGCCCAACGGGCTGGCAACCGAGCATGCGACGCTCACCGAGCCGATGGCGGTTGGCGTACACGCCGTCGCCAAGGCGCGTCTCGAACAATACGACGCGCCACTAGTGATCGGGTGTGGGCCCGTCGGATTGGCGGTGATCGCCGCGCTCAAGTTGAAGGGTGCCGAACCCATCGTCGCCGCTGACTACTCGCCGATGCGCCGGGCGCTGGCGACGCGCATGGGCGCACACCTCGTCCTCGACCCGGCACAGCGGCCGGCCATCGAAGCGTTCATCGAAGCCACCAACATGCGCCCCGCCGTGATCTTCGAGTGCGTCGGCATACCGGGCATCCTTCACCAGATCATGCGCGGCGCGCCGATCGGCGCCCGCGTCATCGTTGCCGGCGTGTGCATGGAGGACGACTCGATCAAGCCGATGCTCGGGATCAACAAGGAGCTCGCCATCCAGTTCGTCCTCGGCTACACGCCCGAAGAGTTCGCCAGCACGCTGCAGGCGATCGCCGAGGGACAGATCGACGTCGCGCCGCTGGTCACCGGCCGCGTCGGCGTTGAAGGCGTCCCCGGCGCGTTCGAGACGCTGGCCAAGCCCGATCAGCACGCCAAGATCCTCGTCGAGCCGTGGCGATGAATCGTGCTGGTGTTCGTGGTCGTGCTCGGAAAAGGTCTTGGGTCTCTTCTACGAGCACCAGCACCAACACGAGCACGATCAGTAATTCAGCCGCAACCCCGGGCGCGGCCACTGCATCGCAACTAGCCGACCCGTTCCGGACAGTGTGATGTACGTGGTGCGCAGGTCTGGTCCACCGAAGCAGATGTTCGTCGTCAGCGGGTCAGGCGTTGGCACGTGTTCGATCGACGTGCCGTCGGGTGAGATGATGGTGATGCCACCGTTCACCAACGTAGCGACACACACGTTGCCGGCGGCGTCGACGGCGAGCGAATCGAAGAGCTGAAACCCCGGCAAGCCGGCGAGCAACGAACCGCCGCTCGGTCCGAGTGCGGCGGCGAGGTCGATCTCGCCGGGGCCCTTGATGTGCCAGTACCAGACG